>CAJOGK010000011.1 GCA_905234145.1 uncultured Prevotella sp. | reverse complement strand
AGGACCATGAATCAGCGGCAGGCATTCCTTGGACTCTGGAGAACAACTGAAAACTTTGACATCACACGAACTAATTGGACCTAACGACCGATTTGGGTTAAACTGGTTAAGGCCCTGAGCGACTAGAGTTTTGACTTTGAGAGTGATCGAAGGGCGCAGAGGTTCCTGACCCCTTTGCGCCCTTAGTCGAGCACTACATCTTTTGTCATGTCGCGCATGCGGCAGGGGAACCAAACGGTAGCGGTGGTACCCTTACCAAGCTCGGAGTTAAGCGAAATTTCGCCTCCTAGGCTATCGACGATGGCCTTGCAGATAGAAAGGCCGAGCTCTGTGGCACGATTATCCAAGGTGAGGGCATCTTCAAGATGCAGCAAAGAGAAGATATTCTCCAAATACTCCTTCGGTATACCATCACCCGTATCGGTAATGGTTACTCGCATGCCCTTGCGCTCGTATTCGTAATTGATGGTGATAGTGCCCTCCTTGGTGTAATGGGCGGCATTGCGCAAAAGGTGCATCATCAGCTGGTGCATCAGGTTTGTGTCGAGTGTACCTTTACAATGGGGCGATAGACTGGAACGTACAAGCACAGATACGCCAGGCTTGGTTTCGTGCAAAGCCTCGCGACGATAAGAAGCCATCAGCTCTGCGAGATTCACCTCTATTAAAGAAAAGGTGAGCACGCTGCTTTCGAAGTTCGACAGCTCTAGCAATTGCTGGATGAAGAAAAGCAATTGATGGCCGTTCTTATTGATATGGGTTGCAGCTTCTTTTAGTTGTTCTGGATCGATATCGCCTTTTTCCTGTTCTTTCAGGATAACATCACTGAATCCGATAATGGCATTCAGTGGCGTGCGAAGGGCATGACTGACATTTGCCAGGAAGATACTCTTGATGCGCTCACTATTCTGAGCACGCTTTACCTCACGGCTCAGTCTTTTAAGATAGCCACGACGAATAAAGTAAAGTCCGATGCAAAACAGCACGAAAAGTGCGAAGACAATGATTAGTTTCCAGTCCATAGATGATTGATTTGTGTGCAAAGATAAGCAAAAAAAATAAGAAAGCAAAGAAAACCCCCGCCAAATTGAGCGGGGGTTGAGTTTTTTTATGCGAATGGATTCTCTGTGGGATAGAAGTTACCCTTCGGGAAGTTGTAGTCGATCTCGTCAACAGGAATACCCATGTACTTGAGAACCTCCCACAGATACTTGCCCTGATGGCCGAACATCACAGCGCAGTGGTGTGGGTAGTGCTTCTCGATGAGAACGTGACGGTAGAAACGGCTCATGTTCTTGATACCGAAGATACCGATAGAACCGAATGAGCGTGTAGCTACAGGAAGCACCTCACCCTGTGCAACGTAAGCGCGCAGACGGGTGTCGGCTGTTGACTGCAGACGATATACTGTAGCCAGACCTGGCTGAATATCACCCTCCAGTGTACCGTTGGTTACCTCTACAGGCAGAGCGCGGGCCATAATGCGCTGGAAGCACATCTGGCAGTTGCAAACCTTGCTTGAAGCGGTGTTTCCGCAGTGGAAGCCCATGAAGATCTCCTTCTCGGTGTAGCTGTCGCAAGCAAACTTCTTGCCCTTGATGCTCTCCTCGAACATATCCTGAGGAACGGTGTTGTTGATGTCGAGCAGGGTAACAGCATCCTGGCTGATGCAGGTGCCGATGTACTCTGACAGAGCGCCATAGATATCAACCTCACAAGCTACGGGGATGCCGCGACCAGTCAGACGGCTGTTCACGTAGCAAGGCACGAAGCCGAACATGGTCTGGAAAGCAGGCCAGCACTTGTTAGCCATAGCCACGAACTGACGAGAACCCTTATGAGCCTCAATCCAGTCTGTCAGTGTCAACTCATACTGAGCGAGCTTAGGCAGCACTGAAGGAATCTTATTACCTGTGCCGAGCTCAGCAACCATATCCTTCACTACATCGTCGATGCGAGGATCGCCCTGGTGCTTCTGGAAAGCCTCGAGCAGGTCAAGCTCTGAGTTCTCCTCAATCTCCACGTCGAGATCATAGAGGGCACGGATAGGAGCGTTACAAGCCAGGAAGTTGTTTGGACGAGGACCGAAGCTGATGATCTTCAGGTTCTGCAGACCAACGATAGCGCGAGCGATGGGCAGGAACTCGTGAATCATCTCAGCGCACTGGCCTGCGTTGCCAACGGGCTCCTCAGGAATATAGGCGCGCGTCTTGCGCAGGCTCAGAGCCTGGCTGGCATTCAGCATACCGCAGTAAGCATCGCCACGACCGTCGATCAGGTCCTTCTGAGTCTCCTCAGCAGCAGCGCAGAACATGGTGGGACCCTGGAACCAGTCAGCGATCATGGTCTCAGAGATCTCAGGACCGAAGTTGCCCAGATAAACGCAGAGTGCGTTACAGCCAGCCTTCTTCACGTCCTCAAGAGCCTGCTGAGCGTGGATCTCACTTTCAACAATGGTGATAGGACACTCGTAGATGCCCTCCTTACCAAATTTCTTCTCATACTCAGCGATAACGGCCTTACGACGATTAACTGCCAATGACTCGGGGAAACAGTCGCGGCTAACAGCCACAATACCGATTTTAATTACAGGTACATTTTTCATTTTAATAATTGTTTAATAAGTTTGTAAATAGTAATGATAGTTTAAAAATACTTTTAAGTAGGATTGACCAGTTCGCGATACTGGCCTGGTGTTAGACCGATGGCCTCTTGGATTTTTCGCTGCATGGTTCGAACGCTATTGAAACCAGCCTCAATGGCGATGGCCTCGATGCTGTAGCCTGGTTTGTCTTTGATGATGTTTAAGGCTCGCATGAGACGCAAGAAATCGAGGTACTTGTCGACCGAGTGGTAGATGGTCTTCTGTTTGTAGAGTTCAGCAATGCGTGTTTGTGTGGTGCCCACCAGTTGGGCCACATCGGCAATGCCGAATTCCGGTGTCAGGACAACATTCTCGTTCTCCAAACGGGTTTCTATAACGGCCAGCAGCTCCTCGTCGTTGCGAAGGTCGGCTTGAGCCATAAATTCCTTATGGCGACGAACCAGATCCTTCAGCCAGTCAATACGCCGACGTACCTCGTAATAGATGTCGAGCTTTTCAGTCAACATCATATTACGGGCTATCAGCTGTTCGCTACCGTCGACAAGGCGCTTGTTGACATCTCTGAGCTGTTCCACTTCTTGGCGGAGTTGCTCAAGTTCCTCTTTTTCGTCTTTTGTCATGAATAGGTGATTTATTTGAACTCGAAGATTCGCATAAAGCCTGTCATGGCAAATACCTGGCGGATATGCTCGCTGGCGCCAGTAACAAAGATGTGGGATCCGTTAGGACGGGTCTCTTTTACCAGATTGAGGAACAAGCGTAGGCCTGAAGATGAAATGTACTCGAGCTTGGAAAGATCGAGAATGATGTCGTGGCCCTTGCTGTTGTAGAGCACTTCCATTTCTTCGGCTGTTTTAAGACTGGCCACCGTGTCGAGACGGCCTTCGAATTCCATAACGAAATTGTTGTCTTCTTCTCTGAATGTAGTCTTCATAATTGTATTTTTTATTAGTTGTTTAAAAATTGTATGCGACTGATGCCATGAACCATCTGCCTTTTTGAGGGACCAGTTTGGTGTTCATGCCACTCTGGAAATAGTGATGATTGAGCAGGTTATGAATGTTCAGACCCAGGGTGAACTTTCCTATCTGGTATTCCGCTCCCAGATTGACTATGAAGCGAGATGTCATCTCCTTATGATAGATGAGGTGATTGCATGATTCGAGAGCTTGCTCAAGATAGAACTGAGCCGTCTGCCAATCTTCTTTTTCTAAAGCATCAACAGCGAGTTCCTCCCATTTCATTAAACTTATGAGATTTATGATATCGGTGTTGTAGGTGGTTTGCCTGCCAGTGAATTGAAGATGGGTATGGAGCTTGAGATGTTTAGTGGCTTGCCATGAGAGCACAGCATTCGACATAACATATGGCGTATTGTTATTATCGTCGACACCTGTGGTAACATAGGGGATCTCATAATCTTCAGGAAAAATATCCCCCAATCCAACGTTTGCATCGAAGAGTTTTGACTCGAAGGTCTTGATCAATGACAGGTTGAAGTCGACTGTAAATTTGGGGTGTCGGTAATTGGCCATCATCTCCAGACCGGCACTTTTGTTGAGTCCACCATTCTTATAGTTGAGAATATGGGTGATAATCAGGTCGTTGGCACGATTGTAGAAAGCGTTTACCTCAAAATTAAATCCTTTGAACCATTCATGCGCGGCAAATGTGAGTTGTAGTGAATGTACAGTTTCGGAATTAAGTTTTGTCGGTTCTGATTCATCTCCTACTATATAAGGTAGGAAATCGTTGGTTTTGCGATAAAGATAGGGTGCATCAACAAACGATTTAGAGTAGCTTAGCTTTAAGTCCCACTTAGGTCGGAGCAGGATAAGTGCTACACGAGGCGAAAATTCATTAACCAATGACTCGTCGTAACGGCGCTTATGGTCATAACGTAAGCCGGCATTGAAGATGAGAGACTTCCACTGATGCTTTAACTGGATGAACGCATTGTAACAATCTTCATGACCTTTACCAGTCTCCTGTAGCAATGAGTTCTCAGGTGTGGTTGTCTTGAAATCATAGCCTAACTGATAGCGCACGTCAGTGAGCTGGAAGTGAGAGTATTCTACGCCGAAGCTAAGAAAACCTTTGTGTGACCCTTTGTTGATATAACTGTAGTCACCCTTGATTTGGGCACCGTAGGTGTATTCTTGGCCATTGATATAGCGGGAGACTCCTCCTTTGCTGAATATTGCAGCCAATTCTGGGGAGAATCCCATTACTTCTGCAAATTCTAGTATCGGGTAGTCGTATATGACCTGATAATGCGTCAGATCGCTGTTGTCGTATGTGACGGTGCCTTTGAGGTTTACTTTTCCAAAGGTGTGCTGGTAACTGATGTCAGCATGGTGCGAATTGGTCGCGAAACTGGGCGATATACCGTTAAACGTGCGATACTTTTCTATTTGATAGGGCTTGGCCAGTGTGGTCATACCAAAGGGGGCTACTACCTGAGAGAAGTTGGTTTCATAAAGGAACTGCAGGTTTTTCCACTTCATCTGCAAGCCAAAGTCGTAGGAAGGCTTGTCGCCGATGTGGCCGATTGTCACTTCATCGACAGGATTATCATAAATGATATCGCTTGGCTCTACATGGCGCTTCTCACCCTTGCTCATATACATTCCTCCCCAGATAAGCAGGTCGAGGTCGAAATATCGTTTGCCGTAAATCATGTCGCCACGCAGTTGTCCATAGTTACCTACACCGGCTTTTAGCAGCACACCGTCGATATCGCCTCCCTGTTTGGTTATGATATTCACCACAGCAGTGAGGGCCACGCCTCCATAAAGAGAGGATGCCGGACCACGCAAAACTTCTATTTGGCGAATTTTCTCAAGACTGATGCTGAAATCAGGGGCAGCAATGTTAGTACAGTAGCTGTTCATGCGATGACCGTTGATCATGAAGAGGATTTTCTCCTGTCCATTACTATAGATACCACGCATGGCGATGTTGATATCATCGTTACAGTCGACGATATGCATGCCAGGGACGTATGCAGCCAGAATCCCCTGCAGGTTCTGTGCGCCACAGTTGCGTATCATCTCCTCTGTAATGAGGGTGGTAGGCACTGGTACCTCAGCAAGTGTTTCTGCCTGGCTGGAGGCTGTGGTAATAGTTGCAGATTTACCCGACTTGATATTATTGACCATGTCGGCAAATCTCAATGGGTCCTGGGACGTTACACTGTAATAGGGATCGAGCTCCAGAAGTTGAGCAGCATATTGCTCTGCCTGCTCAGGTTCGTCGAGGGCCAGGCTGCAGAGCGACAATAAGCGATAGCCACTCGTTTTAAGCTGAGTTGGGAATTGAACGATGTTGTTTGCCAGCGTAGTCTTGGCTCGCTCAATTCTACCTATCTTATAATCGTTCTCTGCCTGCTCATACAGTTGGCGCATATTGATTTCCTGCGCACTTACTGTCGTAAGCAGCATAGCCATCAGTCCTATTATCAGTGTAATCCTTTTCTTCATTTTTTTATAGGTATGGTGAATGTAAACTGAGTACCTTCGCCCTCGACAGATTCGAAGGTGATACGGCCACCATGCTTCACCTCCACGATATCACGAACGATGTTCATGCCGAGACCTGTGCCCTGGCCAACAGGCTTGGTAGTGAAGAAGTTGTCGTACAGCTTCTGCTTAACCTCATCGTTCATGCCCACACCATTATCAGCAATGGTGATGATGAACTGGTCGCCTTCGGTGCTGACGCTGACATTGATTTCGGGCTGATAGCCTTCAGGATTGGTTTCTGCCTTGCTCCAAACGGCATAGAAGGCATTGTTCATTATATTAAGGACGGCACGGCTCAAATCTTGAGGAATGACCTTGATTAAAGACATGCCTTCTTGGTATTGCTCATGGATGGCGACATTGAAACCTTTGTAGTTGGCACGCATGGCATGATAAGAAAGCCATACGTATTCCTTTGTAATCTTGCAGACATCTGAAGGAATGAACTCATTTTCCTTGCCTCGCGATACGAGCAGGATGCCCCGAATGATGCTGATGGCTCTTTCGCCATGTTCAGCTATCTTGGAGAGATTCTCTTTCAAATCGGCCATGATGTCACTAAGATCCTCGCGATCTTCCTCGGGAATCTTATCTTCGAAGTCGCCAACAATCTCCTCCAGGTCTTCTAACAATTTGCCAGACATCTTACTGAAATTAATCACGAAATTCAGTGGATTCTGTATCTCGTGAGCAATACCTGCACTGAGCAGACCTAATGAGGCCAACTTTTCCTGACTACTGAGTTGCTGCTTGAGCTGTTCGATCTGTTGTTCCATTGGCATGTTTAATTAGTGGTAGGCAATGTGATTGTAAACTCGGTGAATTCGTCTTTGACAGAGTTGACGGTGATAATGCCTCCGTAGTTCTGTATGATATCGTTGCTCAAATAGAGTCCTATTCCTGATGCCTCACCCGTGGTCTTTGTGGTGAAGAATGGGTCGAAGATTTTATCGAGAATGGTTTTCTCAATGCCAATACCCGTGTCGCGCACTTTAATGAAAACTTTGTCTTCAAAACGGATGGTTTTGAGTGAAAGTTCGGGCTGATAGTTCTGGCGCAAGAATTTCTTCTCAATGGCATAAATGCTGTTGTTGAGCATGCTCATGATCACCTTACTCAATAAATCTGGGTTACACGCTACCATAATCTGGTCAGATGGGTAATCAAAAGTAACCTGTATGACGTAATCCTTGATCTGTTGGGCATAATAGGTGTTTACCATTTCTTCGTCTTGCTTCAAGATATTGATAATGTCGGAAATCACCACACCAGTAGTGCGGTCTTTAAGCATCTCCTCCATAGCTTTCAGAGTGCGCGTGGTGTTTTGGCCGTGTTCGCCAACCTTCTGTAGATTGCCTCGTAGCATGCCCAGTACATCGAGTGTGTCCTCGTAATTGTCTTGGCTCATCTGATCTTTCTCATCATCGATATTGGCTTCGATATCCTTCACCAGTCCCTCTGAGAGCTTGGCGAAGTTGTTGATGTAGTTCAGTGGGTTGAGAATACGGTCGATCAAACCTTGTGTCAGTTTACCCACCGTAACCATCTTTTCTTGTTTAATAAGCTGATTCTGGGCTTTTTTTACCTCAGCTGTGCGCTCCTCGACTATTTTTTCCAAACGGAGCTTATCTATCTCCAATCTGTGTAAGCGCCACTGGAAGAGCAGATAAACGAAGAAAGCTGTTATCAGGAGATATACCAGATACATGTACCACCTCATATAAATAGGATAGTCGATACTGAAATTGATGGATGCCTGCCTGATTTGGCGCCCGAAAGCGTCAAGAGCTTCCACCTTGAAGGTATAGGAGCCATAAGGCAGACTGATGAATCGGGCTTCGTTTTCGTTAGACCATGCACTCCACTGGTCATTGTTCAGGCGATAGCGATAGAGCGTCTCACCAACAAGCGGAAGATAATCAAGTGAGAACTTAAAGATCAGATTGTTGTCATCGCTGTCAAGATCGGGCAATTGTGTAGGCATCTCACCATAACCTCCCCAAAGAATGCTGTCGCCATTGAGCTCAACCGAACGTATCATCATTTTGGGCATGATTGCTATATGCGGGTCGTCAACGTGGGTATTGATGATGGTGACACCATCATCACCGCCTATCCAGATGTTCTCATCGCGAATAATCATGGCGCGCACTGTCGTGTTCTTGAGAGGATAAAGCAATTTTGTCATATCATTCAACTGAGAGCCATCCTTCCATCTATACAGCGATTTGCCTTCAGCATTAGAGAGCCAGAGGACGCCCTTTTGGTCGAGATAAGAGAATAGCGGGAATGGGAATGGCTTATCAGAATCGGAGGTGACAACCTCAATCTTGTTGCCTATGTCGACGATAGAGTAGATGACCTCTTCATTGTTGGAGGACTTCTTATAACGATAGAAATTTTTATCGGTGGGGCGCTTCATCCATATTTCTCCATAAATATTCAGTAGCCACATCGTGCCATCGTGCCCCTTTATAATCTTGCTGACCTTTTCCAACTTACATACTTTCTGGCGGGTGTTATTATCATAAAGGTAAACACCATCCATCTCACCACTATAAAAGCGTTGCCCATCGACGAATAAGCCGAGAGAACTTGCAGAAGAAATGAGCCTATAGCTGTCGTCAGGGGATACCAGATAAATACCATCGGCGGTAGCTGCATACAGGCCTTTGTCGGACTTGACAAGTGCCCAACAGGTTTTTCCAATCTCACCTATGGGTTGGAAGGTCATGTTGTTAAGTTTGTACAGACCATTGGTGGTACCGACATATATTCTACCGGCATATTCAGTCATGGAATAAACCTCACCCTTTAAGCCTTCGTTTTCTGTAAAATGAGAATAGGAGGAAGGAATACTCAGGGTGTTTATACCATTCTCGCTAGCAGACCAGACTCTTCCATGTCCATCGTCGCTTACCCAGTTGATGGAGTTGGTGGTTAAACCATTGTCCTCGGATAAGGTATAGAGCTCTTTGTGAGTTTGGCTCGTAATCGTCAAGCCTTTGCCTTTTCTGACAATGACTTGTTGTCCGGTAACCAAATCAAGAATTTGTGTAGTATCTGTATAAATGATGTCCTGGCTTCCATTTTTGATGGCATCAATATCCACAATATCTGATAAACCTATTGTCTTGGCTTTATTGCTATATTTCAGATGTTGAACTATCTTATCGTCTTTCATCTTGTATATATAACCATCATCTACAACGAAGTAGAGAATATCGTTTTCTTCCCAGATCTCCTGTACTTCGCCTTGGAACACATTGGGTTTACCTATCCTCTGAAGGTAGGGCTCGCCATTAGGTTTTGGTTGTACGCTGCCAATGAAATTATAACCACCCAGCCATACGGTGTTGTTATGGTCGAGGTAAACAACGGTTACTCGCGACAAATTGGGCGTGTGTATGATACGCCATGTAGCATTGTCGTAGTAAAGCAGACCCTCGAAGTTGGCTACAAATGTAAAGCCGTTAGGTGCAGAAATGATATCGAAATTGAAATTGTGCGCATTATATTCCTGAGCCGTAATATTCAGGAAGTAAGGTATACCCTGTGCCCATGTGGGCAAGGTCAGCAATAAATATATGATCAGTGTCGCAAATCGCATCTTACTTCCTGTTTTGAACGTTTATTGTTGTTTTATGAAACTCTCGCGTGGTACATTCTTACCTATATAATAGTTCCATTCTTCTTCTGTCAAATCACGTACCAGCTTCTTCTGAAGTTTGTCGGCCATGATATTCGTGGCTATCAGCATCTGGGTGAGGTTACCTCTCTGATTGCCCGTCCAAAGATACTGTTTGGCATTATCGAAAGTGAAGTCCATAATCCAGCAATTTGTGGAGAATAGGGTCATCGGTTCAATCTTCTCGCTATTCGTCATCCATAAATTCAATGTACCGTCATAGCTTGATGAGTAAAGTTGATAACCGTTGGCTTTTAGCTTGGAGATACGTGACTGATGACCTACTAAACGATGTAACTTCTGATGTTTGTCGATGATATAGATGAGGCCATTATCCATGCCATAGATCTCGTAATTTTGGTTCTTTGAACTGGCAAATGCCGTAACATGACCGGAAACGGGTACTTTCTTTGTGACAATCTTGTCGAGCGTACGGATGATATACATCTTTCCATTATTGTCGAATAGTAACGGAGAATAATCGAACCGACCAGCAGTAACCGCCTTGAAATCAAGTTTCTTAGTCGCTGTGATGGTATTAGAGGCCATGTTGAATTCTGCAATCGCATCTTCGCCAACTATCAATAGAGTACCATCTGTAAAGGTCTGGATGCTGAAGGGGTGCGACATGTTCGGCACAGGAATAATATTCTCGCCTTTTGGCGTCTTTGTGAAGAGATAACCATGCCGGCTGACTGCGTAAATATTTTTACAATCAGAATCTGTGTAAACATGACGGAAATCGAACCGGCTATCTTTGAAAATCAATTTTGATTTTAAAGAATTACCTTTCATCTCATGCTGTAGGATTTCACCGTATGTGCTAACGGTAACCCAACTGTTACTTTTGGTATAGGTACTGATACAGGAGATAGGGGCATCGTGTTCTGGCCATTCCTTTTTGCTCTCACTGCAAAGGGTAAGTGCCTGGAAAACCACAGGATTGTTAACGTCGGCCTTATAGCGCATGGTGTAAAGGTAGGAGGCATAGCACAGCAAATCGGCTATTTCCTGATTACCAGACATGCTTTGTGCGATGGCCAGTGAACCAAGAGAACGCGAGAGCGCTACATAACTGAGCGTATCGGCTACACTTTTTGAAAATTCGGCCTGTATACGCTGATGCTCAGCTATCTGTCGCTGACTTTCTGCCTGTCCGTAGGCTTCCAATGCCTTGCGCTCTGAAACGAGGGCGCTATTTTGGGCAGTGATAGCATGCTGGCGCTCTATTTCAGAACGTTCTCGCATCTCGTTCGCTAATCGGGTTTGTTGAAATGCCTCCTCACGCTTCTCGTCAGAGATGGCTTTCTGTTCGTAGGCAATTTCCTCCATCTGGGCACTGACGCTACGAAGTACCGTGGCGTGTTTCTCCTTGCGCTCAAGCTCAGAAATCTGCGATTCCAGATTGTCGATGCGCTGAGACGCAGCGTACCAACCTAAGAACCCGATGGCAGAAGTGACTGTCAAGAAGAGTCCGATTATACCAATGACAGGAACTTTCCTATTCACATTATTTATTGTTATGCAAGTTTCTTCAGGACTAACAGCGTGATATCATCACTTTGTTCTGCTTCCCCCACAAAATCAGACACTCCGCTCAGAACATTTTCTATAATCTGTTGGCAATTGTCTGATGCAGACTTTTCGAGAATGGCAGTAAATCGCTCGTCACCAAATTCCTCAAACGAGGCGTTCATGGCTTCATTCACACCATCTGTGAAGAGTACGATAGTTTCGTTTTTGTTAATAAAAATCTTATCTTCTGTAAACTCTAAATCCTCGAAATAACCTACAATCGGATTACCAGAAACAGGGATTATTTCCGTCTTTCCATTATTCCTTATTATATATGGTGGATTGTGACCAGCATTACAATAAGTCAATTCGCCTGTGTTGATGTCGAATATACCATAAAAAATAGTGACAAACATACTATTGACAGACTCTTTTGTAAGCAGCTTGTTTGTATAAGTCAGACATGTTGATGGACTTTCACCTCGAAGTGCAGTCGCTCTAAGCAGTGTACGGCTTACAGCCATGAAGATGGCAGCAGGGATACCCTTGCCACTGACATCGGCCATAACAATACCGATGTGATTATCGTCGATGCGGAAAAAATCGTAAAAATCGCCGCCTACATCTTTCGCAGCTGTCATGGATGCTGCCAGCTCTATTTTGTCGGCAATATCTGGGAATGGCGGGAATATGCGTGGGAGAATAGCGTGTTGGATTTCGCGGGCTATCGCCAGGTCGCCTTTAAGTGATTCCAACTGCGTATGCTCTTGCTGCATTTCTTTAATATATTTGATTTGTTCAATAGCCTTTTCAATGGTTACACTCAAATCATCGAGGTCGATAGGCTTTGTCGCAAAATCAAATGCGCCATTGTTCATGGCCTGACGGATATTCCCCATATCACCATAGGCTGAAACCATAATACACTTGAGAGCAGGATTCTGCATCTCGTTGATTTTGGTCAGCAACGTGAGACCATCCATTTCGGGCATGTTGATATCGGAAAGGATGATATCATAGTCTTTGTTTTTTAGAAGCATAGTAAGTGCTTCAAGACCATTGTGGGCAAATGAGAACTCATATTCCCCCTTCCTGATCTTCCTTCTGAAATATTGGGTGAGCAATAGCTCAAGATCCATCTCATCGTCTACACTGAGAATCTTTACTGGAGTCATTTTTATATAGTTTATTGTTTGATTTTGCAAAATTACTCGGAAAAATCGACATTTCCAAGCTATTTAAAGTTAAAGATTGTAAAAACTTAAATTGATACTCATAATTACTTGTGTTTATTTTAGAAAAAATACTTAATTTTGTGGGCAATAAACTTATAATAACCGTAATTATGAATGAAACTCTGAGATCTATTGCAAATTCCTTTGCGGAAGAGTACTGCAGCGATGCCATCTATCCTGCGCATCTGTTTAAGGCTATTCTTCATAAGGAGATCGGCTTAGTACATTTTATCGAGAGTGAATTAGATAAGGACTATTATTATCTTCAGGACTGGGCTGATGTGCAGATGCAGCTTTCACCTCGTGCCGTTCGTCCGATGCGAGACCTTTCTTATTCGGAAGAGTCTCAAGCTGTGCTGGATGAGGCTGAGAACTATCAAGTAAAGTTTGGCTTGGATGAGTGCACGGATGTATGTGTGCTTGCAGCCCTGGTAACACCTGGTGTTGGTTTTTCTTTCGATCAGTTGAAGACTTTGCCACTGACACCATCTGACATCAGTGCTAAGATGGGTGGTGGTGTAAATGTAGAGGCACCTTATATGGAAGGTGCTGAATTGACCAAGAAGACGGGTACTACTGGGGGTAAAGGCAGTGTTGCTAAATATTGTGTTGACAAAACAGCCATCGCTCGTGCAGGCAACTTGGATAATGTGATTGGCTTCGAAAAAGAAATTTCTATAATTTATGAGATTCTTGGTAGAAAGACCAAAGCGAATCTTCTGATTACTGGTGAGGCTGGTGTTGGTAAAACGTCACTTGTGAATGGCTTCGTTCGTGAGTTGGCTGCTGATCATGTGCCAGGTTTCTTGAGTGGTGCTGTCGCTTATGAGTTGGATACAGCTGCACTTGGCGGTGATGCTCAATATAAAGGAGAGGTAGAAGACAGATTTAAAAATGTTATCACTGAAATTGAGGGTATGCCCAATGCCGTGCTCATTATCGAGGCCATTGATAAGCTGTTTGATAAGCAGGGCTCTTTGTTCGGTGCCTCTTCTATCTTAAAGAACGAGTTGAGTAAGGGCCGTCTGCAATTGTTGGCTACTTCAAGCATTGACGGCTTCACGAAGAATATTGAGACGGATAAGGAGATGACATCTAAGTTGGAGAAGATTACTGTTGAAGAACCTACTGCTGACTTGACACTCCGTATTCTAAAAGGTGCACTGCCCGCTTATGAGGAGTATCACGGACTAAAAGTAGATGAGATTGTGATGAGTGATGCCATTCGTTTGGCAAAGCGCTATCTGACGGAAAAGTCATTGCCAGATTCTGCTTTTGACCTGATTGACCGCACCATGTCGCAGGTTAAGACGATGAATGACCTGACAGGAAATATCATTCAGGGCCTTCGTGAAGAGTTAGATGCAATCAAGGCTGGTGCAGAAGGTAAGGATAAAGCCGACGAACAGTTGATGAAGGAACTTGATTGGTTGAACTATGAATTGTTTAATAAGGTAAGTTGTATCCTGTTGGCCGGTGTTGATTCAGATACTGATTTCAGTAAGATTGCTAGCATTCAGGAGCGTGTTGATTTCCTGACAAGCACTCTTGATAAGCTCTCGGAACTCAGCGCAGAGCAACGAGTGGAGCTGAAGAGCGATGATCTGAGTGCCGTGGTAGCTAAGCAGACAGGTATTCCTTTGGGTAAGGTACAAACCAAGGAGCGCGATCGCTTGATGGGTGCAGAAGATACCTTGAAGAAACGTGTAGTAGGGCAGGATCATGCTGTGAAGAAAGTACTTGATGCTGTATATGAAGCGCGCTCTGGTCTTAGCAAGAAGGGACAGCCTATGGGCTCGTTCTTCTTCCTGGGTCCCACTGGAACTGGTAAGACGGAGTTGGCTAAGGCCCTCGCTACATTCCTCTTTGGTGATGAGAGCGCTTTGATACGTTTCGATATGTCTGAGTTTAAGGAGGAACATTCTGTTGCCCTGCTTTATGGTGCACCTCCGGGATATGTGGGCTATGAAGAAGGTGGCCTGTTGGTTAACAAGATCCGACAGAATCCTTATGCGGTTGTTTTGTTTGATGAAATCGAGAAGGCGCATAAGTCCGTATTCGACTTGTTCCTGCAGATTCTCGACGAAGGTAAGTTGCATGACCGTCTGGGTCGTGTAGGTGATTTCTCAAACGCATTGATCCTCTTTACATCAAACATCGGTGCACAGACGATTGTGGAGAAGTTCAATAGTGGTGTGATACCTGAGAATAATGAGTTGATGGATATCATGCAGGGCTACTTCCGTCCAGAGTTCCTGGCTCGTCTGACAGAGATTGTTCCGTTCTCACCAATTACAGACAAAACTGTAGCTCAGATTTTCGATATTCACATGAAGGGTCTGTTAAAGTTGCTGGAGGAGCAGAATATAGAGTTGACTCTGACACCCGATGCGCGTCAGGCCATCGCCCTGCGTGGTTATAACCAACAGTATGGTGCCCGTCCTGTATTAGGTGTTATCCGTAAGGAGCTTCGTCATCCTATCTCTAAGATGATGATTGCTGGAAAAGTAAAAGCTGGCGATAAGATAGAGGTACAGGTAGACAAGGAGGGTAATGCTGTATTCGTGATTAACGGTAAGAAAGAAAAATAATTAGTAAACTATATTTATTCATTTTAAAAACCATTTATAGCTATGGCAATGAAAGAGAATTTTATCTCAATGGCTCCCGATGAGGAGAGCAGTGCGAAAGTCAGTTTGATCGACCAAAACAAAACGTTGATGATCGACCAGTACACAAGTGATGTTGAGGCAGGTAATCCTGAGTTTGTGGATGATATCCAGAACATTAATGATGCCTTTGAGCGCTTCAAGCCAAAAGTTAATGTTACTTTTACTGATGCAGAAGGTGGCGCAGTAGAAGAGACGCTGCATTTTGGTGAGATTCGTGACTTTGAGGCACAGGGTGGTAAGGGCCGTCTTGTACAAAACAGTCCATTCCTCTCAGGTACAAAGGAGCAGATTGATACCAATACTAAAATTCGTAAGAGTATTGAGCAGAACCGTAAACTCCGTGACATTCTGAAAGAAGCAGGAAGCCGTGAAGAGTTGAAGGAGATGCTTCAGTCTATGCTCAGCGAATTGGAGGGTGCAGAATGATTAGGAGTGAAAAGTTAAAACTGGAAATTAAAAGTTAAAAGTGAAAGGTAAATAATATTATGGCAGATACAGAAATGCAGAAAGCACAGGCAGCTGGTCAGGCTGGTGCTCAACTTCAAGAGAAAGAAGGCCAGAAAGATGTCAGCAAATTGTTGTCATCTTTTGGTGGCTTTAACGCTATTCGTGGTTTTATGCCCGATGCAGATAACATGAACCCTGCTAGAAAGGCAGCTAAGGACGTGTTCTTGAAAGATAAGCGCTTTAAAGATAAGCGTGAGAGTCTGAAAAAGGAAATTTCACGTTGGCTTGAACTGCTCAGTGATGATAGTATTGATACAGCTACAGGTTTCGCAGATGCTTGTAAACAAGCTGAAGAGAAATATACAAACGTGCTGAAGCAAGGTATTACTGATGCACTTTATACCACTCAGAATTTGGAGCGCAGTTATCGTCAGCTCGATTCTTTCTTTAAAACTTGTGGTACCGATAAGGTAAAGAACCTGCGTATTATCAATGTTTTGAAAGAGGATATTGCAGATGCAGATTCCGGCTTTGCAGGTGAGGTTGAGAATATCCTCCGTAATGGTTTCGATCGTCTGAGCCTGAAGGATGCTTATAGTTTGGTTTGCGTTCCTGGTGCTGTGTTTACAGATAAAGTTGACCTGCTGCAGTGGGCTAAGATGGCCTTTAAATATAAGGTAATGTTGCTTACCGACCATGCTGATGAGTATTCATTCGATGACTTGCAGGCTAACACTGAAGGCTATCGCGACAGCGACCAGTGCTTGATGAATGTCGTTATGACAGCTAACTGGATTGTAGGTCGTGAGTCTGAGAAGATGTCTTCAGA
This sequence comes from uncultured Prevotella sp., assembly GCA_905234145.1. Lineage (GTDB taxonomy): Bacteria > Bacteroidota > Bacteroidia > Bacteroidales > Bacteroidaceae > Prevotella. Next base: position 33,068 of record CAJOGK010000011.1, on the reverse strand, counting down.
CGAGGAAGATCAGAAGGCTTTCTATATAGCACCTGCGGCTGCACTCTGCGGTAAGTTATATGACGAAACAGCCAACATGGCTCAGGGTGCTGGTGGTAAGAAGTATGGTACACTTGATGGTGTGAAGGGTGTAAAGAGCGACTTGCTAAAGTCGGAGATTGCTGCCCTGATGGATAACCAGGTGATTCCTATGGTTTACTCAGATGGTCGTGTAATGGCATTTAACAACACCACGCTCTATAATGGTGACCTCGATGCCATGAAAGAGTATCCTATTGTTCGCGTATTCGACTGGGTAAAGAAGGTACTGATGAACTTCGTGCATGAGGTGGCTCTCGAAAACTGGGATCCATACAACAGTCCGAAGAACCTGAAGTCAAAGATTCAGGAGTTCCTAAATATGTATAAAGGTTATGGAAATTTGTTCCAGAACTATGAGATTGGTGAACCTCGTCAGGATCCCGTTACCAAGCAGATTACATGTGAAATCACGCTGACCCCATTCTATGCTGCAAAGAATTTTATTATTAAGGTTGCTGCAGACAAGAAGGACAAGGAAGCTGCTCTTGCTAGTGCATAAACTTTACGAGACTCAAAACATAAGTATTAACAATCTAAAAATTTAAAGACATGGCAAAGACTCCAGTTACAATGAAGATTGACGGTTTCAAGGACCGTGAAGTGATGATGGTTACCTACGATTTCGAGCAGGAAACCGATGTTGAAGGTCAGATGAGCGGTATCCCCCGTGGCGGTAAGATCAGAGTTCGTGTAAAGGCTCGGAACGATGGTTTACCCGGCCTGCTGCGTTGGATGATAGAGCGCAATCTTGGAAAGAATGGCAGCATTGAATTCTTGGAGACCAAGACAGGCAAGGCAATGAAATCTATCAAGTTTGAGACCGCCTACTGTGTAGAATTCGAAGAGAAGTGGGAAGACAAGAAAGGTCACTTCGAGGAGATCGTCATCACCTGCAAGAACATCGAAGTTGGTTCTGTCAAGTTTGAGAACGAGTGGGCATAAGCTCCGTTAATAATTTAGTATTAAGAATAAAATTAAAAAGAAATAATTATGGCAGAAAATGTAACACCGGTAACCCTTGAGGTTAAGGATTTCGTAGCACGTGAGGTAATCTTAGTTGATTACAAGTTCAGTCAGACTACCGATCGTGAAGGTCAGATTTCAGGTATTCCCCGTGGCGGTAGAGTGAACATTCGCGTAAAGGCTCTGAACGATGGTAATACTGAGTTGCTGGGTTGGATGCTGGCTCCAACAGATCCACGCGACTTCACTGTTAAGTTCCAGAACACCATTGATGGTAAAAACATGAAGCAGTTGAAGGGAACAGGTTGCTACTGCGTGAAGTACAAGGAGTACTGGGCCGATGGTGAGGAGCATTACGAGGACATCGAGATCGTATGTCAGAAGCTCGAAAACGGTCCTGTAGCATTTGAGAATCCTTGGAAGTAATTTCTCTATTTCTATATAAATCAATTGGTTCAGCCTATAGTAGGCTGGGTCAATTGATTTGATATGTTAATATGAAGTGGATTGTAATTTGGTTTTTAGCATGTGTCGCTGATATCGCAAATGCGCAGTATGTGCCTGCTGTTCAACCGGATTTGCCTATAAATAAGCATTCTTATGAACAGTATTGGCACAAGAAAAATCTGTTCAAGCATATGGAGCTGGGGCTAACGCTTGGCTCCACAGGAATAGGTATTGACTTAGCTGCTCCTCTTTGTGAGTTTCTGCAAGTAAGAGCTGGATATGACTACATGTTTCCTTTTCAGAAAAAGTTTCATTTGCTTTTGCAAAATGAAGAATCATCTTTAGAGGCTTACTACGACATGACAGCTAAATTGACGATGGGCAATGCTAAATTATTGGCTGATATTTATCCCTTCAAATATAACAAAAGTTGGCATATTACCGTAGGGTTTTACTATGGACCTTCTCAAGTGGCAAAGCTTGAAAGCAGTTCAGAGTCGGCAAATACTTATGCAGGTGAGGTCGGCTACGTCCAATTAGGAAAGTTTACACATGATATTGACCTGAATGGAGTGTCATATTCTAAGGGAGATGATTATCATATGAAACCAGCCGATGATGGGTCTATTTTAATCAAGACATGCACAAATGCACTGAAACCTTATCTAGGCTTTGGGTATGGAGGTCGACTCTTTCCCAGTCGTTATGATTGGAAGGTGTCTGTTGAGTGTGGTGCAATGTTTTGGGGTGGAAAACCATCCCAGAATGTTCATGATGGTATTAACCTGTGTAAAGATGTTGATGATTATCCAAGTAATATCGATACCTATATAAAATGGTGTAACTATCTTCTGGTATATCCTGTATTGAGTGTTAGAATTTCAAAGATGTTATTTTAAAAATTAGTTTATGGGTAATTTTGTATGTATGGGAGCTATGCTCCAATGCACTTTTGGAATGGCACCTTCTACATTGACTGTGATTATTCCAACACGTCCAAAATGTGGAGGCTGTTTGATGGCTAACATTACTGATTATGTGCCATTAGTAAATATCATGACTTTTGGTATGTGTCAGTCGTTGTCTAACCCAACAGTATCTGCGGCAACCTCAGCGGCAATGGGTGTTCTTACACCTATGCCATGTATTCCTGTGGTTTCTGCGCCATGGAGTCCAGGCGGTCAAGTTAAGGTGGGGGGATCACCTGCGCTGATTAACAATGCCAAATGTATGTGCTCCTATGGTGGGCAGATATCAGTGACTAATCCTAGTGGCAGCATGTCGACACAGGGGAAATAAAAGTTCCTGAAAAAAGGTGAGAAAGTGGTTGAACATTATAATATTGTTGTTGCTTGCTCTTAGAGTAAGTGCACAGGAAATGCGTATTGAAGACTTTAAGAAACAGAACAAAGGTCTTTTTAATTTTCGCCATCTTGTGACCGATAAGAAGGAAGCAATTATAGATTTGAAGACGGGCGAGAAGGGCTTTACTTTCCTAGCCAACGGTAAGACCGAAGTACAGGCAGAGGAGGGTGATGAAATGTTGTCGCTTAAGGTGCCGCATAAAACCACATTTATTACCGTGAAACATGCTGAGTATGGTCAGTTAACATGGAAAGTTCCAGGCAAGAGTCTGAGGAAAAAGAAACGCTATTTGGCTAATTTGCTGACATTTAGTCCTGATAAAGAATATAAAATCCAGAAACAATGGGTGGTATTTGATATTCAGCCTAGGGAAGCGATTGTAATGGTGGATAGCACAACAACGATGACGCGTACAGGAATTCTTCAACTAAATTTGCCATTAGGTAGTCATAACTATCGTATAGAATCACCTTTTCATGAACCAGAAGAGGGCACAATTGAGGTAGAGGATACGGGTAGAATAACCGTTCCTATAGCCTTGCAGCCATTTTATTCTTATTTAACGGTGAAAACACCCTTGAAAGGTGGTTTGATTTCTGTAGATGGGAAGATGATTGGAGAAACCCAGGCAACCAGTGGACACTTATTAGAAGGCAAGCACCGTTTGGTTGTGATGTTAGGTGATCAGTGCTATTATGATGCTACTATAGAAATAGGTAGGGCAGAAAAGAAGTTCTTGGAATTGACATCCAGCGATCTCTATCCAAGAGAAGTGGTGTCTAGAATTCATCAACCTGTCAGTTCAAAGAATCGTAACAAGTCAAAAGCAAAGTTACAAGCCAATCCTAATCCACCAGTATTGGCCATCGAACAAGAGATGCCGGTGAAGACTGCCCCAGTGATTGTCAGGTCGGCTGATGACAGCACGAAGATTTGGGTTGACCGCGAATATGTAGGAATGGGAACTTGGAATGGACAACTCGCGATAGGTTTTCATGCCATTAGTACAGAAAAAGATAATCTTGAGTCGAAAACGACCTATTTTTGGATAGATGATGAGACGCCTAAGGAAATAGACCTGTTGGCTCCGATGTCAAATTACGGCTTTTTGAATGTGCATTGTAATGAGGTGGGTGCAGAGATTTATGTCAACAACACATTAGTTGGCGTAACTCCTTGCATCGTTGAGAAACTCCCCGCAGGCTTAAGATGCCAAATAAAACTGCATAAGAGAGGTTTTTGGGATGCCGAGAAAGAAGTACTAGTCATCGGAAACGACATGGTAAATGTTGAGATGAAATTAAAGAAAAAGAAATAGAATGAGTCGTAACTTTCTTCAGAATCAAGTAAAGACAGCCCACGTGATGGTGGTTGGTTGTGGCGCTTTAGGAAATGAAGTGCTGAAGAACTTGGTGCTGATGGGGGTAGAACATCTCGTGGTTGTAGATTTCGATATTGTAGAGATGGGTAACCTGACGCGCTCTGTCCTTTTCAGAAAAGAAGATGCTGAAGCTCAAAGACTGAAGGTGGATGTTGTGGCAGAGCGACTGGCAGAAATAAATTCTGCTATTGAGGTAAAGACCATTTGTGGTGATGTTGCTTATGATGTTGGGTTAGGACTTGTTCGACGCATGGATGTTGTGATTGGTTGTGTTGATAGCCGTTGGGCACGCTATTGTATCAACCGTTTATGCATGAGGGCCAATAAACCATGGGTCGATGGTGGTATCAGTGATCTGGAAGGTACGGCACGTGTTTTTGTGCCAGGAATAAACTGTTATGCCTGTAACTTGGGACCAGAAGGAAGGAAAGATTTAGCACGTCGTCTACCTTGTTCAGGAATTATCCATCGGCATGAGATGGTGGGCTCTGCTCCAACAACCTCCATTGTTGCATCAATCATTGGCGCAGTACAAGTACAGGAGGCTTTGAAACTGATTCATCAAGATACATTGAAAGCTGGTGAACTGACCTCACTTTGTGGGAAGATGTTTTATTACGAAGGTGAACATCTAACCATGAAAATGGCTGACTATCAGGCATTTGATGATGAATGTGCCGAACATACATGTTGGGAGCCAGTTCAATTATGCGATATGACATTGTCTGTAACAGTTGAAGAAGCATTGGCTATCCTGTCATACACGTTGAATGCAAACGATGTGGCCATTTGCTTATCTGGCGATAGTTATGTAGATTACGTTTCCGAACGTTCAAATGATCGACGTACAGAAGTGATGTTACCTGCAAGAAAGGTGGAGGCTTTTGTAGAACAGCATCCGCATTTGCGTGGCATACTAATGAGTGAGTTCTATCAACATGAATATCATCGCGTTGATAAAACGTTCCCGTATCAGTCGCTTTCTTTAGGCGAACTTGGCATTCCTGTATGGGATATTCTTCATGTTTTAGCAGATGGTCGAGATTATTATTTTGAAATGAGTAAAGTATGATTAAAAAGAATAATATACCTGATATTCGTTCAGAAGTGCTGTTGAACTATCTCTATCCGGAGAAAGCGAAGGATTGGATTGTCCGTGGCGAAGGTGTATTCTATAGAAACTATAATAGTGACTTATTTGAAATTGATGACGAGACCCATGAAATATTATTGTCTCGTGATGGTTTCCTTAAGTTACTTCCGCAGGGGGTCCTGACAGAACAAACTACTATTAAAGGTGATACGCCTATTGAGAAGTTTAATAGGACACAACGAAGGATGCGATTGTTAAAAGAGGCATTCTTGCCTATTGATACTTTCCATTTCCAACAGAGCCTGAAAATTGAGGATCAAACCTCAGAGCTTCTTCAGGCAAAGTTACCGTATGTTCTGAAGACTTATTTTGGTGTAGATATTGAAAATGAACCGAATAGATTTGTGAGAGAAGCTGCTCTCCTCTTACCTTATGTCAGCAGGATGCGAGGGAACTTTGGTGAGGTGGCTTCTGTTCTTGGCTCATTATTGCATTGTGAAGTAAGAAAGAAAACAGGTCGTTATAGTGAGACGGACACAACACGCAGATGGCTGCCATCTGTTAGGTTTGAACTTCTGATACCAGGACTCACGCCAGATGAATATAGACAGCTGGACGAAGAGTTGGAGCCTCTACGTGATTTCATCAAAGAGTGGTTTATACCTTTTGAGATGCATTGTAGTATTGTTATTAAGGAACACCATGATATGCGAAAACCGAATGCCAAGTTGGTATTGGACTATAATACAGAATTGAAAAAATAAAGAAAAGGTCGAGATATATGGATGTAAATTCAAAAATCAACTGGACGCCAGGAATGGAACTGACAGCAGAAGCATTTGCTGGTATGACAGACCATTGGGAAGTAAGACAGAGGTTGGCCATGCGTGCAGCTCTTGGCAGTAATCGAATGGGCTTAGTTCCAGGTGCTCCTTTTAACTGTAGGGGACTTTTTGTAAAGAATCGTTTTGAGGCAGACCATTTCCAATGTATGGCACTGTTACCATCAGGAAGGATTGTGAATGCCGATGAGGATTTGCTCGTTACAATCCCCATGCTGTTTGGAGACAGGTACTATTTAACAATAGGTTTCAGCGATGACCAGACGGAATTTGAGAAGGATGGTGTAGCTTTTGTCAGACCTCACTATGTTTATGCCATCAATACCATTGAAGAGATAGAGAATGGTGATCTGTTTCCATTGGTACGATTCAAAGTTAATGAAGGCGTATTCAGTGTCGATAGTGATTTTATCATACCTTGTTTGTTACTCGCCTCCAATCCTCGATTTAAGGAGTACATTGAGAGATATGTTGAGAAGTTGATGGCTCTTTCTGCCCATAAGAGTTTGGCTGATGGAGAAGGTAAACGTGCTATTCTGCGTTATGTCTTCATGCTAAAGAACTATAATTTGCAGAATAGCATGCAAGATTTTATCCTATTGACACAAGAAATAGCTCAGGCTATCGATTATTATATTGTTACGCCAAATAGAGAGCAGCCTCTTACGATTCCAATGCCATCGCAGGCAGACATTCAGTTTTGGTTGCAGTGGCTTGATGATTATCTGGCTGGTGCCGCTGTTATTCTTGATGGTGTTGTGCTCGATGGTACGACCATCGACTATGAGGCCTTGCTGGCACAGGCTAAAAAAGAGTTGTATGAAAGACTCCATCCCGAGTTGATCGAGAAACTCTTGGCGGATATGCGCGAGGAATTAAAGGCTGAGATTAAACAGCAAACAGAGACAATAACAGAATATATTAATGGAACGGTAAAACCAGAGTTGTTGAATCTGCTGACTACCGAAATGGATAGTAGAACAGATCGCATGAATGAAATGCTAAAAGAGAAGTTTGACGAGTTGGGCAAGCAGCTTCATAACACATTGTATGAGAAACTCTACTTTGAGTTGTTTGAGAATCTGTTTAATGCCCTCTATGTTCCTGAACCAGAGGAGAAAGATTTCATGCCACAAATCTGATGAATTATGACAAGTATTGATTTACCGTTGCAGATTGTTCCGAAAGGAATGAAACGTGAGGAGCGGCTCAAGAATTCTATTGATTCTGCTATTCACCTCATCATGACAACTGCGCGTTTTAGTACGCCTATTGACCCTCAATTCGGGTTTGTGTTCAATAACCTGAGATTTGAAATGTTTAATGAAAATGAGGGTGTTGTCTTTAATTCAGGTGATACTGATACAATGGATGGTATACAGGGTCTATATGAGAAGAAAATCAGTGGTTCGTCGAAAAGTATCAATACGTTTGCAGCAGAATTGAAAGATGCAGTGATAAAGTATGAGCAAAGGCTGGATAATGTCAGCGTTTCTATGACATATATACGTGAAGAGCGTCTCATTTATGTGACTGTGAAAGGGGTAATCATCAAAACGAAAGAAGATTATACTTATCAGACGAAATTCAGAGTATGGAATTAATGAGCAGAGAAGATGAAACAAACAATATTTGAAACAAGGCAGAGAGCTGATGAACTGATGCGCGAGGCCATCAATATTTGGCGTCAGAGTGCCCAGAGTGATTTCCTCGAGGGATTGGAGGACGATCCTGTGATGTCACTTATAATGACGGCCCTTGCTTATCAAATGAATGAAACAGTTAGTGAATATGAGCATATGAAGGCAGAAGTGCTTGAAGAATATGCTCAGTTACTGACACCCTATGAGATTGGTCATGCAACGCCTGCTACTGCTGTTGTTGAAGGTGTCTTGCAAGATGATATTCCAGAGTTGGAGATTTCTAGTCAGAGTACATTTACGTTAGCTGGTTCTGATTTCGTTTTCTTGCCCCTGCTGAAGACGCGATTGTTAAATGCTACGGTTAAATCTGTGACAAGAATTGATGGCCGACGTTGGAAGATATCTTTGAATTTTGTATCTCCAATCTCCGACCTGTCCGGATTCGCGTTTGCTATCAAAAACGAGTTCTTCCAAGATATTAAGGTTACGCTTAAAGGACAGCGTGTGCCAATAGCCAGACCTTGGGATTATTCTGAGTTGCCGCTAATGGACTGCTTTGGTATTGATACGATTTTATATAACCGTTCACAGACATACGAGGCGTCTACGGCTTGTTTAGACTTATTTGCTCGTCAAAATGTGCGCATCTTTGTGGTTAAAAAGCATGATGCAAAAAAGTTTATTGAGTCAGAAACGGATACGTTGGATCTGATTTTCGAATTCCAAGGTCTCTCTGACAAGTTTGTATTCGATAAAAGCAATTTCTCGTTAAACCCGATTTTACTTGTTAATGCCCAGATAAACCATATAACACTTTCTGCTGCGACACCTGTGGTTCGCGTGGCAGGTTATGATGCCACCGAGGGGCAGACTGCTTCGCAATTTATGCATGCAGTCCGACCGTCAGAAGAGCAGATTTATGGTAATAGTATGATTGAAATACGGCGTGTTGCCGCTGATCGCTTCAATCAAGGTACTTTGGTTAGACTGCTAAATGCTTTGATCGCGAGATATCATTCAGACTATTATGCCTTCCAGAATCTACAAGGAATTTCTGGCGATAAGACTATGCAGGCACTACAAGAGATATTAAGTAGATTGATGGAGGCTGCGCAGAAAGACAAGTTGCGTCAAGTGTCTGGTGTCTATATCTTCTTGCGTGAACCTAACTCCATCAGGACAGGAAGTGGTAGTGTTGAAATACAATATTTAACTACAGCTGGTGCAAATATCAACTCATCGTTGAGTACAAGCAGCTCGTTTGTGGTACCTTCAGGTATGAACGCAACTGCAACACAGATGATAGCTAACCCTGTAATGGGTTGTGATGAGATAAAGGACAAAAAAGCAATGGCTAGTCTTTCACGTTATTACATTGCAACTTGTGACAGAATTGTGACATCTGCTGACATTAAGTTGTTCTGTTATAATGAGCTTCTCTCTCGATATGGTATTGTTAGAAATATGGTGAAAAATATCTCGATAGGACGACGTCAGAATGAAGACTTACGTCAATGTGGCTATGAGATAATAGTTAATATAGAGCTAGAAGGCAATATGTTTGTAAAACGTAGTTTTGCAGATAAGATACCTCAGATAGAGATTCTCCTACAGAAGATGATAGAAGTTCGAAGTACCAATATCTATCCAATCATAGTAAATATACAAATTGCAACCTCAAAATAAAATAATGACATATGGAAGATTTCTTTTTGGATATAGTATATAAAAACAAAACGGTTCGTTTCAGGGTGGTCAATCCAGAAGCCCCGTTAAGTACGTTGATGACCAACTTGCGTCATGCAGTAGGTTCTGATGGCAAGTTGATATTTGATTTTCCGTCGATTGATGAGTCGGGAGCACCACTTGATTATTTCTTTGGTAAAGAGGACCCTGATGTGCATGAGATTCGTGTGATGCGTCCACGTATTGGTCGCACAGACCAGACACTTGCAGATTATCATGTGGAAAATGGAGATAAAGTGTTTTTAATGCCAGATCCGTTCCCTGGATGAGAGAGAGTGAGCGATATTCAGACAAGAAGTACAAAGGACGTAATCGACGTCTGTTATACGAATGGAGACTCTTGGAAGAGCGTCTCGAGGGAAGGCATGATATTTTGTGTCGTGTGGCAAAGCGTAATGCAGAAGGTTTACCAACTGCCTATGTCATCAGTTATCACATCCGTAGTATCTGTGGTGTAGAGCAACTTGAACATTTCGGGGAGGCAGGCGTCGCAAATATGCCGATCTTCGCTAATTCTTTCCTAATGAGGATTGATTTGCCAGATGGTTATCCATCGATTGATGCTCAGGCAGAGTTTCGTTTTGTGACTTGTGATGAGAGGGGGCAGTCGATACCGCATCCTTGGCATCCCAATATTCGTTTTTTCGGAGATTTTGCAGGACGTGTTTGTTTGAATATGAATGATAGTTATACAGATTTGGTATGGGGCGTGGAACGTATTGCCGATTACTTGCGCTATAATGTATATCATGCAATATCAGAACCGCCTTATCCTGAGGACCTGAAAGTTGCCTCTTGGGTTATACGTCAGGGAGAACCGAATGAATGGATTTATTTTGATCAGAAGCAAGATATAGAATCATGATAAGAAAGAATAGAATATATGTTCTCTTACTAAGTTTTCTTGTTGTTCAAGGCCTTAGTGCTCAAACCGTCAGGAATATTACGGTTAGTCAGGATACTGCTTATACGGACCATATTAGCTTAGAAGAAGATTCCCGTGATAAGGATGTCATGGTAAAGTTCGTGTTCGATGAAGCAGCGAATACTTTAACCGTGAATTTGATATCCTATCGCTCTTTGTTTGTTTTTCGTGAAGATGTGCGTTTCAAACCTACCTTCAAAGGAAGGAAGCTCCGTCCTGATCAGCTCCCCTATGTTGTGACTTTCGATCCCTCGGAACAATATAGGATTACATCGCTGTTCAAGAAAACGGTGCCTATGCCTCGTAAGAAGTATGTTTTTAAACGTTGGGCCGATTACGAGGGACTGCAACCTGCTCCTCAAGAATATAAGATGGTTAATGACTACATTTCTCAAACCTTTGATATTCTTGGTAAGCGTAATCAGGTGAAAATAACATTACGTGATGTCATGTTGCTGGATGATGTGAGTAAGCATCCTAATAAGAAACGTTATGAAATCTCTTATGGGCGAGACTTGTTCCGTGAATATAATATACAGATTCAGCGGAATCCTTGCTTCGGTATGGATAAAGACCTCACTTCTGCACAAGAAGCTGTCGAAACAGTGAAAAAGGCTTATGCTTCGATTAAGAGCAAGTTTGGAAAGGGAGAAGTGGATTCCGAAGATCTTCTTTCAACCTTTAAAGAGATGCAGAAGATGCTTCTTACTCAATATCCTGCCAAGGAGTTGAAGAGTGATTGTCCCGATATGCAGCAGGTTTGGGATACCTATAATGGTTATGTCGATTCCATTTCCTCCATGAGTTGTGTTGTGGCCGAAGCAGCCAAGAAGAATACCATCGCTTTAGGTCAGGAGGGTGTTAATCCCAGAATATTACATAGCAGGGCACGTCAGATTGATGCCTCAGTAACCCGTTGGCTGGTTTCCAATGACCCCATCGAACGTCGCGATATCATCAAACAGGTAGATATTATTATACAAGGTGTGAACGATATGCTTTCTAAACAAGGTGGTGCTCGCACACCAGAACAGCAACGTGCTCTGGAGGTATTCCGTGAGGCGGAGAGATATTTTAAAATTAAATGCAGGAAATAATGTCGCATCTTAGATACATCATTATCCTATGTATGGCTCTGTTGCCGATACCCCTTCTAGCTCAAACAGATGAGGTAGAGGCACTGCAGGATTCTGAGACGATGGAAATAAAGGCTAAGATGCTTTTATTCAAGTCAGAATTGTCGGATTTGTACGAGCGTGCAATGGTGTATCTTGATATAGATGCGCAAAGTTCTATGACATCTGCTCAACAAAATATGTATGAAGACCGCTTTAAGCGTCTGAATTTGGCACTGCAATCATTTAACGCCCGATGGAATACGTATTCACAAGCACAGCAAGTTTACATTGCAGATAATGATAGCCTGCTGAGTTGGTCGGATGAGATGCAGATGATGCAGCAGGCATTGACTGATTCGTTGGATTCCAAGAAACAGCAATTTGATCAAATCGTTGGATTTAACAATGCAGAGAAACTCCTGTTTAGTCAGGATTCTATTTATAAACAGATGTATGAAGAAGCGATGAAATTGTCACTAGTGGCAAAATTAGCGCCTCGTTTGGAGAATCTCAAGTCAAAAGAACAGTTGAGATTTGCAGATATCCAGTCTAATTACGACAAAGCTAAGGAAGCTGTTACAGCATTCCCGGCATTAAGCAAGAGGATGGAAAAAATCGAAGTCAGGTACATTCAGCTTAAAAGTATTTCGGCCAAGATACAGGAGATGGCCTATAAGCCTTTCATACAGCGTGTAAAAGACTATTTGATGGGTTTTGCTGCTGTAGCTATCTTGCTGATGTTTATCAATCTTGCTGCGGCACGCATAAAATCATTTAAACAAGCGCGTGCACAGGCTAAGAAATTACGTGACTCCTTAAATGGACAAAGAGATTATCCTACGATATAATATTTGATTGAACTGAGAAAATATATAAAAGATGAAGAATATATTAAGATGGTTGGCGTCATTCGTGTTAGTGGCTTGTTTTGTGGCCTGTGATGAGCAACAAATCAATGTCAGTGACTATTTGAATCCCACAGACTCGACATCAATGATGCGGGGGGATGGTTTGAAGATGAGTAATCTTCAATTTTCAGACGACTATAAATACATGACCGTTTCTGGAAAATTAACGAATGACATAGGTGCTTATGATCTTGCTGATTCTGCAAAAGTCGGGCATGCTGCCATGCTAAGTGCAGGGTTGTTGTCCAATCTTTTTGTTGATGGCTCTCATCCTGTTCTTAGAGAAATAAAAAATGTTGGCAAGGATGAGGTTGCAGAACTTGGTCTGAAACTTTTAGTGTTAGTCGATCTTTCTTTGCCTCAGGAAATAATTGATGACGAGCGTTTTGCCGTTGAAGAAATCAAAACCCTTTTTGATCGCAAGAATCTCTATGTGTCCTTTATGTATGGTAATAATGTCTCTGAGTCGTATGAGGCCTCCGATTATGTGCTGAATACCTACTTCAAGCGTTTTGAAGAGCCATATACCTATTTGTATCGTTCGATTAAGACGAAAATGAACGAGATGACGGATAGTAGCAGCGTATTTAAAGATGCCCGCTATAAAGCCTTAGTCATTCTATCTGGTGGTAAGACTTATATTAATGATATCCCTGTCGATCCTCAGCACTTCGAATTGCAGAAGGATCTCACGAATATGGTTCAGAAGTCAGGAATGACCTTACCGATATATTATGCAAATTATTCTGATTCATTGGCTGTGATGAACGAGGATGAAACGAATGTTGTCAGATACCTCTGTAAAGGGTCAGATGGAATTTATCAGTCGAAATTCAAGTGGCGTTCCATTGCTGAAGATATGATGAGTGCCTTTAATATCGACTATGCTGACTATCGCATGGTATTTGAGTTACCATCAAAGAAGGTCTTTCGTGGAAACCGTCATCATTTGGATGTACTTTTCTATGATAAAGCAACTATTGTAAAAGGACAGCCAAAGCCTGTTGTGTCAGGAGAGTTGCTTTTCTATTTAGGTAGTATGTATGATCCGGTCATTGTCGATGGTGATTCTACGACCGAGGTAGTACTAGAGGGAATCTTATTGACGATATTCTTTGTATTTGTCATCTATCTCATTTTCCAGTTCCTCATTCCATACATTCAATACAAGCTTTTTAAGCGTAACTATGTAATTACTTATGAAGGCAGGCAGATGAGCTTCAATGGTCAATTGTTGTCGGAATCATGCTATATGTGTAAGGGTCCCTTTGTTGCTGGCGATGAGATTGTTGTGAAATGCAAGCATGCTATGCATAAAGATTGCTGGGATGAGAATAATTATCAATGTCCAGAACATGGTCGCCACTGCCCCGAAGGTTCACATTATTATAATTATAATAACCTATGGGATTTTCATAACGCTTCATTCTATATGAAGTGGATTCTTGTAGCGATAGTGGCGGGATTGGTGTCTTGGGTTTCCTTTACGATCCGTGCACACCACTATTCAGAACACATTATCCGTAAGGTTGTAATGGCGGTTAATGGTCTGGAACCTGGCTCATCAGCTACGGAGCAATTCTTTAATGAATATGGCTCCCACTTATTAAATTTACCAGATTTTGGTTTTGACATTAGTTTCTGGTTAACATTGTTCTTGTGTGCACTAACTGTATGTCAACGAGAGTGGATGTATCGTTATCAGGAAATCTTCATAAGGTCGATTGTGGCAGGTTTGTTAGGTTACTTATGCTTCTTATTGGGCTGTATCATCTCTATTGTACTTCGCTTGGATACTAATACACTGATACTCGATTGCGTTCCATGGGCTTTGATGAGCTGGATAATCATGCTTGCAGTAACAGCTTTTACTAATATAAAGATACGTAAGTGGTTCCTTTTGATTGCTGTGGCAGTAGGTCTTATATCCATGTATATTTGGGTATTCTTTTATTCTGATTCCTTCATGGATTATCGTGTATCACTCCTATTAAGCTTTAAAATATATTGTGTAGGTATAGCTTTGTGTATCGCTCGATTAGCTCCTAAGTCAGAGCGCTATTTCTTGCATGTCGAAGGTGCCATAAAGGAGATGGATATTGCGCTTTATAAATGGTTGAGAGTATCATCGATACATAGTGTTACGATTGGTAAATCTGTTGATTGTAATATTCAATTGTCATGGGATGTTAACGGCAAAGTGGCACCTTTGCATGCTGAAATCCGTCAGTATCGTGGCAGTTTGCGCATTTGTGCTATTGAGGACGGGGTATTGATTGGTGATAAGCCGTTGCCTGTAGGAAAGGAAGAATGGCTATATCATGGTAAGAGTTTTACCATCGGTAATACAACCTTTACTTATATAGAAAAGGATATCTAAATAGTAAATCCCACCATTTGGCGGGATTTATTTTTTAGAGATATAATCCAATGCTGCACCGATAGCAGTACAATACTGAGAGTGCTTGGGCACGTGGAATCTGATATCGTATAGGTTTTCTAGTCCAGGAAAGACCTCTTTACATTGGGGTAGGAGAGAGAGGTTGCCGATTAAGACGAAATCTCTGATGTTACTGCCCAGTGAAGCCAGCCATGCAGCAGAACCAATAGACTGGAGTACCATCTTGATGAGGCCGGCAGCGATATCCTCTTTTGATGCATCACTTTGTGCCTTGGCGAAGTTTGATGCTGTTGTATCCATCGGCAGTCCTGGTAGTGGATGTGCGCTAATATCACCAATTGCAAGGTCAATATTGCGTACATTGCCATGTTTGGCCATAGCTACCACTTGCTTAATATCGTTAGTGTTGAGCAAAAGGCGTGATAATCCCTGAAGTGTGCCACCTCCAACACCGATTCCACCTATGTGAGTCATTTCGTCGCCAATACAGCGGATGAAAGTTGTACCAGTTCCCATCGAAACAACAATGGCATGGTCGAGTTTGGACTCAAATTTAGCACCGAGACCATCGGCAACAAACTCTTCTGATTTTGCAGTAGGTAAACCATAGATAGGTATGTCTATATAGGCAGCGCCTACACCAGTCAGCATAACTTGCTCTACATCTTTCAAGTCGATTTCGTTATCGTGCAGGTATTTACCAAACGCACCATATAAGGATGTAATTGGGTCAGCAGCCGTTATGCGGATAGGTGCTGATATTTTTCCATTCTTTATTCCTACGATTTTTGTTGTAGAGATGCCTACATCGATGCCAATAACTATTCCCATGACTTCAATGTTTTAAATTTAATGATTTATGTTAATTAAAAAACCCGGAAACCGGGCTAATGAAAGGAGGAGTGGTACCTCCAGGAATCGAACCGGGGACACACGGATTTTCAGTCCGATGCTCTACCAACTGAGCTAAGGCACCAATTTCGGTTGCAATCCTTTCGTTTGCGGGTGCAAAGGTACTGCTTTTTTTTGAACCCACCAAATTTTTACCCAACTTTTTTTCAAAAACTCTCAACTTTCAACTTTTAGCTCTAAACTATTGCAGTGGGTTCCACCCTTGTGCTTTGAGTGTAAACTCTTGATTATCACGTGTTACGAGCATATTCCCGTATTTTTGTTCCGTGATATGGCCAATTAGTTTAATTCCCTCAATTTGCTCTATTTTCTCATGATCTCCAATAGGAACTGTGAATAGCAGTTCATAATCCTCACCGCCATTAAGGGCACATGTTGTCACATTCATATTCATCTCCTCTGCCATCACAGCTGTCTGATAATCGATGGGAATATTCTTCTCATAAATACGACAACCGACACCAGACTGCTTGCAAATGTGCATGAGTTCAGAAGAGAGACCGTCTGAAATATCCATCATTGCTGTGGGGTGGATACCTGCCTCACGGAGTTTCTTGATAATATCACCACGAGCCTCGGTCTGAAGCTGGCGTTGCAATAGATATTCTTTTCCCGTAAAGTCTGGTTGGAAATGAGCTAGCATCTCGAGTGCTTTCTTGTCGTTCTTCTTTTGGGCTTCTTCTACTTGCTGGTAATAAACGCTCTTTTCACGTTCAAGTAACTGGAGTCCCATGTATGCTGCACCAAGATCACCGCTGACGCAAATCAAATCGGTATTCTTTGCACCATTCCGATAAACGATATCTTCTTTTGCTGCTTCTCCAATACAGGTAATGCTGATGGCAAGACCTGTATAACTCGAGGTCGTATCACCGCCAACGATATCAACATTCCATTTGTCGCATGCTAAACGAAGTCCTTCATAGAAGGCTTCGATATCTTCTACAGAAAAGCGCTTGCTGATGGCAAGTGATACAGTTACTTGGCGCGGTGTACCATTCATGGCAAACACATCACTGATATTTACCATCGCAGATTTGTAACCCAGATGCTTCAAATCTATATATGTGAGGTCGAAATGTACGCCCTCCATTAGCAAATCGGTGGTGATAAGTACTTCTTTGTCTGGATAACTTAGTACAGCACAATCATCACCCACACCTTTCTTAGTGCTTTCGTTTTTTATCTCTAAATCTTTGGTGAGGCGGTCAATAAGTCCAAATTCACCGAGTTTTGCTATTTCCATTTGTCTGTTGGGTGATCTGTATTGAACTGCTCCTCCATCTTGTGTTCCAGTTTCTCAGAACGTACAATCATCTCACGCATAATTTCGGTCATAATAGGCTGAGCCTTGTCGGCAGCCTCCTGTACTTCCTCATGAGAAACCTCAACGGGGTTGTCGAAGCCACCCAGATCAGTGACAACAGAGATACCAAAGGTGCGAATGCCACAGTGGTGAGCCACGATGACCTCTGGAACGGTACTCATACCTACAGTGTCGCCACCCAGTGTGCGGTACATCTTATATTCTGCGGGAGTTTCAAAGGTCGGCCCCTGAACACCCATATAGACACCATACTGCAAGCGGATTTTCTTTTCGCGAGCAATCTGACTGGCCAATTTGATGAGCGATTGATCATAGGTTTCGTGCATATCTGGGAAACGGGGACCAGTGGGGAAATTCTTTCCGCGCAGTGGGTGCTCAGGGAAGAAATTGATATGGTCGGTAATCACCATCAGGTCACCAATCTTGAAGCCAGGGTTCATGCCACCGGCCGCATTAGAAACAAAGAGTGTCTTGATACCCAGTTCGTACATCACGCGTACAGGGAAAGTAACTTCCTTCATCGAGTAACCTTCGTAGTAGTGGAAACGACCCTTCATAGCCATGATGTCCACACCACCAAGTTTACCAAAGATGAGTTTGCCGCTATGGCCTTCTACCGTCGAAACAGGGAAGTTAGGTATCTCACTATAGGGAATTTCTTGTGCATCAGATATTTCTGAAGCTAATTGTCCGAGGCCTGTCCCCAGTACTATCGCTGTCTTTGGACTTGTGGTCATCCTTTCCTTTAACCAGGATGCCGTTTCTTGAATTCTTTTGTACATATTTAGTTATTTTTTTATAAAAATCATCTGCTTGATTTTGCATCAGACTGATATGGATAGGCAAAACATATAAGTGTTTTCTTACCTCATCACTCAGCCTGTCTGTAGTAAGTCTGGTGGCATCTTTCTCTGTGGTAATAATCAGCTTGGGAGCTGGTAGCGAAGCAAACATTTCATTGATTCGCTCCACATCCTTTTGCTTAAATGCATGATGATCACCAAATGTCAGAGGTGTTAGCTCTTTGGCATAAGGTAACAAGTCGTGTTCCATCTGCTTTGGCGATGCAATGCCAGTGAGCAAGAGAATATGTTTGTCTTTTAAATCATCGAGCGATCGGATTTGTTCTCCATCAGCCATTTCAGGGAAAGCAAGATGTGGTATATCGTATTCGTGAGTTGAGAAAAAGAGCTGCTGATAGGGATAGAGTTTCATAGCTTTGGTGATGACACGAAACTCCATCGGATTCAGATCTTGAGGGCATTTTGTAACAATTACGATATCTGCCCTGTCCTTACTCTTCACAGGCTCACGAAGTCTACCAGCAGGTAGTAATTCATCATAAATTACCAATCGATGATAATCTACGAGCAAAATATTGATGCCTGGCTTTACGTATCGATGCTGAAAAGCATCATCAAGTAAGATCACACCAATGTTTTTTCCTGCTTTTCCTTCTATTAGTTTTTCAATCCCACGTCGGCGATTGGCATCTACTGCCACTGTAATATCAGGGTATTTTTGCTTCATCTGGAAAGGCTCATCACCAATTTGTTCCATTGGTGTGTCTTTGTCAGCTAACACAAATCCCTTGCTTTTCCTTTTGTACCCACGACTGAGAACGGCTACATTTATATCGTCTTTTAATAGCTCGATAAGATATTCTACATGAGGTGTCTTGCCTGTGCCACCAACTGTAATGTTGCCGACAGAAATGACGGGGACATCATACGACTTACTTCTCAGCACTCCCATTTCAAAGAGTGCGTTTCTAAGTCCCACCCCTAAGCCATAACACCAACTCAGCGGTAGCAGTTTCTTATTGATAGATATAAAATCGCCTTCTGTCCTCACTTTACTCTTACACTATATGGTAATCGGGCTTGCATGCGGTTACGCAGTTGATTGCGGCGCAGCTCTATGAATGGCTCGTAATACTCCCCGAACAGTGCACGCAGTTCGCTATCCAGATATGTACCTTTATTCTCCTTAGGCATAAGCTGATCCAACCAACTGCCTTTGGCAGGATATACCTTTTTGTGGTATTCCTTCACTTTGGCCAGTTCCGCTGCCTTCTTTACTGCATCGTCAAGATTTCCAAGTTTGTCTACAAGTTTAATCTTCAGAGCATCAGAAGCCAGCCACACACGTCCCTGTGCGATAGCGTCTACCTCCTCGCGTTTCATCTTGCGTCCGTCAGCTACTATGTCCAGGAAGTTGATATAGCCACGGTCCACATAGCCTTGCATATACTTAATCACTTCTTCATTACCTTCACCCTTGGTCAGCACAAGTTCATCCTCAAAGTGAGTATACTTATTTGTCTTAATACCGTCGAAGGTAAAGCCAAGTTTATCGGTCACAAGTCCCTTGAAGTTAGGAACCATGCCAAAAATTCCAATACTACCTGTTATGGTAGTTGGTTCTGCAAAGATGTAGTTGGCGGCAGCACTAATCATATAGCCACCAGAGGCAGCCACACCTCCCATCGATACCACGAAAGGCTTCTTGGTCTTCAATTGTTTGATGGCATGCCATATCTGTTCAGATGCGGCAGCAGAGCCTCCAGGAGAGTTTACACGCAGTACTACGGCTTTTACGTCGTCATCATCTGCCAATTTATTTAGGGCTTCTACTGTTTCTTTGCCGATAATGCTAGAACCGTCTGACATCATATCTTGTGCTGGATTGTCGATAATCTCGCCGATGGCATAATAGACGGCAATCTCGTCGCCATCATTATTCTCATTCGATTTCACGTTGAGCATATCTGAGAGTGTCAGCTGCTTAATCTCGTCATCCTTCCCAAGCTTCAGGCGATTTTTCATCTCAGCCTTTATTTCGTCAGGGTACATCAGTTTGTCTATCAACTTGCATTTTACGTAGTCGTTGCCATCGGCAAAAGCTGGAATACTGTCGTTAAGCCATTGGTTGATACTCTCAGCACTTACCTTGCGACTCTCGCCAATCTCCTTCAGCCAATAGTTCCAAATGCCCTGTGAATAAGCCAAACGCTGCTCACGGTCGTTATCGCTCATATCCGTGCGGGTCATTCTTTCTACATAACTCTTATATTTGCCAACACGAACAGCCTGATATTCTACGCCTACTTTATCTAAGAATCCTTTCCAGTAAGTACCTAGACCGCCAAAGCCTCTCAGCTCTAGCATACCAGTCTTGTTCATATAGATCTTATCGGCCACTGAAGCCACATAGTAAGCACCCTGCATATAGTTATCGGCATAGGCAACAATCCATTTTCCGCTCTTTTTGAAGGCGCTCAACTCATCGCGTAACTGCTGGGCAGTAGCAGGCGCATCAAAGTCGGTAAGTCCACCTTCCAGGTAAATACCTTTAATGTCTTCGTTGTCCTTGGCCTTACGGATGCTGGCAATCAGGTCATCCAGGCCCATGATTTCCATGTCAGCCTGTCCGAGTAGAGTGCTAAGCGGACTACCTTCTTCTGAACGCTCATTTATCGAACCGTCCATTTTGATTACAAACACTGAATTCTCCTGCACTTTTGTTGTTGCAGAATCGCTGGCAAGCATGCCTGCGAGAGAGATGGCAAAGAACAAGCTTGCTATAACTAGAAAAATAATAATACCACAGATGGTGGCAAACGTCATTTTAAAAAACTGTCGCATACTATAGATGGTTGTTATTACATATTTTATAATATTGCCTGCAAAGATACAATAAAAAACTGAAAATTGAAAAGTTAAGAGAGAAAAATTTGCATATTTTCTCTTTTTTTGTATAAATATTGAGGAAAACCTCTGATTCTTAAAAAAACAGAAAATAATATAAGTAATGTAATATGATTAGAAGAATTTGGCTACCTTTGCATAGCTTTTATTGCAAAATATAATTGAGTATTACAGATGTTCGGACAAATATCTCTCGATATTTTACTATTGTTCATGCTCTACGCTACAGGGGCTACGACGGCTGCCATTGCATGCCTCTACTTGTTGCTGCGTCGGGGCAACGCCTTTGCCCCTGACGTCGTGTCGCCTGTACGATTGCGCCGTTGGACGGCAGCTTTCTTTGCTGCACTGGCTATGGGGCACTTGTGGTATATGCCGGCTGTCGTTTTCACGTCGAGCGATGCTATCTTGCTGAGTATGCTTGTAGGTGGTCTGCTCGACTGTTTGTTGGTTATCCCATTGGCCATCATCATATTGTTTTGTATGCTGCAAGACCGCCAGCGACCGCTGTGGCCTGTTGCCGTGATAACAGCCCCCCTCGTTGTTGGAATGGTGGTGTGCATTGTTAGCCGTAGCGATGCCTTTATGCCGATGCTACGCATCTATCTTCTGCTGCTGGGCATCGGCTTAATAATATATATGGTTCGCGAGGTTAGGCGTTATGGACGCTGGTTGCGCGACAACTATGCCGATCTGGAGCACAAGGAGGTGTGGCAGAGTTTCTTAGTGCTGGCCACTATCTTGTTGGTGTTTGGCATTTACGTGAGTGGTGTCGGAGGGCTGGTTTACGAATATATCGTTCAGGTGGGTGGCATTTTGCTTATATGTTATCTTCTGTGGCGCGTAGAGATGTTAAGCGACCTGAGCATTCGTCAGCCTCAGTCTGTCAATGAGGAAATGGTCACCACAGAGGAGCAAGCCGCTCGCGATGACATCGGGCTATTGTTACAGCAGCATTGCATTGATACGCAGCTTTACCTACAGCACGACCTGACCGTTACCCAGCTTGCCCAGGCTATTGGTACCAATCGCTTCTATCTCGGCCAGTATTTCTCTCGTCAGGACACTACTTACAATGCCTATATTAACAATCTTCGTATCAATCATTTCGTTAGTCTCTATCGCGAGACCATCGCAGCCCAGCGTGCCTTCACCGCTCAGCAACTGGCTCACGACAGCGGCTATCGGAGTTACAGTACCTTCAGTCTCGCCTTCAAGCAGCGCATGGGTCAGTCAGTAACAGCTTGGATGCGCCACTCAGCCGAGTAAACCGAAAGACATCCTTAGCGTTTTTTGTATTATTTTAACTTGCCGACTTTCAAAATATGCAAAAGTTGTTTCAAAATATGCAAAATATGCTTTAATAGGTAATTAATGCAAAGTTGTTTGGGGGAATTTGTATATCTTTGCATGCAAAGCTTCACTTTATAACTACGAAATAATCAAAAACAATATAATTAATTTTTCAATATGGTACAAGATTTATACATTTTGATGATTACAGCAGCTGTGGTCAGTATCGTGTTCAAGCTATTGAAGCAACCGGTGGTGCTTGGATATATCGTGGCTGGTGTGCTAGTAGGCCCCAATCTGTTTGGCGAGACCCTTGTGAATGGTAATAACGTTAAGGCATGGGGCGACATCGGCGTACTGTTTGTGTTGTTTTGTATTGGTCTGGAGTTCCGCCTCAAGAATCTCATCAGCAGTGGCAAAGTGGCAGCCATAGGCGCACTGACAATCATTGTGGGCATGATGGTGTTCGGCTACCTGGTGGGAATGGATGCTAACCTAGATATGATCAACTCGCTGTTCTTGGCAGGTATGCTCTGCATGTCGAGTACCACTATAGTTATGAAGGCAATTGACGAGGCTGGCATGAGCAAGGAGCGTTTCGTCAAGGGAGCTACCAGCATCCTTATCGTTGAAGATGTGGTTGCGGTCGTGCTGATGGTATTGCTCTCCAGTATCGCCATCCGTCATCAGTTTGAAGGTGGTGAACTGGTAAGCAAGGTCATCGATCTAGCCATTACGCTTGCAGCATGGTTTGTCTGTGGTATTCTGATTATCCCGACGCTGATACGCAAATTAGAAAAACATTTGAATGACGAGACGCTTATCATCCTTGCCTTGGGTCTGTGCTTGGGTATGGTGCTGACGGCGGAAGAAGCTGGTTTCAGCAGCGCTCTCGGTGCTTTCGTGATGGGTTCAATCCTTGCCGAGACTGTGGAGTCGCATCGTATAGAAAAGTTGATGTCACCGCTGAAGAATGTATTTGCTGCCATCTTCTTCATTTCCGTGGGCATGCTGATCGACCCGTCTTCATTGGGAGAATATTGGAATAGCATCCTCTGGGTCAGCCTGGTGATTATCATCGGAATGATTCTTTTTGGCACTTTGGGTTGCTGGTGGGGCGGTCAGACGATGCGTGATTCGATGCTGACTAGTTTCTCGTTTGTGCAGATAGGTGAGTTTTCATTCATCATCGCCTCACTGGGTACCAGTTTGGGAGTCCTCAATCCTATAATCTATCCTATCATCGTGGCATCCAGTGTGTTGACCACCTTCCTCACACCTTATATCATGAAGGCTGCTGTGCCCTGCTATACGTTCCTTTATAATCACGCTTCAGAGAGCTTGCGTGCCAAGATAAATCAGCGTGAGCAGCAGGTGGCAGAAGCAGAGAACGCCGCCACTACTTCCGGCGATAGTTCGATAGCCGACAAGGCGCGCCATGCAGTCAGACATACCTTCTTCTTGAAGCGTCTGATCAACCTGTTTATCAAGAACATGAGTGCTCATGACGAAAACGCGAAGTAAATTCAAATACAAACAATAATGAACAAAAAGATTATGAAAAGAAAACTAATGTATGCCATCATGGCTATTGCGGCCATGACAGCACTGAACAGTTGTGACGACGAGACCTTTGAGAAGGCCTACGATGAAAAGACCTACGTCGACGTGCCGTATCTCTTTTCCGAGGGCTACAAAGACTCTATTATGGTTCCCTACGACCTTTCTACACCCCCCACAGACTGGTTAGGCATGGTGAAAGACGAAACAAAGGTGTGCAAGTTGAGTATCCCCGGTACCCACGACACCATGACAGGTATGGGATTCTACCAGCCGGGTCTGAAGTATGTATTCGATATGACAGCTATCAGCCACGTGTCAACGCTTGAAGAGCAGTTGAACTGTGGTATTCGCTTCTTCGACATCCGTCCTGTAGTAAGTACCGACACCATTGCTAAGAAGAAGATCTTGCGACTGACACACGGTATCAGCGAGCTCAACGTTACTTTAGAGCAGACGATCGACTGGCTGCAGGCCTACCTGAAAGCCCACCCGTCAGAGTTCTTCATTGCCAAGTTGCAGTTCGACAACGGTTTTGAAGATCAGAAAGACTTGTTCCCCCTGCTCAGCGATGTATTTCACATGTCGAAGTACAAAGGGTTGTTCTTTGAGAACTGGCGCCCTGATATCACCGTGGGTGAGATGCGTGGCAAGATCCTGTGGCTGAGCCGCTACGACCTCCGTCCATTAAATACCCTCTACAATTTCCCCATCGTCTACTGTGACTGGCCCGACGAGGATCCCGACGTCAAAGAAGATCTCGATCCTGAGGCTCAGCGCAATTGTGCCATGTATAACATGAACGATGAATCAATTAAGGCTAGGCTCTACAAGCAGGACTACTACAAGACCACCAATGCGAAGCGAATGCAGAACAAGATTAAGACCGTTATCGACATGATGCACAGTGCACGTGAGATCAAGGAAGATGATAACATCTGGGTTGTTAACCACTGCTCAGCCTATACTGAGGTATCGCCACGCGGATACCTTACCAATGCCTCTAACCTGCACCCGAATGTGATAGAAGATCTGCAGAAATATGAGGGTACTGTAGGTATCACCCCGATGGATATGTCCTGCCACGATTACATACACTGCGTTATCAATGGCGGTACGCCTTACACCAGCGACTACCTATACGGTTTCTATCCCTTGAGCCAGTCAAGTCGAACAAAAAATACTTTAAATAATAAATCATGGCAACAGTTATGAAACACAATATTCATAGACTCATCATTCTCTTCGCGATAATGTTTGCGGCAACAGGGGCTCAGGCTCAGAATGCCGATAAGTTACATGCCCAAGACGGCCTGTTCAACCACCTCTCTGTAGGTATCTCCACAGGACTGACAGGTACTAATATCGATGTGGCTATGCCTGTACACAAGCTCGTAACGGTAAGGGCAGGTTATGGTGGCATGGGTTGGGGCGACATCAAGTTTAAGGCCATCAATACTGCTTCGGAAATCACTGAGATGCAGATGGTAGAAGAAGATGCCATTAAACAAGCGCAAATGGTAGATAAGATAGAGCTGGCTCTTAAGCCCAACTTCTGGAACTTCTATGTACTTGGTGAAGTACATCCCTTCAGGAATCAGCCTTTCTACTTCTCTGCTGGTCTGTTCTTTGGCAGCCAGAACTTCTTCCACTTCCGCAACACCAACGATGGTGCCCTAGGATTCCTCTACGATGCCAATGAGAAAGTGCAGGATTACAACCGTCTTTTCAATACCAACTATCCGCCCGTTGGCGTGCAGTTCGGTGACTACGTGTTCACAGCTGATGAGAATGGTAACATCGACGTGCGCTTGAAGACCAATGCCGTGAAGCCTTATCTCGGCATCGGCTTTGGACAGCACCTTGCTAAGACCCATCGTGTCAGCCTGGCTGTTGATTTAGGTCTTCTGTTCTGGGGTTCACCGAAATTTGTGCTGAACAACGGTGTTGAGGTTAGTTCATCGGGCAAGAATTCAGGTGTCGGCAGCGTGCTGTCATGGTTGAAAGCATGGCCTAACCTCGAGATACGAGTAGCCTACAAAATCTTCTAAGCGCTAATGTGGAGGCACATCATCGTGAGGTCATCATTGGGCTCTGCCCCCTCACGATGAGCCTCTACCTCAGCACTGAGTGCTTCTATGACTTGCTGCGCTGAATCGAAATGTGTGTTGCGCAGAATTTCAAGCAGACGATCGTCGCCAAACTCTACCTTTTCCACATTTTCAGCCTCATTCAGTCCATCGGTATAGATGAAGAGTGGCCGGCCTTTGATAGTTTCCAGCTCTTCACCTTCGTATTCAAAGCCCGGTAAAACACCGATTGGGAAATTGGGGAGCATTTCCAAGAACGTTCCATGATCCTCACCACCTCCTATAACGGGCGGATTATGGCCTGCATTACAGAACGAGAGATGTCCGGTAGTGAGGTCTACGAGTCCGAGCCAGAAGGTTACGAACATGCTGTTTTTATTGTCGCTGCCCGATAAGGCATCGTTCATGCGGGTACAGATTTCTGCAGGTGGCATCGCCTGTTTGGCCAGCGTGATAAACAAGCGTGTGGCCTGAGCCATAAAGAGTGAGGCAGGTACGCCCTTACCGCTGACGTCACCTACGCAGAAATAGAGTTTATTATCCAGCAGCAGATAGTTATAGAGGTCGCCACCTACCTCCTTGGCAGGCGTCATCGAGGCGTACATGTCGAGTCCCTTCATGTCAGGGAAAACACTGGGCACCATCGACATCTGAATATTGCGGGCAATGCGCAGCTCGCTCTCCATACGCTCCTTCACTGCGGTGGTCTCTTCCAGCTGGTCGTAAGCCACCTTCAGTTTCTCGTGGGCTTTTTTCAGTCTTGCCGACATGCGGTTGTGTATAAAGATGTAGATGATAAGGGCAATGATGAGCACTGCCATACCAGCCAGGCGAGTCCACCACTGCTGTCTCTCCAAGCGTTCCTTTTCTGCCATCATTTCCGCTTCCTTCTTGCGTACGGTCTCCTGCTCGATGGCTTCTGTGCGACGCGATGCTGTGATGGTCGAATCGAGGTGTGAAAGGATATTCTTAGCTACGGCCATAGCTGAATCTTTACGCCCTGCCATCAAGTTCGATTCGTATTTCTTCAGAAAGGTCAACTGAATGTTCTCCATCGAGTAATCGCTGGCAAACTGTTTCCTGAATTCATCCAGATAGCTCCAGCTGTCAGCAGCATCCTTCCATTTTTTTGCAAACATCTGATAGTCGGCAGCAAGAATGGCGCCATCGGGTGTTTGGCCGTACTGCGTCTGGCGGAAAGCAGCGAAAGCACTGTCAGCCTCGTTCGACTTTCCTAAACCTTCAAGAGCCTTGGCACGGAATACACAAGAACGGCCATACTGTTTGTCTATGTAAGTGTCGTTAGCCAGCCCCGTTTTGTCGTAGCTAGTTACCAGACTGTCGTAGCGTGTGGCCCAGAACAGCAGATTCTTGAAGTCGCAGATGTCGGAGTAATTGTAGCAGATATTGGTGAGGCCAACGATGGCTAGGCGATACGTGTCGCTCGATGGTTGTTGGCGTATATAGCCTAAGTGCTGCTGATAAGCCTGCTCCAATGTCTCTGCAGCCGTACTTTTGTTCAGCCCGAAACGACTCTGACAGTAGCCGATGTAGATAATCAGGTTGGTATAGTTACTGGTCGTGTCGCAGCCCAGTTGCTGCAACTGACTCATAGCTGTCTGTGCTATCTTCAGTGCCGCCTCATATTCACCCAGCGTACACTTCAGTCCCGCCAGTCGGCTGGCCATCTCGGCATATACTTCGGTGTCTTCCTTGTCTTCCCCGGGATTAAATGCAGCCATGCCCATATTCCAAAAGAACTCAGCAATGCGCTTGCGCATCAACTTGTCGTTTGCATATCCCAACCAGTAGCTTGATTTCATGTCGCTGATGAGTCCGGCATTTCTCAAGCTGTCGGCAAGAATCTCCAGGCGATTGTAGTTATTATCCCGATAGGCTACATTAATCAGACTGTCGGCCTTTTGTTGCTGCACTTTTGTGGCGGTACTGTTGTTTTTACATCCTATTGTTGCCAGCAATAGCATGCCGACAATCGAAAATGAAGTGATACGTTTGATTCTCATTTTTAAATAGAACTAGTTTTTGGCCGCAAAGATACTGCTTTTTTTCGATATTACATCTCAATTTTGGCAGGATTACTTTCAAAATATGCAAAAGTTGTTTCAAAATTTGCAAAATGTTCACCTTTAGATACTCAGAAAAGAGCTATTAGGATTATTTTGCTTAATTTTGCATCGCCTAACAGTAAGGCCGTGTTCAAGAAAATGACTAAAGTTGAAGTTGTAAAGGTAACAGAAAAGCGACATCTCGATGATTTTGTGCACTTTACGCGACGGCACTATGCTGGCTGTAACCAGTATGTACCCGACATGGAGGCCGACATCCGCAATATGTTCAACAAGAGGAAGAATTCCGCTACGGAGTTCGCCCTCTTGCAGCCTTTCATCGCCTATAGCCAAGATGTACCCGTAGGAAGGATTGTCGGCATTATCAATAGCCATGCCAACGAGAAGTGGCATACCAAGAATGTGCGTTTCGCCCTTATCGAGTTTATCGACGATTTGGCCGTCTCTAAGGCGCTGTTGGAAGCTGTTTCCGCATGGGGGCACGAACATGGTATGACTCATATTCAAGGTCCCTTGGGTATTACAGATTTCGACAAGGAAGGCATGCTTGTAGAGG
The DNA here is from genome assembly GCA_905234145.1 of uncultured Prevotella sp. Taxonomy (GTDB): domain Bacteria; phylum Bacteroidota; class Bacteroidia; order Bacteroidales; family Bacteroidaceae; genus Prevotella. The sequence continues at coordinate 4,620 of CAJOGK010000011.1, read as the reverse complement.
ATTTTGATCTGGAAGGCTCGATGTCGTCCATCTACAACTATGAATACTATCCCCGCCACATGGAGCAATTAGGTTTCGAAAAAGAGGTAGACTGGCTACAGATTCGTATTCAAATACCTGAGGAGATACCTGCCCGCTACAGTCGTGTGTCACAATACGCCAGGGAACAGATGGGATTAAGCGTCAGGAAACTATCCCTCAAAGAAATGAAGGAAGGGTATGTGAAAAAATTATTCGACCTGCTGAATACCGCTTACAGTCCTATTTTTGGCTTCACGGAGATGACAGATCAACAGGTAGCCGAATTTGCGGATCAATACTTGCCGGTATTGAATCTCGACATGGTACCAGTGGTAGAAAACCAAGAAGGTGAGGTGGTAGGCGTTGCCGTTACCATGCCTAGTTTGGCTGATGCCCTTAGGAAATCGGGAGGCAGGTTGTGGCCCACAGGATGGTTCCATCTGTTGGGCGGATTGAAATGGAAGCGCTCCGACATGGCAGAGATGCTGCTCGTGGCCGTGCGCCCCGATTACCAAGGACTAGGCGTGAATGCCATGTTCTTTGACGACCTCATACCTGTATATCATAAATATTGCATTCACAGGGCAGAAACGGGTCCCCAGCTGGAAGACAATGTGAGGGAATTGTCGCAGTGGAAGCCGTTACACCCTGAGTTCGTCAAACGCAGAAGATGCTACGTCAAGAACATTCATTAACGACGTGCCATTATGTATAAGTTGCCAGGCCAGGAAGAGCTTCTATTTTATATGCTATATACAACAGCGGCTGTGCTGTCATTGATAGCCTGCTGTTATCTGCTTTTGCGTCGGGGTAACGCTTTTGCCTTCGACATAAAGACACCAAAACGTTTGCGCCGATGTACAGCAGCCCTCTTTGCGGCCATGACGCTGAGCCACGTGGCGTATCTGCCTGGTGTTTTTCTCACTTCCGATGATGACATTCTACTGTGCAATCTTGTTGGTGGATTGATTGACAGCATGACGGTTATCCCTTTGGCCATCCTCATAATGTTCTATATGCTGCAAGACCGCAGACGGGCGCTATGGCCAATCTGGGCGTTAGTAGTTCCACTTGTTGTAGGAATGGCGGTGTGCGTCGTTAGCCACAGCGATGCCTTTCTGTCATTGGTGCTTGGCTATTTGCTTTTATTGGGCATAGGCTTAGTAATATATATGGTACGCGCATTAATACAATACGGACGTTGGCTGCGCGACAACTATGCCGACTTGGAACACAAGGAGGTATGGCAGAGTTTCTTAGTGCAGGCCGCTATCCTGCTGATGTTAGGCTTTTATGCGTTTGGCCTCGGGTTCGGGATGGCTTACGAATACGTCGTTCAGATGTGCGACATTGTATTTGTCTGCTATCTCCTGTGGCGTGTAGAAACGCTCAGCGACCTGAAAATTCCTCAACCTCTCTCTATCCATGAGGAAACAATCTCTACTGGGGAACAAACCGCTAACGATGAGATTGGTGCCTTGTTACAGCAGCATTGCATAGACACGCAGCTCTACCTGCAGCACGACCTAACCGCTTCCCAGCTTGCTAAAGTTATTGGTACTAACCGTTCCTATCTCAGTCAGTATTTCTCCCGTCAGGACACCACTTACAATGCCTACATTAACAATCTGCGCATTAATCATTTCATCCGTCTCTATCGCGAGGCTGTTGATAGTCAACGTACTTTTACCACTAAGCAACTTGCTGCCGCCAGCGGTTACCGCAGTTACAGCACCTTCACACTTGCTTTCAAGCAGCGCATGGGTAAGAATGTAACAACATGGATCAGCGAATTGGCCGAATAACAGCAGCCCCCACTTTCAAAATCATCAAAAACTCTTTCAAAATCTTCAAAACCTGATGCCCAAGGCATTCAGGACTAGGTTATTTAGCGATAATTGCTTATCTTTGCTCTCAAACGATATCACTAAAAACTAGTAAAAATATGAAACAGACAATCATTCTCGGCAACATCATCACAGTCGATACGAAAAGGCCTTTTGCCAAGGCAGCATTAGTAAAGGACGGCGTATTTGCCTATATCGGCAGCGCAGAGGAAGCGAAGAAACTCGCCTGTGCCGATGCACAGGTGCTGGACTATGGTAACAACTACATCTATCCGGGCTTTATGGAGTCCCACTGTCACGGTAGCTTTGCCGGAGAACGCGCTATCGGACAGGCGAACCTGATGGAGGGAGGAATGACTACCGACTATGCAAGGTATCGTAACATCATCAAGGCATTCATTGAGAAGAATCCGCAGCGCGATTTCTACGTAGCTGCAGGATGGGTGGAAAATGAGGAATATGTCAGCAAGGCCTATCTTGATGAGATCTGTTCCGACAAGCCGCTGCTCATGCAGACAGGTGGCGGACATTCCATGCTGCTCAACACCAAGGCGATGGAATGGGCAGGCATTGATACGGCCTACGCTAAGAAATGGGGCTACGACCTCGTACATGTGGACAAGGACGGTGAGCCCGACGGCTACATCTGTGAAGGTCCCGTGTTCGAGATTGCTCCAAAGCTTCCCAAAACCGTAGAGGATATCAAAGAATATCTGCTCGCCTGGCAAGAGATGGCCCTCAGCAGCGGTTTTACTGCCGTTGGTGATGCCGGCGCAAATGTTCTCCACAAGGATGCTCCCCAGCAGGAAGGCAAGCTGAAGCTGCGCACCTATGCATGGATGTATGTGACTGATAATGCCGACGCAAAGACAGAGATAGCCCGCATCGCTGCTCAGCGTGCTGAGATGAGTGGTGAGTATTTCCATATCATCGGTCCCAAGGCTTTCCTTGATGGTGTGACTGAGGCACATACCGGTTGGCAGAACCAGGACTATCTGGATCAGCCTGGCTACCACGGTAATGAGCGTTTCAACGACCACGACAAGATGGTGGATCTGATTGTCGATGCCAACAAGGAGGGCATGTCTGTTCACGTCCATTCCGAGGGCGGTGGTGCTACCCATTACATGCTGGGCTGTATCGAGGATGCCGAAAAGATTACCGGCAATATGGATCAGCGTAACGTGCTGGCACACCTACACTTCGTGACCGATGAGGATATACGTCGTATGGGGGCAACAGGCTCCATTCCTGCGGTGGCACCATTGTGGTCAGCTAAGGCTCCTGGCCTTTATGAGCAGGAAGTGGCCTATATGGGTCAGAAGCTGGCTGATGAGGCCTATCCCATCAAATCTTTCTATGATGCAGGTGCCAACGTGGTGTTCCACTCCGACTATCCCGTTTCGCCGATGATGGATATCAAGCTCAGCATTTATGCGGCTGAGAAACGCGACTATCCAAAGGAGTTGATTGGCGGTGCAACAGCCCCGCGCAATCTCAAGGAGGCTATCACCCGCGAACAGTCGCTGCGTGCCATGACCATCAACGTTGCCCGTCAGTTCCATCAGGAACACCGTTTGGGCTCTATTGAGTTCGGCAAACTTGCCAATATGACCGTGTACGACTGCGATTTCCTGCACGACGACATTGAGAAGGTAGCACAGGCCAATCTCATCGCCACCATCATAGACGGCGAAGAGGTGTTCAAGGCATAAGCGCAGTGCAAAAAGTTTCTTGTCTATAATTTATTCACCAACTATTAAGACTGTTATGAAAAAGATTTTTATGATGGCAGTAGCCGCTTTCATGGCTACAGTAAGTGCAAATGCACAGTTCGAGAAAGGCACATGGTCTTTACAGCCATTCGCTGGCGGTGTTGTATCATCAGTAACAAACGTTGAGCCGTTAGACGTTGGCAATGGAGATCTGAAAAAGAAAATGTCTGCAGGTTTTATCATCGGTGGTGAGGCTGAGTATCAGTTTGCTGATAGGTTCAGTATTGCCGCAGGTCTTAACTACACTACTCAGGGCTGCGCATGGGAAGACTATGCGTATTATGAAGGACCTATCAAAGTTAAGATTGATAACCAAAATGATATTCTGGGCTACCTCAAGATTCCAGTAGTAGCTAACTGCTACATTTTCAAGGGTTTTGCTGTCAAGGCCGGTGTTCAGTTCGGTTTCATGGTTGCCTCTAAATTCTTTGCGCATGGAGAATCCAAGATGGATATCTTTGGTGATGGCGTTGCGAGAGATGTAGATATTTGGGGTACTGTCGATATGAAAGACCTGTACCAGAAGTTTGATTTCTCTATTCCTGTAGGTATTTCTTATCAATTCAAGGCGCCTATTACGATTGACGCTCGCTATCAGATTGGTCTGACAAGGCTGAACAAAGAGACCTATCCTGGCGTGAAAAACAGCAAAAATAGTGTATTTACACTGACTATAGGTTACAAGTTCGCCCTCTAAGGCTTAAATACGACGAGCCTAACTCTTCGATGCCCTGAAAGTAAGGCAACGGGCAAGCGAGAGTTAGGCTCGTTTTAGTCGATCAAGGGCACGTCAATCACCTAAAAAAGTGTCAGGAAATAGCCAGAGTCATTACACGGCTCGCTCTTGAAACGATCCTGAAGGAGATGACCTATACGGGCATATTTCTTGTTGTAATACGGCACATAGCATGAAGCGATGGATTTCACTACCTCACCCACCTTCAAACTCTTTTCGGCAATCAACAGATGGACATGAT
>CAJOGK010000010.1 GCA_905234145.1 uncultured Prevotella sp. | reverse complement strand
AGCCAAATCTCAGTGGTCTGAGCCTGTGGTGTCTCCATCTTCTTATTGAAGTTGCAAACCTTAGTACCACGGAAGAGCGTACGGATATCCTTAGCTTCAGCGGGCTTACCTGCAGGCAGCGAAGCAATATACTGCTCGATAAGCGGACGAATCTGCTGCTCGTCGAAGTTACCAATAAAGGTATAGACGAACTGACCGCCATTGCCATAAAGCTGCTTGAGCATGGCCAATGTGCGATCGTAATCGAACTTCTGGATATCCTCAACCTCTGGCATCATATAAAGCGGATTATGATTATTCTTGATGCTGGCCACAGAATCGCTGTAAACCATCGATGGATTCAGGCTTTTTTGACTGAGGACAGTCTGCATCTGATTCATAAATGCAGCCACAGACTTCACGTCCTTCTTAATGTTGGTCATCGTAAGATAGGTAAGCTGGAAGAGGGTCTCAAGATCCTTTGGCGTAGAGCGACCAGAGATATACTGGCGATCTTCAGTAACCTTAGTAGATACACTCGCCTGCTTACCTGCAAGTGCCTTGTCGAGCTCTGACTTTAAGAAATTACCCAATCCACTGAACATCTGGACTGGCTCGATAAGCTGCAGGTTCATATCATCCTCCTTACCGAAGAGCGACATACCACCCTTGGCCTCTGCCTGCATCAGAACCTGATCGTCTTTGAAATCAGTCTTCTTCAGGATGACCTTTGCACCATTGGAAAGTGTGAGTTCCTTATAGCCAAGTGTCGTATTCTCAGACTCTTTTACAATTTGTCCCTTTGCTGGTAATTCTGAAATCAGTGGTTCCTCTTTTACATTATCGACCCAAGCAGTGAGTGTCTCGCCATTAACGGTTGTCAAACCAGCCTGCATCTGTTCAGAGGTTACGTAAGTCTTGCCATCCTTCTCTTGCTCCACATTGAAGGCAACCAGATTCTTACCGCTCGTATCAATAATTTGCTGGGCATACTGATTAATCACCTCGAAAGGCAACTGCTGAGCCAGCATGGTCATCGTCTGATAGAGGTCTTCGAGCGATGGAATGGGATCATTTTCAAGATAGTTCTCGATATACTCATCGGCATATTCGGCATTCTTACGCTTTTCGCGATTGGTGTAAGCCTTCTCCAAAGCACTCAGATAATCAGCCTTGGCACGGGCATACTCAGTAGCTGTAAAGCCAAAGTCGTGGGCACGCTTAGCTTCGCGAGCGATAGCCTGAAGGGTCTCGACATCCTTACCCTCTTTTGCTACACCAAGCAGCATCAGGGCATCCTTTGTACGAGCCAGCTGCATAAAGTTGCCATCCTGGGCAATCACCTGGAGGAAAGGACATTCTGGTTGCTGGGCAATCTCAGAGAAACGGCTATTCAGCATCGCACAAACGATATCGCTCAGATAGTCGGTTACAAGGAATGCCATTGTTTTCTTCATCTCTGCTGGCACAGGATCACGCTTGATAGAGAGCATCAGGATAGAATACTGCTGCTCCTTATCCTTTTCTGCCACGAAGATAGGCGCTTCGTTGTCGGGTACAGGTTCATCGATGACCTTAGCAGCATCTGGAGCTACCTTGATATCACCAAAGAGCTGCTTGATCTGATTCTCAGTATAATCTACATCGATGTCACCAACAACTACAATAGCCTGATTGTCGGGGCGATACCATTTCTTATAATAGGCCACCAGCTCCTCTGGCTTGAAATTATCCACAATCTCCATTTTACCAATAGGCATACGGTAGCCATATTTTGAACCCTGGAAGAGTTTTGGCAGCGCACGCTCCTGCATACGACCCATTGGGGTGTTGCGCAAACGATACTCATTATGGATTACGTCGCGCTCCTTCTCGATTTCCTGAGGAGAAACAGTAATACCGCTTGACCAGTCTCTCAGTACCAGCATACAAGAGTCGAGGGCCGTCTGACGCTCTGTAGAAACATCCGCAATATAATAAACGGTACGATCGATAGAGGTATAAGCATTCAGGCTACGGCCATACTCCACACCGATGGATTGCAGATATTCAGTCATCGTTCCTGTGGGGAAATGCTCTGAACCATTAAAGGCCATGTGCTCAAGGAAGTGAGCCAAGCCTTGCTGAGAATCGTCTTCCTGAATAGAACCTACACGCTGGGCGATGTAGAAGTTTGCCTTCTTTTCAGGGAAGCCATTGTGACGAAGATAATAAGTCAGTCCGTTGTCTAATTTACCAATACGGACATCCTTGTCGACAGGGATTTCTGGCATCTGCTGAGCTGATGCGAACCCTGTTACCAGCAATACTGCTGCTACTAATAAATTTCTTAATTTCATTTTATAACAATTTAGTTAGTTATGTAATGTGTAAAATTAATCTTTTCGTTCCTTATAGATCACTTTATTGGCGCCACTGGTTATCTTGAGTGCCTCGGGATGCTCCTTGATAAAGGAATCAATATGGCGCACACGCTTCTCCTCGAAGATTTCCTCCATCGCAATCAGGATTCCCGTTTCTTCAACATCGCCAAAGCCATAATTGATAGCCGTTCCAAACAGCTTCATCGTAGGAGAAAGGCTCATATAGGCATTTACCAACGGTGGAATATTATAGCCTAATTTTCGGATTTCGCTATTCAGAATCTTGTAGTCTTCCTTAAAGGATTCACCACTGAATAGTGTCTGGAATTCTACAGGATCTGACTCAATTATCAACGGTTTCATCGGTATAATGAGCTTTTCCTTATCATCAAAATACTTCTTTAGGAAATAAAGAATCATATCGCGACCCTTACGGATATAAGATGGATACATGGTCATCTTACCAAAGAAGTATTTTACATTTGGTTTGATCACAGTCAAAGCACCAAGACCGTCCCAAAGATTATCGAGGGCAAACAGACTCTTGGCACCCATACGAGAACTCTGATAAGGGAGAGAGACGAAAGAACGGCCAAGTTCGATAGTCCAAGGCGCATACTCCTTAATAAAGCGCTCAGAAAAGTGGAACATGTGGCTGGTAGCAAGAATGGGTTGGCCCTTATCGTCGTAATCCCACTCATTACCAACAAGATAGCGATAACCACCAATGATCTCTTCTGCCTCTGGATTCCATACGATCAACTGCTTATAACAATTCTCGCAAGTATCGAATTCATCGATATCCATGGACTTACCTGTGCCTCCACCTGCTTCGCGAAAAGCAATCTCACGCAAGCGACCGATTTCCTTCATCACGTTTGGTGAATCATGGGCGGTGACGATATAAATCTCGTTATGACTTTTGTTCGTCATACGAAGTTGGCGCTCTGAAGTCAACTCGCTCTTGAGAATCTCTTTAGCAATTGGTTGGATAATCTCTTGTTCCATCTCTCTCGTAATTTCTTATAGTTTATAGACTTGTTCTTTCACAAATTGTGCCCATTCCACCGGCTTTTTAGTCTTGTCGAACGTTTCCCAGGGGATGGGCTTTCCGATGGTTACCTTGAATGTTTTATGCTGGTTTTTATACATTTCATCGACAAGATACAGCATGGCCAGATTAAACGGCAAGCATTTATCGCTAAAATTTGCCAAACGATAGAAGAACTTGCTATTCTCTCCACTGAAATGAATAGGCACTACGTCGCGATGACATTCCACACTCTTTGAAATAAACGTCTTCGTCCAGGGGATATCACAAACAACCCCATTAATCTTTCGCGAACAAAGACCTGCAGGGAACATCAGAATGTGGGAATCGCTTTTGAATCCCGCTTCAACCATTGCAGGGAAATTACGACTCTGATGACCCGTCTTATTGATAGGGATACATAATGGCGCCAAACCAGGGAGGTTCATGAGCAAATCGTTTACCAAATAGCGGAAACGATCATTATAATGCTTACCGATTACAGCTCCCAGCGCCACACCATCAGCGCCTCCCAGAGGATGATTGCTCACAAAAGTATAGAGCTTACCGTCATTGGGGGCTGGCAAATTCTCTTTTCCCTCAACTTCAATGGTTACATCCAGGTACTTCAAGACAGCCTCCAACCATTCCGTACCAACCTTATCACGATTATCCCATAGGAAAACGTTCACCCAATCTTGATGAATGATACGCTTTAACCAACTAACCAGTGGTTTGGGCACAAACTTAGCCTTTGCACCCATCTTATCCTTCAAGACCTTATTAATGTCGATCGTCTTTTCTGTTAATTGAGCCATTTTCTTATAAAACACTTACAAGTTGCAAAAATAGTATAATTCTTTCAAATACAAGAATAAATTCAAGAAAAATCTTTCTTTTTAAATGTATTTAGTACACAAATCTCCCCTAAATCAATAAAATAAAGTTAAATTTGAAAAAAAGTGGGGAAATGTGGTGGGAAGTGGGGGAAATTTACTAATTTTGTGACCAAATTATAATGATCACGTGCGCATGCGATTTTTAGGGAACATAGAAGCAAAGATTGACGCAAAAGGAAGAGCATTTCTTCCTTCTGTTTTTCGTAAGGTGCTACAGGCATCTGGCGAGGAATGTCTCGTGCTTAGAAGAGATGTTTTCCAAAAATGCCTGGTGCTTTATCCTGAAAGTGTCTGGAATGAGCGTCTCGATCTATTGAAGGCCCAGCTTCGTCCTTGGAAACAGACCCATCAGCAGATGTTCCGGCAATTCGTATCAGAAGCAGAAGTGGTAACACTGGATGGCAACGGACGCTTCCTTATTACCAAGCGCTTACAGAAAATCGCAGCTATTGAGCAAGACATCCAGTTTATTGGCATGGATAACACCATAGAGATCTGGTCGCCTAAGAATCTGGAACAAACCCTCAAGAACGACGAGGAATTCGGAAAAGAATTTGAGAACATCATGAATAATGACGATGCCCAATGATAATAACTGCAGAAACATATCATGTTCCAGTACTACTTCAGGAAAGCATCGATGGACTTGACATTAAACCTGATGGCGTATATGTAGACGTAACCTTTGGTGGTGGCGGACACAGTAGAGAGATACTCAACAGACTTGGGAAGAACGGTCATCTATACAGCTTCGACCAAGATGAAGACGCAGAAAAGAACAAGTTCGATGATGAACGGTTCACTTTCGTAAGGAGTAACTTCAGATACTTAAAAAACTGGATGCGCTATTATGGTGTCGACCATATTGACGGGCTCTTAGCAGATTTAGGCGTTTCAAGCCATCACTTCGATGACGAGACACGTGGCTTCTCATTTCGCTTCGATGCACCGCTTGATATGCGAATGAACAAACGAGCTGGTATTACAGCAGCAGATATTATAAACCACTATAATGAAGAGCAACTGAGCGATATCTTCTATATTTACGGAGAGTTGAAGAATGCCCGAAAAATCGCATCAGTCATCGCCAAGGCCAGAACAGAAAAAACGATTGAGACAACAGGCGATTTGATGACAATTACAGAAAAGCTCTTCCAACGAGAACGTGAGAAGAAAGAACTGGCCAAGCTGTTTCAGGCACTTCGGATAGAAGTAAACCACGAAATGGACGCTCTGAAAGAGATGTTGAATGGTGCACGCGAGGTGCTTTGTCAAGGAGGTCGACTTTCTGTCATCACCTATCACTCTCTGGAAGATCGCATCGTTAAAAACATTATCAAGGCAGGAAATGCCGAGGGAAAAGTAAAACAGGATTTCTTTGGACGAATAGAAGCACCTTTCAGACAGGTCACTAACAAAATTATCACACCAAGCGACGAAGAACAGCAACGAAACCCACGCAGTCGCAGTGCCAAATTGAGAATCGCAGAGAAAATTTAGAATATGACAAATAAAGACGAAATAGAACTTGAAATTCAAGAAGTGAAGGTTGAAGAACCTGCGCTTCCTGAAGAAGAAGCAAGTGTGGCAGAGGAGATCCCTAGCCTGAGAGAAGAGGCTAGTGAGATGAAGGAGCATGCCAAGAAGACCATCCAGAAAATTAAAGAGCAGGTAAAAGAGGAAGACCCTAAACTTACATCCAATGTTACTTTAAGATCTATTCTTGGTGGTGACTTCCTGACCGCAGAAATGGTGCGTCGCCAGATATGGCTCTTGGTGCTGGTTGTTCTCTTCTGTGTCATCTATGTCGCCATCAGATATCAATGCCAGCAAGATATGATTGCCATTGACAAACTGGAAAAAGAATTGCTCGATGCAAAATACAAAGCGCTGACAAGTTCAAGTACCCTCACAGAGAAATGCCGTGAGAGTCATGTTCTGGAGGCGCTCAAACATAACAAAGACAGTTTACTGCAAGTGGCAGCACAGCCACCATATATTATTAATGTACCTGAATAAGGAAAGGGAATGAGTAAATTTAAAAATGATCAAGTAATGCCTCGCTACTTTGCAATAGCGGTAGTATTGACATTAATTGGGTTTGCCATTGTTGGTAAAGCCATGTATATCATGACCCTTAAGAAAGACTATTGGACACAGGTAGCCAATCGCTTAAAGCGTGATAGTGTAATCGTGAAACCAAATCGTGGAAACATTCTTAGCTGTGATGGTCAATTGATGGCCAGCAGCATTCCTGAATATAGAGTGTTTATGGACTTTCAGGCAAGTACTGACGACTCGCTGGGAATAGCTCGTCGTGACTCCATCTGGGAAGAGAAGATGGACAGTATCTGTAACGGACTGAATAAGATTTTCCCTCATAGGAGTCCAGAAGAATTCAAGGCACACTTACTTGAGGGTTTACACAAGGTACAGAAAAACGGAAAAGCAGGTGCTCGCCACTGGCCCATCGTAAAACGCCGTATTGATTATAACACATTCTGCGAGATACATCAGTTGCCTATCTTCAGGGAACGTACCTATAAAGGTGGATTCCACTGGGAGGAGTATAACGCACGCCGCAAACCCTTCGGTTCCTTGGGACGTCGTACCATCGGTGACTTGTTTGGTGAAATCGATAGCGCAAAGAACGGTCTCGAATTGGCTTTCGACAAGGAATTGCGTGGTATTAACGGTCTGATGCATCGTAGAAAGGTACTTAGCAAATATCTGGATATTCCCGTTTTGGCACCTATCGACGGTTGTGATATCGTAACAACTATCGATGTGGGCATGCAAGACCTTGCCGAACGTGCGCTGATAGAAGAACTAAAGGATCCACAAGTACACGGAGAGATGGGTGTAGCAATCCTGATGGAAGTGAAGACGGGGGATGTGAAGGCTATCGTCAACATGACCAGAGGCGAGGATGGCGAATACTACGAGATGGTGAATAATGCCATCAGTTTCCGTTGTGAGCCAGGATCTGTGTTCAAGACAGCCTCTTTCCTCGTAGCCCTCGACGATGGTGTCATCGACACTACCATGACCATCAATACAGGCTGTGGCGTGATGGAGATGCACGGAAGACCCATGAAGGATCACAACTGGCGTCGTGGCGGCTATGGCACTATCAGCGTGCCTCGGGCTTTGGAGGTAAGCTCGAATATCGGTGTAAGTTGGATGATTGATAAGCACTATGGCTCCAATCCCACGAAATACGTACAAGGACTATACCGTATAGGCATTCATGAAGACCTGAAATTACCCATCATGGGCTACCACCCTCCCTATATCCGTATGCCAGACACGAAAACCACTGATCGTGCCAAATACTGGAGCAAGACTACCTTACCCTGGATGAGTATCGGCTACGAGACTCAGATTGCGCCCATCAATACGGTAGCTTTCTATAATGCCATTGCCAATGATGGCAAGATGATGCAACCCAGATTCGTTAAGCAGCTTGTAAAGAACGGTGAAGTGATTAAGGAATACGAACCTGTGGTATTAAAGGAGCAAATAGCCAAGCCCCAGGCCATCAAGACCATGCAGACTATTTTGGAGCATGTCGTAAGTCAAGGTCTTGGTAGGAAGGCTGGTTCAAAGAAATTTAAGGTAGCAGGAAAAACAGGTACTGCTCAGGTGGCTGACCAGCACGGTAGCTACCACTCGGGCGTTACACGCTACTGGCTCTCATTCTGCGGTTTCTTCCCTGCTGACGACCCCCGTTATACTTGTATCGTCTGCATCAGGAAGTCAGGTCTTCCTGCTTCTGGTGGTGGTATGAGTGGTGTCGTTTTCCATCATATCGCAGAAGGTGTTATGGCCAGGCACCTGAAACTCAGTGTTGATGATGCACGCGATACCGCATCTGTCTTTATTCCAAGCGTGAAGAAAGGTGATGCCTTGGCTGCAAACTATGTATTGAGAAATCTTCAGGTGAAGGATTACAGAGCTGATGACTATAAGGCATCGGGCAAAGCTGTACCCGATGTTACAGGTATGGGTGCCAGAGATGCTGTTTATCTCTTAGAAAGCAAAGGCATTAAGACCAAGCTTAAAGGCAGAGGCAAAGTAAAGGCGCAAAGCATCTATGCAGGTCAGCCTATTAAGCAAGGCATGGTATGTGAATTAACATTAGAATAAATATAATAAGGTATGAAACTGAAAGAACTGCTCAAAAATGTAGAAGTGCTGAACATCCTTGGAAGTGATGAGGTTGAAATCAGCGGTGTCAATATCGACTCCCGTCGCATAGAGTCTGGTCATCTTTTCGTTGCCATCCCTGGCACACAGACCGATGGCCACAAGTTCATTCCAAAAGCCATCGAACAAGGGGCTGTTGCTGTTTTGTGTGAATACTTCCCCAACAAACGAGAGCCTGGCGTTACTTACATTGCCGTTGAGTCGACAGAAGACGAAGTGGGTAAAGTGGCTACGCTCTTCTATGGCGATCCTTCCAGAAAATTAAAGCTGGTTGGTGTTACTGGCACGAATGGCAAAACCACCATTGCCACCTTATTATATAATATGTTCCGCAAGTTTGGTCACAAGTGCGGTCTGCTTTCTACCGTTTGCAACTATATTGAAGGTGAGGCAATTCCTGCAGATCACACGACTCCCGACCCTATCGAATTAAACCGACTGCTGGCCCAGATGGTAGAAGCAGGCTGCGAATATGCCTTTATGGAGTGTTCCAGTCATGCTATTGCCCAGAAGCGCATCGGTGGTCTGGATTTCGCAGGTGGTCTTTTCACGAACTTGACACGTGATCACCTTGACTACCATAAGACCTTTGAGAATTATCGCGATGCCAAGAAGGCATTCTTTGACGGACTGAGCAAAGAGGCCTTTGCCATTACCAATGCAGATGATAAAAACGGAATGGTGATGGTACAAAACTGCAAGGCTCAGATTAAGACTTACTCCACACGATCTATGGCAGATTTCAAGGCCAAGATCATCGAATGTCATTTCGAAGGTATGTACCTCGACATCAACGGAAAGGAAGTTGGCGTGCAGTTTATTGGTAAGTTTAATGTGAGCAATCTGCTAGCGGTTTATGGTGCTGCTGTGATGTTGGGCAAACAACCAGAAGACATCCTTGTAATATTGAGTACCTTAAAGAGTGTAAACGGACGACTTGAGCCTATTCATTCGCCAGAAGGTTATACAGCCATTGTAGATTATGCTCATACACCTGATGCGTTAGAGAACGTACTGAATGCCATCCACGAAGTACTCGATGGAAAGGGTAAAGTCATCACCGTTTGTGGTGCTGGTGGTAATCGCGATAAAGGCAAGCGCCCATTGATGGCTCAAGAAGCAGTAAAACAGAGTGATAGAGTGATTATCACTTCCGACAATCCTCGTTTTGAAGAGCCACAAGACATCATCAACGACATGTTGGCAGGTCTTGATAACAAACAGATGAAGAAAGTCCTGAGTATTGTAGATCGTAGAGAAGCCATTCGTACTGCATGCATGATGGCTGAAAAAGGCGATGTGATATTGATAGCAGGAAAGGGACACGAGGATTATCAGGAAATCCAAGGCGTAAAGCATCATTTCGACGACAAGGAAGTGGTACGTGAAATCTTTGGTATTCAATCGTAAATTGTAAATAAGTAAATAGTAAATAACATGCTGTACTATCTCTTTAGACTCTTCGACCAAATTAATATTCCAGGCTCTCACATGTGGAGCTACATTTCATTCCGTGCCTTGTTGACACTGATTCTATCATTGCTCATCTCTGCATGGTTTGGTGAGAAGTTTATCAAATGGATGAAGCGAAGAAAGATTTTTGAGACAGAACGCGACCCCAAGATCGATCCATTCGGAGTAGAAAAGAAAGGTGTGCCCACAATGGGAGGTGTCATTATCATTGTAAGTATCCTGATACCCGTTCTGTTATTAGGACGAATCCGTAATATCTACTTGATTCTGATGATTGTAACGACCCTTTGGCTGGGATTCCTTGGTTTCTTGGACGACTATATCAAAATCTTCAGACGCAATAAGGACGGCTTAAAAGGAAAATACAAAATAGTAGGACAAGTAAGTATTGGATTCATCGTAGGTTTAACACTTTGGTTGAGTCCTGATGCCGTTGTACGCGAAACACTTGACTCACCGAAACAACAAAATCAGGAGATTGTCATTAAGCATAAGAAAGAAGCGGTGAAATCGCTACAAACAACTATTCCGTTTATTAAGAATCACAACCTCAACTATTCTAATATAATGGCTTTTTGTGGCGAATACAAAGTTGCAGCTGGTTGGTTTTTATTCGTCATCATGACCATTTTAGTAGTTACTGCTGTTAGTAATGGTGCCAATCTTAACGATGGAATGGACGGAATGTGTGCTGGTAATTCGGCTATCATCGGTGTAGCTTTAGGTGTACTGGCCTATGTTTCGTCGCATATAGGCTATGCATCGTATTTTGATATTATGTATATCCCACATTCTGAGGAATTAGTGATATTCCTGTGTGCCTTTGTAGGTGCGATGGTAGGTTTCCTCTGGTATAATGCCTTCCCTGCTCAAGTATTTATGGGCGATACAGGTTCACTCACCATTGGTGGTATTATTGGTGTTTGTGCCATTATCATTCACAAGGAATTATTATTACCTATTCTGTGTGGCATCTTCTTTGTGGAAAGCTTGAGTGTCATTATTCAGACCCAATGGTTCAAGATTCAGAAACGCAAAGGAAAGCGAGTAAGGGTATTCCGAGCAACACCTATTCATGATAATTTCCGCAAACTCGACTCTCAACTCGATGAAACCAGTACATACATTCTGAAGAAATGGCCAAATCGTCCGTTCCATGAGTCAAAAATCACGATCCGCTTCTGGATTACTACCATTATCCTGGCGGCACTGACAATAATAACATTAAAAATAAGATAAAAAAAGATGAAAAGAATCGTTATCTTAGGAGCAGGTGAGAGCGGTGCAGGAGCTGCTGTTCTCGCAAAAAAAGAAGGATTCGACGTGTTTGTTTCAGACATGTCAAAAATCGCAGACAAATACAAAAAGATGCTTGATGACCGTCTGATCGATTGGGAGGAGGGTCAGCATACAGAAGATAAAATACTGAATGCCGATGAAATCATCAAAAGTCCTGGTATCCCAGAGACAGCACCGATGGTTAAAAAAGCAATAGAAAAAGGTATCCATATCATCAGTGAGATTGAATTTGCCGGACGATATACAAATTCAAAAATGATTTGTATCACCGGTTCTAACGGCAAAACAACGACCACCTCGTTAATCTATCATATCTTTAAGGAGGCTGGTTACGATGCAGGACTCGCTGGTAATATCGGCAATTCATTAGCCCTACAAGTGGCAGAGGATCCACACGAATACTACATTATTGAGCTGAGTTCATTCCAACTCGACAATATGTATGATTTCCGTGCCAATATCGCCATTCTGCTTAATATCACACCCGACCATCTGGATCGCTATAATTTTGAGATGCAGAACTATGTTGATGCCAAGATGCGAATCATCCAGAATCAGACGCCAAAGGATGCGTTTATCTATTGGGCTGATGATCCTATCATCCAGCGTGAACTGAAGAAATACGATATCAAATCCATCCAATTACCATTCTCAGAACTGAAAAAGAATGGTGTGATAGGTTATATTGAAGCTGGTCAGTATAAGATTGAGAAGCCCGTGCCATTCAATATGGAGCAAGAGAGTCTGAGTCTCACTGGCAAGCACAATATTTACAATTCACTCGCAGCTGGTATCGCAGCAAATGTGGCAGGAATCAAGAAAGAGGAGATTCGCAAGAGTCTGAGCGATTTTCCTGGCGTGGAACATCGTTTGGAGAAGGTTTGTATGGTAAGAGGCGTTCAGTATATCAACGATTCAAAAGCCACAAACGTAGATGCTTGTTGGTATGCCCTTGAAGCCATGAAGACCAAGGTAATTCTCATTATAGGTGGTAAGGATAAGGGTAACGACTACGAGCCTATCAAGCCACTTGTAAAAGAGAAGTGCTCTGGAATCGTATATCTGGGCGCTGACAATCAGAAGTTGCACGACAATTTCGACAATCTGGGTATTCCCGTTCGCGATACCCATTCCATGAAAGAGTGTATGAAAGCCTGTTACGATATGGCCAAACCTGGTGAAACCGTTTTGCTAAGTCCATGTTGTGCATCCTTCGATCTATTTAAAAATATGGAGGATCGTGGTGAACAGTTTAAAACAATCGCAAGGAGCCTATGAATTTTAAGGTAGGAAACATTTTTAAGGGCGACAAGGTCATCTGGATGGTGCTATTATTGCTATGCATCATCAGTATCATTGAGGTATTCTCTGCTTCAAGTTCGCTAACGTATAAGAGTCAGAACTATCTTGGCCCTATCAGCGGACATGTGGGTAAGATTATCATGGGTGTTGGAGCCTCTATCGTCATCCTGAACATTCCCTGCCGCTATTTCAAACTCTTTACACCGTTTATGCTGGCCCTCTCAGGCATCATGCTTTTATGGGTGCTCTTCTTTGGTGAGAAAACGAATGATGCAGGACGCTGGATTAGCTTGTTTGGTATTCAGTTCCAACCTTCAGAAATCGCCAAGGGCACGATGGTGCTGGTAACGGCTCAGATTCTGAGTGCCATGCAACGCGAAGACGGTGCAGACAGGCGCGCCTTCAAATATATCCTGATCATTGTGTTGCCCATGACGCTACTCATTGGCTTAGAGAATTTATCAACAGCAGTCCTCATATTGGCTGTTATCTTCTTGATGATGTTTATTGGTCGCATCCCCATGTCGCAATTAGGAAAATTTATGGGGCTCGGTATATTGTTCATCGGGTTATTCATCGGTTCTATCTACACGCTGGGTAGTCTTGATGATAGCAGTAAGGAGGTTCAGTCTGAGTCTGTCGTAAATGGAGTGGTAAAAAAAGAGAATAAGAAGAATTCATCGCCTTTACACCGTCTGGGCACTTGGAAAGCTCGTATCGACAAGAAATTGAATTCTAAATATGTGGCTCCAGAGGATTACGACCTTGACAAAGATGCTCAGGTGGCGCATGCCAACATTGCAATTGTAGGTAGTAACATTATCGGTCGTGGACCTGGTCAATCAGTAGAGCGCGATTTTCTGCCTCAGGCCTTTAGTGATTTTATATTTGTCATCATTATTGAAGAACTAGGTATCATTGGGGCTACTGTAGTTGTCTTCCTATATATTGTTTTGTTGTATCGAGCAGCACGCATCGCGAGCCGATGCGAAAACAATTTCCCTGCTTTTCTCGTTATGGGATTAGCCCTGATGTTGGTTATCCAAGCTACATTCAATATGCTGGTAGCTGTAGGTATTGCCCCAGTGACAGGACAGCCTTTGCCACTGATATCGCGCGGTGGTACATCAACTGTTATCAACTGCGCCTATATTGGTGCCATATTAAGTGTTAGCCGTTCTGCGAAAAAAAGGGCGGTAAAAATAGCAGTTTAAGAAATTAAATTTGTAATTTTGCACGCAATAATAAAGAGGTATGAGCAAAGAGTTAAGAATTATCATTAGTGGAGGCGGTACTGGGGGTCATATATTCCCAGCCATATCAATTGCTAATGCCATCAAGGCAGAGTATCCCGATGCCGAGATTCTTTTCGTTGGCGCATTAGGTCGTATGGAAATGCAACGCGTACCTGCTGCTGGTTACAAGATAGAAGGACTCCCCATCTGTGGTTTCGATCGTAAGCACCTTTTGAAGAACATCAAGGTGCTCTTCAAGATTTGGAAGAGTCAGCAGATGGCCAAGAAGATTATCAGAGACTTCAAACCTCAGGTAGCTGTGGGTGTTGGTGGCTATGCCAGTGGTCCTACCCTCAACAAGGCTGCTGCGATGGGCATCCCCTGTTTGATTCAGGAACAAAACTCTTATGCTGGTGTCACCAATAAATTATTGGCTAAGAAAGCAGCTAAAATCTGTGTAGCCTACGATGGTATGGAGCGTTTCTTCCCTGCTGAAAAGATTATCCTCACAGGTAATCCTGTGCGCCAAGCCTTACTCGACACAAAGATCACACGTGAAGAGGCCATCAAGAGCTTTGACCTTGACCCTGCCAAAAAGACCATTCTTCTAGTCGGAGGTAGTCTGGGCGCCAGAACCATCAATGAGAGTGTTTTACAACATCTCGACCTCGTAAAAACGTCCGATGTGCAGTTCATCTGGCAAACAGGTAGTTTCTATCGCGAATCTATCGCAGAAAGACTGAAGGGCGAGACTATTCCCAATTTGAAGGTTACGGATTTCATCAGTGATATGGGTGCTGCCTATAAGGCTGCTGATCTGGTCATCAGCCGTGCCGGTGCAAGTAGCATCTCTGAGTTCTGTCTTATTGGTAAACCTGTTATTCTGGTTCCCAGTCCTAATGTAGCAGAGGACCACCAAACCAAGAATGCACTCGCCCTGTCTACCAAGCAAGCAGCTATTCATGTGAAAGATGCCGAGGCACCTGCAACATTGTTACCACTAGCCCTGAAGATCGTTCACGATGATGCACAGTTGAAGTCGCTAAGCGAGAATGTACTGAAGTTAGCTTTGCCCAACTCAGCAGAAATCATAGCAAAAGAAGTCATCAAATTAGCTAAAAGTTAATTAGAAATGGAACTGAAAGATATTAAAGCTGTATATTTTATAGGAGCAGGTGGTATCGGCATGAGTGCTATCGCCCGCTATTTCCTGAAGAAAGGATTAGTGGTAGGTGGTTACGACAAGACACCATCCGACCTTACCCGTCAACTGGAGAAAGAAGGCATGCTCATTCATTATGAGGAAAACATCGATGAGATTCCGCATATCTGTAAACAGGTAAAGAAATGCCTGGTAATTTATACACCTGCTATTCCCGACAATCACAAAGAACTTCAGTTTTTCCGGGAAAACAACTTTGAGATTCAAAAACGTGCACAAGTGCTTGGCACGCTCACCCAGGCCCACAAGGGACTTTGTGTAGCTGGTACTCATGGCAAGACCACAACCTCTACCATGTGTGCCCACATCATGCACCAGAGTCATCTTGACTGTAATGCATTCCTTGGAGGTATCTCTAAGAATTACGGCACCAATTATATACTTTCTGATTCAGATTTTGTTGTGATCGAAGCTGATGAGTTCGACCGCAGTTTCCACTGGTTGCGCCCTTGGATGAGTGTGATTACATCTACCGACCCTGATCACCTCGATATCTATGGTACCAAAGAGGCATACCTGGAGAGTTTCCGTCATTACACAGAACTCATTCAACCAGAAGGTGCCTTGATTATCCATCGTGGACTTGAAATGCAACAGCACGTTCAGCAGGGTGTTCAAATTTACGATTATAGCCTCTCTGAGGGAGACTTCCATGCTGAGAATATCCGTATCGCTAACGGTAATATTACTTTCGATTTCATCTCGCCTATTGAAAGCATCAAGAATGTGCAGTTAGGTCAGCCAGTACCCATTAATATTGAAAATGGTATTGCAGCAATGGCAATGGCTCAACTGAATGGATGTACCGCAGAAGAATTGAAATATGGTATGAAGACCTATGGTGGTGTCGATCGTCGCTTCGACTTTAAGATCAAGACCGACAAACTGGTCTTCTTAAGCGACTATGCCCACCATCCAAAGGAGATCTACCAGAGTGCCAAAAGTATCCGTGAGCTCTACAAAGACAAGCACATCACTGCTATCTTCCAACCCCACCTCTATACTCGTACGCGCGATTTCTACAAGGATTTCGCTGAGGCACTGAGTTTGCTCGACGAGGTGGTGCTCACAGAAATCTACCCTGCTCGCGAACTCCCCATTGAGGGTGTTACCTCTCAGCTTATCTATGACAACCTCAAGTCTGGTGTCAAGAAAGAGATCATCCAGAAAAGCGATGTGCTCAACTATATCAAGAACCATCAATTTGAAGTACTGATCGTACTGGGTGCTGGCGATCTCGACAATCAAGTGCCCCAGATCACTAAAATATTGGAGAAAAGAAAGTAACGTATGAACATCAACTGGAAGAAGTCACTCCTTGTTGTTTGCGACATTATCATTGCCGCCTACTTGCTCTTGGCTATCACAGCGTTTAACAAACCTGATATGAGAGCCACTACATGTACAGAGGTAAAGATAGATATCGCAGATACCGCTGTCGACGGCTTCCTGGATGCTAGTGAAGTAAAGAAACTGCTCACGCGCGAAAAGCTCTATCCGCTTTCAAAGCCCTGGACAAGCATCAATCCCCGCACCATTGAAGAGACATTGGAGAAGAGTCCGTTTGTAAAGAATGCAGAATGCCATAAAACGCTCAACGGACATGTATGCATCCAGATAGAGCAACGTATCCCGGTAATCCGCGTAATGGCCAATAATGGCGAAAACTATTATGTGGATACTCATGGTAATATGATGCCTGAGAACCGATACGTTACCAATCTCATCATCGCCACAGGTTCGATTACCCACAAATATGCCCGGCAAACGCTTACCAAAGTGGCTAACTTTATCATGGCGGATAGTTTCTGGAAGTATCAGATTGAGCAAATCAATGTGCTCGACAATGGGACAATGGAATTTGTACCCCGCGTGGGCGATCATATCATTTATATTGGTACACCCAACTCTATCGACAAGAAATTGGAACGCCTGCGTAAGTTCTACCTCTATGGTCTGAACAAAGCTGGTTGGAACAAATATAATTATATCAGTTTGGAGTTTGACAACCAAATTATCTGTAAGAAGAATAGCAAGAAGAAAATTTAAAAACTATCATATATATGGCAGCAAAGGAATTTATTGTAGCAATTGAACTCGGTTCATCTAAAATGACCGGTATCGCGGGCCAGAAGAACCTCGATGGCAGCATCAACGTACTTGCCGTTGTCAAAGAGGACTCCTCTTCATTTATCCGCAAAGGAGTGGTCTACAACATCGATAAGACCGCTCAATGCCTTACCAGCATAATCAAAAAGCTGGAAAACCAACTCAAGACCGCAATCACTCAAGTGTACGTAGGTGTTGGTGGACAATCTATCCGCAGCGTTAGAAATGTTATCGCCAAAGACCTACCCACAGAAACTATTATCACGCAAGACATGGTGATTGAACTGATGGACGCCAACCGCAACATGACATATCAGGATCAAGAAATTCTCGATGCTGCCGTTCAGGAATACAAGGTTGGTGCCCAGTATCAGATAGACCCTGTTGGCATTCAGGCCACTCGCCTAGAGGGTCATTTCCTGAATATCCTTGAGCGCAAAACATTCTATAAGAATTTAAATAAGTGCTTTGAAACCGCTGGTATCAATGTCGCTGAGATGTATTTAGCCCCTCTGGCTTTGGCCGACAGTGTGCTTACAGAGGTTGAGAAGCGCTCTGGTTGTGCATTGGTTGATATCGGTGCTGATACCACCACCGTTTCTGTTTATTCTAAGAACATCCTTCGTCATCTGGCTGTAATTCCTCTGGGTAGCGGTAATATTACCAAGGATATTGCCACCTTGCAGATGGAAGAGAGCGATGCCGAGAACATGAAGTTGAAATACGGTTGTGCCTATACTGACAATAATGATATCGACAATGAGTTAAAATACTCTATCGATAAGGATCGTCAAGTAGAGAGTCGCAAGTTTATTGAGATTGTCGAGGGACGCCTTGAGGAAATTATTGAGAACGTATGGTATCAGATTCCTTCAGAATTCTACGACAAACTTTTGGGTGGTATCATCCTGACGGGTGGTGGCTCTAACATGAAGAATATCGAAAAGGCTTTTGTCAATCACACACATATCGAGAAGATTCGCGTTGCCAAGTTTGTTACCCAAACCATTCTTTCAAACAATGAGTGGATCAAAGCCCGCAATGGTGATATGAATACCGTATTAGGTTTGCTGGCCAAAGGCGACATCAATTGTGCTGGTAATGCTATCGATCCTAATGGCGATCTATTTGGAAGTCAGAAACAAACCCCTGTTCCTCCCACCAACGACCAGCGTCCAGCTCGTCAAGCCACAGATATCCCTGCTGGTGTTGTCCGCACAGAACTTGAGAAGCAGAAGGCAGAAGAGGAGCGTCGTCGCCAACAGGAGGAAGAAGAGCGCGCCCGTCGCGAAGAAGAACTACGCCAACAGGCAGAAGCTGAGCGCATCCGCAAGGAAAATAGCCTCTGGCACAAAGCCATCAAGGGTATCAAGCAGTTTGGCAAGTCGATTGTAGAAGAAGAATAAGAGAAGTTGAAAGTTTAAAGTGAAAAGTGGATAGTTATGGAAAATAATGTGAATCTCGATATCCTTGACTTCGGAGCACCGGAGAAGGAACAAAGTATTATCAAGGTAATCGGTGTTGGTGGTGGTGGCGGTAATGCAGTGAACCACATGTACCGTGAGGGCATTCATGATGTTACTTTCGTATTATGCAATACGGACAATCAGGCTCTCAACGACTCTCCTGTTCCTGTACATCTTCAACTAGGAAAGGAAGGTCTTGGTGCGGGAAACAAGCCTGAAAAGGCTCGCCAGGCAGCAGAGGAAAGCATAGACGACATCAGAAACATGTTGAGTGACGGCACCCGCATGGCATTTATCACCGCTGGAATGGGTGGCGGAACTGGTACTGGTGCTGCCCCCGTTATCGCTCGTGTCAGCAAAGAGTTGGGTATCCTTACCGTGGGTATCGTTACCATCCCCTTCCGTTTTGAGGGCGACCGAAAAATCGACCAAGCGCTCGATGGCGTGGAGGAGATGCAAAAGCACGTGGATGCTTTACTAGTTATTAATAATGAGCGTTTACGCGAAATTTATCCAGAGTTGTCTGTGCTCGATGCCTTTGGCAAGGCCGATGATACGCTGAGCATTGCAGCTAAATCTATCGCAGAGATTATTACCGTTCACGGTCTCATCAATCTGGACTTCAATGATGTGAAGACCGTTCTGAAGGATGGTGGTGTAGCTATCATGTCTACAGGTTATGGCGAAGGTGAAGGCCGTGTAAAGAAGGCCATCGAAGATGCACTCCACTCTCCATTGCTAAATGATAATGATATCTTCAACTCTAAGAAGATCCTGCTCTCCATCTCATTTGCAGGTGCAAAAGATGGTCAGCAATCGTTGATGATGGAAGAAATGAACGATGTCAACGACTTCATGGCCAAGTTTGGCAATGATTTCGAAATCAAGTGGGGTCTTGCTACCGATCTCGAACTGGGTAAAAAAGTCAAGGTCACTATTTTGGCCACAGGCTTCGGTATCGAGAGCATCGATGGTATGGGTAGCCATATGAAGAAGCAGAGCCAGGAAGATCTTAATCGCATTGCTGCTGAGCAGGAGAAGGCAGCTGAGCGCCAAGATCGTCGTAACCGCTATTATGGTGGCGAGGGTGCTACCAAGCGCTATAAGCGTCGTCCGAATATCTACCTATTCCGTCCAGAAGATCTCGATAATGACGATGTGATTTCAGCCGTTGAGCAGACACCTACTTATAAACGTACACGTGAGATTCTGGAAAGTATCAATAGTCAGGCCACCAATATTGATGAGCCAGATGTTGACGAAACACTAAGTGATCCACGCAATGCGATTCAGGGTACAATTGTATTCTCTTAAATAATTATATCTCCCGCCATTCAGGCGGGAGATTTACTTTTTTTCCTGACGAATAGCGACATTTGCAGTTTTTTTTGTAATTTGTGCAAGCACAAACATAAACTTCATTAATTATAAGAGCTATATGAAACAGTATTATCGATTATTGGCTATCGCAGGAGGTAGCTTTGTATTCATCCTTATTCTATTTGCAACTTGCTGCACGGTGGTAGACTCCGGTGAAGTGGGCATCCGCTTCCATAAATGGTCGCTCAACGAGCAAGACTATGGTGGCGTGGAAGGCACGTGCAAGGGTTGGGTATTCTATAACCCTATCACCACCAATGTGTTTACCTACCCCACATTTACACAGCGTAAGCAATACGAGACTTTTTCTGTAAACGCAAAGGATGCTTCGCTTTTTGAGATGGACCCCACTATCGCCTATCGCATCAACCCCGACAAGGCTTGCGATATCTTTACGAAATATCGTGTGGGCGTGAAAGAACTGGAAGAAGGCTACATCCGCACTTGTATCTACGAGGCCTATCGTACCTGCGCGAACCAATATACGAGTGACTCCCTGATGTCGAACCGTGCCAACTTTGAGCGTGACGTACGTAGCAGATTGGAGAAATCGCTGATGGCCGAAGGATTCTTAGTAGAGGAGTTTACTTCTAAGATTACTCCACCATCTTCGCTCCTCTCGATGATCGACGCTAAGAACACCGCTATTCAAAGTGCATTAAAGGCTGAAAACGAGGTAAAAGAAGCCGAGGCCAACGCAAAGATTGCGGTTGCCAAGGCTGAGGGTAACGCTAAGGCTATGAAAATTAAAGCTGATGCCGAGGCTTATTACAACAGAACCATTGCCGCATCACTCTCGCCCATGATCGTACAGGAAGATATGATTGAGAAATGGGATGGCAAAATGCCTCAGATTGTTGGTGGTAATGGTATGATGCTGGATATTTCTAAAATCGTAGGTAGCAAATGAAAAGACTAACAATTCTCGCCTTGTTAGCCATAGGTTTGGTGGGGGCAAAGGCACAGGATGTAAAGGTGGAGTTCTTTACGCCTAGTATCGTTCATGTGGTTAAGGGACAACCTACCACGTCACTCGTGATTACAGCCAAGCCCGAGCAAGTAGCTGTCACGCAGAAGGGTAACACGTGGACGAGCAGTGAATTAACCGTCAAGCAGGATGCACAGGGTAACCTTACCTTCCTTTCCGCTAAGGGAAAAGTGCTGCTAAGGGAAAAGAGTTGCGATGTGAAAGCCGTGCGCCAGACCTTCGTCTTAGATAAAGATGAGGCCATTTACGGACTTGGCACCTTCCAAAACGGTAAGATGAACCGCAGAGGCGAGCACAAGCGTATGGAGCAAACCAATCTTGAGGACTTTATGAACGTGCTTCAGAGTATCAAGGGTTGGGGCCTCTATTGGGAGAACTATTCGCCCACACAGTTCGATGACGATGCCAACGGCATGAGTTTTACCTCAGAAGCTGGCGAGGGTATCGACTATTACTTTATGTATGGTGGCTCTGCCGATGGTGTGATTGCCAAGATGCGCCATCTTTCTGGCGACGTACCCATGTTCCCGTTATGGACATACGGCTATTGGCAATCGAAAGAGCGTTATAAGACCGCAGAAGAAACTGAGAGCATCGTTGACAAGTATCGCGAGTTGCAAGTTCCTTTGGACGGTATCATCCAAGACTGGCAATATTGGGGCAACAACTATCTTTGGAACGCGATGGACTTCCTATCAGAAGACTTTGTAAAAGGCCCACAACTCATTAAAAACGTACACCAGAAACATGCCCACTTCATGATTTCCATTTGGGCAAGTTTTGGCCCCATGACCCAGCAATTCCGTGAGCTCAATGCCAAGGGTCTGCTACTTCCCATCGAAACATGGCCACAGAGCGGTATCTCCCACATCTGGCCTCCGAAGAAAGAATACCCTTCGGGCGTAAAGTGCTACGATGCCTTTAGTCCTGAGGCACGTGCTATCTACTGGAAATACCTGAAGACACTCTACGACTATGATTGCGATGCCTGGTGGATGGACTCTACCGACCCCGATTACATGAATCCCAAGGAGAGCGATTACCAACATAAGGTTTATGGTGGCACTTGGCGCTCTCAGCGTAACGCCTTCCCACTGGAAACAGTAAAAGGCATCTATCAGACACAACGCAAGGACGACAGAGGCAAGCGTATCTTCATCATGACGCGAAGCAGTTTTGCTGGACAACAGCACTATGGCTCCAACATGTGGAGTGGCGATGTAGCTTCATCGTGGGAGATGTTACGCTATCAGGTTCCTGCAGGACTGAGTTACTCACTCACAGGCAATCCTAATTTCAATACCGATATCGGTGGCTTCTTCTGTGGTTCTTACAATACTTCTGGTTCTGGTTCTGCTCCTCGCAATCCACAATTCCAGGAGCTCTATGTGCGCTGGATGCAGTATGGTCTCTTCTGTCCTGTGTTCCGTAGTCATGGTGCCGATGCCCCTCGCGAAATCTGGCAATTCGGCCAGAAGGGCGAACCCGTTTACGATGCCATCGAGAAGCAGATTCGCTTGCGCTATCGCTTGATACCTTATTTATATAGTACGGCTTGGCAAGTAACATCGAATAATCAAAGTTATCTGCGCCCATTGTTCAGTGACTTTGCCAGCGACAAGCGTGTGTGGAATATCACTGATGAGTTCCTCTGTGGTCAGAGCATCCTTGCAGCACCAATCCTTGATCCGCAATACACGGAAGAAAAGATTATCCGTGAAGATGCCATGACTGGTTGGGACAAGAAAGAGTTGAAAGGTGAAAGTGGAGAGTTGAGAGTGGACTGGACGGCCACAAAGAGTACCACTAAATATTTGCCTAAGGGCGCTACATGGTACGACTTCTGGACGGGCAAGGCTTATAAAGGTGGACAGAATGTGACCATCACTACGACTTTCGACCAAGTGCCGATGTTCTTGCGTGCTGGTAGTATTTTGCCTCTCGGACCAGAAATGCAATATGTAGGCGAAAAGGCTTGGGACAACCTCGAACTACGGGTTTATCCTGGTGCTGATGGTACCTTTACCCTTTATGAAGACGAAGGCGACAACTATAATTACGAAAAGGGCGTCTACAGCACTATCACCTTCCAGTGGAACGACAAGGTTCGCACCCTGACTATCCTCGACAGGAAGGGCGACTACCCGGGTATGCTGAAGAACCGAAAGTTCACCATCGTCTTACCCGATGGCAACACCAAGACCATCGATTACGACGGAAACAAAACAGAAATTAAACTTTAACAATCATCCCCGCCAAAAAAGCGGGGATAATTATTTATCTGATAGCGTAGAGATAACCAAGGAGGGCCATCTTACCACGCATGGTTTCGCGAGGTGTAAATTCGCCATTAACCCAGAAGTAACGCTGGTTGAAATACGATTCCTGACGAGGCCAACCACCCTCAGTCCACTCAGGATAGCAATACTTCAGGATAACACGAGCATCGCCACCATTATGACCAGGCGACCATGTTTCCGTGCCATTGAAGGGCGTTTGACCAGGATGGCACTCTGGGGCACCATCATTGCGACCAGTGGTATAGCAATCGGTAATATGGCGCTCGCCCAAGCCCGTCATCTCCACGATATTGCCAGGATTACGACCCATCGCCCAACTGGCTTCCGTGTACATCACGTGCTCAAGTTCCTTTTTGCGTGCTTTGTTGTCAGCCAAGTAATGGGCCAGCATCACGAGTTGCAGGTTCTGAGAAACCTGCCAGCGATGGTCGTTGGCACTACGGCGCGAAGGACGCTCAGCCATCTTTGAGATGTTATAGGCCTCAGCCTCAGCCATGACGCCCAACTTAATAGCCTGATAAAGCTCAGTATAGTGGCGAGTTTGCGGAGAGGTGAGATAAGCAGCAGCAATCCACACATTATTGATTGCCACCTTGTAAGGCTCCTTGGCGAAAATATCCTCCCACTCGGTATCACCAGTAACATTATAAAGGTAAGCTGCGGCCATCTGACGGAAATCACGACCACGCATCCGCATACTACCAATATCCTGCATATCGTCGAGTTGGTTCCATTCCTGCTTAGAGGCAAAGCGGAAAGCCTTGATGGCCTCTTCCGTATAGTAATTTCTGAGCGAATCGTTGCCATGCAAACGGAAGGCCTCTGCGGTCATCGCACAATTGGCAGCATTAGCCCAAGCGGCCATCGTGGTACAACCAGCCTGATACATCACGCTCCAATCAGCACTGGGGTTAGTAACACCCTGCGAATAAGCCTCGCCATCACGGATAGAGAGGAAGAAATCAACTTCATTGCGCGCCTCATCGATGATATCGGGAATACCGTTGCCACTCTCGCGAATACCAAGGTTATCCTCTGAAAGGCGACCACCACTAAGGATATAAGGCAAGAGCATATCGTAGATATTGCTGACGTGAGCAAGATGGCGATCCCAGTCGAAGGCATCAGAATGACCACCACGCACCTCGGTATTCACGGGATTACCTGGCAAACGGTGCTTCCAGAAGATAGAAGCCTTCACGGGTTTAAAGTGAGGCTCGTCCCACACATCGGTACGCAAGTCGCGCCACTCCTTGCTCCATGGGGTCAAATCGGTCTTGTAAATAGTAAGACCCTTAGGATCCTGCTCAGGAATAAACTGAGGTTGACGGGGAACAGGCCATACATGCGAAGGATCGTTAGGCTCGCCCAAACGCATATAGTAATAGCCGCGAACAGAGAAGCGATAAGGCTGGAAATAAATATCAGAAGCAATATCAAAATCCATACTGCATCCCACATCTTCAACCACCAGACGATAACGGCCAGGGGTAGTAGCACGGAAATCGATGTTCCACACATCGGTACCCACCAGATTCTTCTTACCAGCCTCTTTCTCTGCATCTGCAGCATGTTTCCAGAACTTCACCGCACCTACGCTCTGCTTCTTCTTGGTGTTCACATTATATAAATAGACCTTGCGCCCCTCGAAAGCCTGATAGTCACGCTGACCACCATCGCCCAACCACTGATAGAGATCGGCAGCGTGGGTCTGCTCTGCTGGCGAATAACCGATGATATTCACATGAACCGCCTCCGACTGTGTGTTCCAGATATCGAAGCGCACACTTACCGAAGAAAGGTCAGCACCAATGCCCTGAGGGATGTCAACGGCATAAGTACACCCCTGTTTCATGGCCGATGGCAATTCCAGGAAAAGCCAGTGGTCAACTTCACTTGTAAGAGTATGGTCGGTATTCATTGGCTTTGACTTTCGCCACACCTTGAGCGGTTTCACTGAGCCAAAGGTCTTATCATCTGCAGAACTGATCGTCCAAAGAGCTGCTTGCTGAGCCTGTGCCGTTTTCAACCGCTCGCCAAACACCAGAAGCGTATCGTCGCCCTCGGCAAAGGAGTGACCCAAGAAGGCACTTGGCCCCGTGCCATTGTCGCGATAATGCACCTCGCCATCACGAAAATGTACCATCAGGTAATTTTTGTCGATAACCCTAAGTCCTAACACTTTAGTTGCTGTTGCTGGAATGGTCGCCATCAGGGCCATACCCATCAGTGCAACCTTGAAAAAATGTCTTGTCATATTATTCATAAATTGTAAGTCTGGGTACAAAGGTATAAAAAAATATGACGTGAATAGCAAAGTTTGCCGAAAAAGTTGTTTTTTTTATAAAATAATGTGTATCTTTGCACGCAAAGTATGGATATATGAAAGCTAAAAAGACCCAATATGAAACAGAAAAAATCTAAAACGCTGATTCTCATGATAGCCTGCTTGCTGGCTATAGCTTGTAACAATGGTAAGCAGACCACTAGCACCGATACTGAGGAACAGATAGAAAACGCCCAGAAAACCAAAAACTACAGCCAACTGCTGGAGTTGGCAGACAATTTCCTGGAATCGGGCGACTTATCGCCCGCAAAAGCCTATTATTGGATGGGCTATGCCAGCGATCGTATGAAGAAGAAGCGTATGGCAGAGTTCTACTGGAAAGCCTCATTAGAGGCTGCGAGCCAGACTACCGATGCCGAAGATATGGACATTTATGCCAAATCGGCTAGTCGTTTGGCCAATCTGCTGATGGTACGAGGCGATTACGAGGGTGCGCTAAAAGGTGCGATTCCTGCTGCAACACGATTAGAGGAAGAGAAATGCGACTCGACCAGCGACTACCTAAACCTACTGATTTATATCGGATGCTGTCAGGAAGGTCTTGGGAACACGAGCGAATCCACCAACGAAGGATTTGAGCGCGCCTATAAGAAGCACTTGGATAATATCGAGAAAACCCATAGCGATGAAGCCTATAAGGATGCCATCGCAGGTTTGATTAACATCGCCTATGCCTGTAACACCATCAAGGATTATACCAATTCCCAGAAGTGGATTGAGCGCTTTGGAGAGTTGCTGAAAGATTACGAACAGCGCCCCGATGCCAATCCTAATTATGTAGATAAGCAGGTGGCTCGCTTCTATATTTATAAAGCGGTGGCTTTGGAAGGACTCGAACAGCGAGAAGAAGCTGCAAACGTCTATGAAGAATTCAAGACGAAAGCATGTAGCCAAACCCCTGAAGGCCACATTATTGCCAACTATTATCTGCGGGCCGCAGAGCGATGGGCAGAAGCTGCTGATAACTACAAGAGCCTCGATGCCGTTTTGGAGGATAAGAATGCCATCTCGCTCGAAGATGTCGACGAGCTGTTGCTGAAAAAGTATCAGGCTAACATGATTTCAGGCCGGAAAGACTCTGCCGTCGCCGTTAGCATGCAGATATGCGATGCTTTGGAGCAAGCCTTTGAACAAGCACAACAGAACGACAAGGAAGAGCAAGCCGCTATCGTAACAAACGTAGAGAAGATGACCGAGCAACAAGCTGAAGCACAGAAGAAAAGTCGCATGTGGTGGAACATCGTTCTGGTAGCGCTCTTCTTGTGCTTCGTTGTCTATGTTTTCTATCGTCACAAAGCCAGCAGAGAACTCAAAGAGGCCCACTACGATTTGCAGGTTGCTTATGACAGACTAGAGGATGAAACCATTTCGAGAGAACGCTTGGCCACAGAACAGCGTATCGCACAAACCATCAAAAATGCTATCGAAGAGCCAGTGCTCCCACGACGTAGGGACTTGGCATCGAGTTTTGCCGTATTGCCTGGCAAGATCGAGGGCGGCAATTTCTGTGATAGCTTTGTACACGACGGACACTTGTTTATCTGTGTGGGCGATACAGAGGGCGAAGGCGCAGAAGCCTCGATGCTGGCCACAATGACCAAAGCCCAGTTCCGTACAGCCTCAGCATTCGAGTACGAGCCTAAACATATCCTGACCACGATTCTGGAAGCTGGTGGTGCTACCGAGGAGCAAAGCATGAAGTTGTTTATTGGCGTACTCGACCTTGGTAATGGTCATTTCACCTATGCCAACGCCAACCAAAACGCCCCCGTCGTCATGGATGGAGAGCTGAAGAAACTCGACCTGATGAAACAGGAAGAATACCTACAACCTGGCACCCTACTCTTCTTCT
This sequence comes from uncultured Prevotella sp., assembly GCA_905234145.1. Taxonomy (GTDB): domain Bacteria; phylum Bacteroidota; class Bacteroidia; order Bacteroidales; family Bacteroidaceae; genus Prevotella. The sequence continues at coordinate 6,594 of CAJOGK010000010.1, read as the reverse complement.
ATAACGACAGGCTGATCCAAGTTGAGAATAAAGAACATAAGAAATATGGGGAGAAGCGCCTTTTGGGTACTGCGCTACAGGCCATGAAGATGGATCCCAGACCAAAGCCTTTCGTAGACAGTATCGTTGAAAGCGTGAATACCTATACTAACGGTAAGCAGCAACTGAGCGATATCGCCATGTGTGCCATTAAATACGCCCCATGAATAAAGGCGTAGCATATTGTATCGCTCTGGGAGCACTGATTGTCGTACTCTTCATCCTCAATCTGTTTCTAGGTTCGGTAGCAATACCCGTTCGTGATGTGGTAAATATCCTTTTGGGCGATGAGAGCTCAAAGGCATCGTGGCAATTTATCATTCTTCAGTCGCGATTGCCCCAAGCTATTACCGCTACCCTTTGCGGAGCAGCATTGGCCGTTAGTGGTCTGATGCTGCAAACGGCCTTTCGTAATCCACTCGCTGGTCCCAGCATTTTCGGTATCAATAGCGGTGCTGGCTTGGGCGTGGCGCTTGTTATGCTCTTTCTGGGTGGTGGCTTGTCGGTAGGCAGTGTCAATTTCAGTGGTTTTGCAGCGATTCTGCTTGCCGCCTTTTTAGGGGCGATGGTTGTGATGGCCATCATCTTCTTTTTCTCCACCGTGATCCACAATAGCATCATGCTACTGATTATCGGTATCATGGTGGGCTATATCTCTAATTCAGCCATTTCGCTGCTTAATTTCTTCGCCACCGACGAAGGTGTAAAATCGTATATGGTATGGGGGCTCGGCTCCTTTGGAGGTGTTTCGATGACGAACATGCCCGTCTTTGCGAGTGTTACCATAATAGGAATCTTGGGGGCGCTCGTGCTGGTAAAACCCCTCAATGCGCTCATGCTGGGCGAGCAGTATGCCGAAAATCTGGGGGTAAACATTATCAGGGTCAGAAACTGGTTGCTGATAGTAACGGGTTTGCTCACAGCGATTACCACCGCCTTTTGCGGCCCCGTGGCGTTCATCGGCCTCGCTGTGCCACATATCGTTCGCTTGCTGATTACTACCGACAACCATCGTCAGTTGCTCCCAGCCACGTTGCTCTGTGGCGCTGTGGTGGCCCTTGTCTGTAATCTCATTTGCTATCTTCCGGGCGAACGTGGCGTCATACCCCTCAATGCTGTTACCCCATTGATTGGTGCCCCGGTCATCATCTACGTCATCGCACGAAGCTCTAAACTATAAACTATAATCTATAAACTAAACATGTCTCTCCCTTCCCGTCCATTTACGGATACGTCGGGCCAGAGATTGCGAGATATGTGTAAAGTTACCATATCTTAGGTTCAGCAAAAGTTCTTCTATCGAGTTCTGAACCTTTATCCACGGATGGTTCCACGCATTAGCCTTATAAAGTCGCTCCAGATAAGCCTTGTTTTCCGTCACCGATTCTGGGTGCTTTAGTGGAAACGTCAGTTCGTGACGCTTCATGGTAAATAGCCGTCTGATGCGATGGGGTGTCGTCTTCAGTTCCGCTGAAAAGTGGGTCGAATCAGCCATCAGTCCGATATTGTTTATCTGATTCTGCTGGGGCATGATGGCGAGGCAATCATTTAGTAGCATATCGCTCCAGTAAATTGTCTCGAAGTAGGCCTTGCCACTCTGGCTATGGTCGCGAAACATCTGTAGCATATCCTTTCTCAGCTTACGCTCCCTGGCCACGCGCTCCAGCTTCTGCATGGCTTCCGGGTTACGGATAAAACCATAGGTAGCATCCCATCGTTCAGCCACGCGTCGCCACGAGGCCCACCCCCAGATGCTGAAAGCCGTGGTAAAGAAGTAACTGTCATCACAATCGGGCGACACCTCGTCGATGTTAAATCCCGCTATCATCGATATGCGCTCATCATGCTCATACCGGTCGAGCATCTCCTTGCAAAAAGGGAAAAACGATTGCGAGGGCACCACGTCATCCTCCAGCACTATTACTTTATCAGCCAACGAGAAAGCCCATTGGTGCGACAAGAAGCCCGAAGGGTCGCAACCCTGATTATGGTCGAGGTAATTGCGATGTACCTCACATTCCCAATCGATATGCTCATCGCTTACGATACGTCTGCAAGCCTCAATACCAGCCAAATCGCGCTCGCCCCGAGGGCCGTCCTGATAAAGCAACAGCTTAGAGGGCCGAGCCAGGCGCACAACATCGAACACCTGTTGGAAGGTGTCGCTACGTGTAAAGAACAGCAGCAATACAGCGATATCCGTCTTGGCGGGATACTTCCCTGATAGTGATTTCTCTGTCATGCATGCAAAGGTAGGCATAATTCCCCAAATAACCAAATTTTGTCCAAAATATCGTCAAAAAAGCCCAAATGCGACTATTTGATATTTTTTTTTAAAAATTTTCCTCTAAAAATTTGGTAAAAACAAAAAAAAGGTTTACCTTTGCCAAAGATAACTAGCTTAAATATCGAGCGACTATAAAATTTACTTAAAAATTATGAAATTAAAGTTCTTATTTGCTTTTGCTTTGTTGACGATGATCCCATTCACATCGTTTGCTCAACAAGTTGCATCTCAAGAAGGTCAACGGATGATTTCTGAAGGAAGGCCTTTCTTTGTACCGCATTGGTGGATTAAAGCCCAGGCAGGTGCGGCTGTTGATGTAGGAGAGGCTGAATTCTCTCGTCTCATCTCACCTAGTTTACAATTGTCAACAGGTTATCAGATCACTGAGCTGTTTTCAGTACGAGGTAGTTTAAGCGGAATTTGGGCACGGAATCAGTATGCTTATCCGACAGCCAAGTACAAATGGAATTTCGTACAGCCAACCATTGGTGCAGAAATTGACTTAACAACACTTTTCCTCGGTTCAGATCCAGAACGCAGCACACATGCCCATGCCTATCTTGGTGGTGGTGTTGCTTATACCTGGGGCAACGACGATGCTAAGGCAGCAAGCACCATCTATGGAGTCGGGATGGAAAAGCTATGGAACAGTACAAGATGGAATCCTGTCATCAAAGCTGGTCTTGGTATTGATTACAATGTTACCGACAACATTGCCATTGGTGCAGAAGTAAATGCGAATATGCTGCCAGACCATTTCAATTCAAAGAGAGGAAGGAACGATAACCGAGACTGGCACTTCAATGCTCTTGTGGGCGTAAAATTCCTCATCGGCAAGACCCGCGGACGAACAGAACCTGTTTACGCTGCTCCAGCACCAGTGGTACCTAAGCAAGATACGGTATTTGTCGATGTACCTGTCGATAAGATCTCATTCAATGTAAATATCTACTTTATTATTAATAGGAGCGACATCCGATCCAATCAGATGCTGAAACTCCAGCGCCTTGTTGCCTATCTTGACAAGCACCCGAAGGCATTCGTAAGACTTTCTGGCTACGCAGACAGGGATACAGGAACTCCGGCAATCAACATGAGGCTGAGTCGTGAGCGCGCCAACGCTGTTTCGCAATACCTTAGGGATGCAGGAATACAGGAATGGCGTATACGCAGGTTTGCCAAGGGTGATCGTGTACAACCGTTCGAGAAGCCTTCCGACAACCGAGTATGCATATGCTATGTATATGATCCAGAGCATCCGGAGCGTATCGATAATTGGTATTAATACAATTAAAAGTTGCGAGTTAAGAATTAAAAGTTAAGAATTAAGAGTTAGGAGTTATGAATACATTTATGAACAAATTATTTGAAAGAGTGCTGAAGGTTGTTTTACCTTTTTATCTTTTTGCATGCTTACCTATCGCCACATCTTGTACTGACTATCAGGACGAGATAGATGCACTCGACAAGAGGGTTACAAAATTGGAAGAACTTGTGAGCACCATGAACACTAATATCGAGGCGTTGCAGATCATTGTTGATGCAATGGAAGATGGTGATTACATCACCGGAGTCCGTGAGACTGCAGATGGCTACGTCATCAATTTCGCCAAAGCTGGTCCTGTGCTCATCCTTGATGGTGTTGATGGTTTGGACGGAAAAGATGCTGAGATGCCCGATATCGATGTTGTTCAGGGTACTGACGGCAACTACTATTGGGTGGTTAACGGAGAATTTGTCACGCATAATGGAAACAAAATACGTGTCAATGGAAAAGACGGAAAGGATGGAAAAGATGCCGTCTCACCTAAAGTCCGTATTAATACAACTACAGGTGAATGGGAGGTAAGTGTCGATGATGGTAATACATGGACTCCAACAGGAACATCTGCCAAGGGTAAGGATGGAACCAATGGTAAGAACGGAGCTGATGGAGACAAAGTCGTATTGAGCGTAACCTATGAAGTAACTAGCGAAGGCGAGTTCATGACTGTTACAACCAATAACGGACAGTTTAAAATTCCTGTCTACAACAAATAATTAAGTATGTCTATGATAAAGAAATCACTAATTGCAATTCTCGCTTGCCTCATGACGATATCGTGTAGCAAGTACGAATATACTGACCAGCTACAGAAGCTTGGCGGTAGGGTGGTAAACCTTGAGGCAATGGTTCTTGAGGCAAACACGCAGTTTGAGAACCTCCATCAGATTATCACAGCAATAGAAAATAATGGCTATATCACTGAGATGATGATTAGTTCAGACGGGGAATACTACTTGACATTCAATACTGGTAAAACAATCGTTCTCAGACAAGGGAAAAACGGCAAGGACGGTAAGGATGGCCAGAAAATCGATTTTTTAATTGATGTCAAGCAAGGTGAAGATGAAATCTATTACTGGACGATCAATGGACAATGGCTACTTGATGAAGATGGCAATCGCGTTCCTGCCAGTGCCAGAGATGGAAAGGATGGAAAAGATGGTAAACCGATGTCTGAAACAGGAGCTATCGCACCACAGATGCGCATCAATACTGTAAATCGTCACTGGGAAATATCCACCGATGGCGGAAAGACTTGGAGTGACACAGGTTTCGTTGCCGATGGTACAAATGGACAGGACGGAAAAGATGGTAATGATGACATATTCAAGTCGGTTACCGTTTCTTCTGACAATAAATCCATTACATTTGTTTTAAGAGATGGGCGCTCATTCACAGTTCCTATCCTATAATAAACAATAGGTTTATAAGTAAAAGCGAGGAGCCAGATGGTTCTTCGCTTTTTTATTTCTATATGCCCATAAACAACAAATATAGCCCCAAAAGATGTCGCAAACTATTCATTCGCTGAAATAAATGACCGATTCGTTGAAGAGATTTTATCGAATCGGTTTTTCTTTGTACTTTTGCATCGTCAAACAGAAGCATTAGTTTTTTCATACATAAAGATTAAGTTATTGTTAGTTAATTGGTTAATTTGGTTAGTAAATGGTATTTGGGGCGCAGTGATGCGCCCCAAATGCTATCTATCCGTTCAAGAACGTAATCTTCCTTCTATTATCACAGTAGTACATCTGCCGTAATGACGTAACGCCGTAACTTTTGCAATTTTCATTTTGACATTGTCTTATAGTTACGACAAAATCCTAAAATTATTACGTCATTATTAGATTATTATTTCTTATTATCTAATTTATATTATTATATATATTATTATAATAATATATATAATAATATAAATATATAGAATATATTGAAGTGACGGCGACGTAATAATTTTAGGATTTTGTCGTAAGTTTGATGTTAGCGCAATTCAAACAACCAAAAGTTACGGCGTTACGTCATTACGGCAAATGTGATAGTGTGATAGCGTGATAGCGTAAGCATTCTGAAATTAAAAAAATCGATTTAAGTTACATTTCTTTACTTTTTGTTGGCAGATGATGATTGTAATGACCTCAACCGTTAAATGAAAAAATGCTAGATTTAAATCTAGCATTTGCTAGCATTAATTCTAGCAAAATTTTCTATTAATATCCAGTGTTTAGGCCTTTTCAATCGACAACGAGAATAATAACAAAAGTTTTAACAAACTAACTAAAACTTAACTTAAAAATTATGGCTATTAAAGTGGTGAAGTAATCCGCACGTGGGCCACTGAGGGTCATAGCGTACCCCTGCCAGGTCTGGGAACCATGCGCTTCGGAGTGCGTTCGAAGGCAGTAGATAACCTCGAAGATGTAAAGACGGGTCTGATCACCACGCGTCGAATTATTTTCACCCCGAACGTGGAGGTTAAGGACGATTTGAAGAAAGAGGGCGCGAAGGTTCCTGTCCCCTTCGCGTCAGGAAAACGTAAAGTGGATTGTGCAGATTATTGCATCAGTGGCTACTGCTATTCTGACCGCGCTTGGTGCTACTAGCTGCATGGTATGTGACTCAATGAAAGTGTGTGTTGTGAAACGAGGGGCCTGTGAATGAAGGTTCCTCGTTTTGCTTTAAACAAAAATATAGGCTTGCGGGATGCAAGCCTTTACTGCGTTATTTACGCTTGTGTAGCCAACTTCTTAGCTGTACTGCAATGATCAATACTGCCGCTATGATAAATAGTGGCACATAACTCTTCAGGTCATTGGTTATGAACTGATCAAATCCTTGAATGATTCCTGACTTCGTCAATGCGTCACCCTGTCTCATTCGAGATTAAGGGTTGATAGTTTGAATAGGGGCTCGATAGCTTTATGACGTTCGGTAAGAAAAA
>CAJOGK010000009.1:38325-47867 GCA_905234145.1 uncultured Prevotella sp. | reverse complement strand
TCCTTGATATGCTCGTGAACAGGTCGGACAAACTCAGTCATTTCGTTGAAATCTATCAATTAAAACTGGCAAGTTAGGAACTTGCGAAACTTGAATTATCTTTATATACAAATTGCGTTGACAATATGTTCTTTTTGAAAACATATACATTATAATTGCACCTCGTTTCTTTAATACCAAATTGATTAATACATTTAATTTCATTTGGAGAAACTCCGATTACAATTTCACCATATTGACTAAGTGCTCCTTCAAAATCAATTGGATATTCAGTTCCGTCAATTGACAATAACATGTTCGTTTCATTTCTTTTGCATAATACATATGAGCTTTTTATGAGTATTTTGGCAAATTTTGATATTTCCTGATAAGTATAGGGATTAATGTAGCAACTTTTATCAAAACTATAAAACCTGTATTGGTTGTTGGCAAGTTCAAAGGTTATTATTCCCTCTTTATAGTCAACTATTCTATTGTAATTAGACGGAATTCTACATTCTTTTAATGTATTCAAATCCATGGCAAATACAGAATCCTGTTCGTTTTTATAAACGATGAGTTTTAGGAGTGAATACTCATGTAAGTCCTTTAGAACACAAGGAACTATTACTTTCAATTCCTTATTGAACAACCCAAAATAATTATTTTTTTTACATATTAAATAAACTTCTTCCCCAACCTCAATTGATTTTATTTCTTGATAAACACATCCTATGAGGATTGTGTTATCATCACCTATGACTCCATAACGATTTAATGCATTCTTAACTATAAAGCGTGTTCCGAGTTTTCCAAACTTATACACTTGCTCGTACCATTGAATATGAGTTAAATTACAAGGATATGAGATAATTGCTGCATTTTTATATCCAAATATATCCCAGGAACCATATTCATTACTTATAATACAAGAAGAACTGCTTTTTAATGTTCGATCTGCAAAGTCGACATATTTGTACTGAAGAGGTAACAATTGTTGTTTTTCCTTATCATATAGAGAGTATATACCTTTCCCGACCGTATAAGGAATTATTGGCAGAGGTAGAGAAAAGGGAATGCTATTATACAGTTGTGAAGGCAATCTCCTTTCATAATAGATTGTACAAAACAAAAAAGCATATCTATCAACAATCCTGTTACCACTTGGAATAACATCTTTTAAAAATCTACAATCTTTTAAATTATAAAGATCGTTGGAGCCTATTAATAATCTATCTGCCGCTCCATAGACATCTAAATAATATGGATTAAATGATATTGCTTTGAGTGACAAAAGTATCAAAGTTATTGGGAAGTCATCAATATTCTCATCAAAGTCATTCTCTGTCCTTAGTGGATGACGGAAATCAGGTGAACCAAGCTCACGAGCCTTTTGCCCTTTCATTGCTGGCACATACATACCATCATAATCAACAAGAACTAGGGTTCCATCTTCTCTAACTAAGATATTGTCTGGTTTCAGGTCACCATGAGCAAAGGGTTGAGGGATAAGCCATTGAGCCAATTGGCTAAAACGATAGGCCAGCATTTCGAGAGCATACTTGTCATCAAGATTCTCACGCAGATATTTGTCAAGCGTCTTGCCTTCCACCCAATCCATCAGCAAAACAGGGAATTCTGTTTCTGATGTTTGATCAGTATCTACAAATAGTTCCTTATCCAAATATCTAATAGAGAGGATATATGGTGACGAGACATTTTCCAATTCCTTAGCAATCTCACGATAAGCCTCAGCACGTCCTTCCTGCTCCTTTGTAAAGCACTTCACAGCATAGAACTTCCCACTATGCTCGTCTTTCATCTTAAAGACCACAGCGAAGTTGCCACTTGTCATCACAGGAAGTCCATCATCACCCAATACCGGCCTAAGAAAACTCAGTTCTTCAAAGTTATCTTCAGCCGATTTGATGGCCTCTATGTATTCCGAAATCAATGGATAGTTCATATCACACTCAATCTTTTTCTATTATATAATCAGGACTAACATCCGAAAGTCCATCTTCATCAAGCATCATCCTTATATGTCTTTTGCATGAGGCAATTAATTCCTCTTCTTCACATATAATATTTCTTTCCACTTCGCTTTTGTAAGTGTTGTTATTAACTACAGCTTTAACTCGAATAGTCATCTTTCCCATATTTTAAATAGTTAAAATGGTAAATCATCATCTGAATTACTCATAGTTGGCTCATCACAGAGAATCTCTGCATTGCAATTCTTGGCTATATCAATTATTTCTTTGGAGAACTCATTTGATGGAACTGCCAATCTTATATATAGTGTATCGATTGGTCTAGTTAGTGCCATATAGACCCAATGCAATGCAAATTCACTCTTTAATTCTTCTTCGTTTGAGAAAAAATCCAGATTTGTTCTCGCATATAATTCTGCATCTTTACTAGAACGCATGTTATAAAAAAAAGAGTCTAAGTCGACACACAACACATTCCAGGCTTCTAAACCTCTACATGATTCATAATATATAAACCTAGTTTGATTTGCAGCAGGAACAGGCAATTCACTTTTCCTCTCAACAATACCATTCCATATCTTTAGATCTTTATTGATTATTTCCAACTTTCTGTTTGTTGATCTGTCAACAATATCAACATTGTCTAGTTCATCAATAACGATTCCTCTTTCTCTAGTTCTAGAGGTATATCCTGTTGTTGGAAGTATCACCAAACAATTTTCATAATCTGAACAACCATAAACTTTTCCTTCTTCCCTAATTTGACTTAGCGTCTCGCTTGAAAAGCCACGGATACTATTTCTGGTATCAATTATTACACGCCCAAACCCATGAGATTCATTTGCTGATTTTATGGGACTTGTAATATTATAGCGTTCTCCAAATGAATTCACAAACTTGACAATGTTTTCTTTTTGGCGATAACTTCTACCTGTAAGCGGGGGGAAATCAGCTGGGATTGGTTTTTCTAATGCATGAGTCCAGTCTGTAACGAGTGAAGTTCTTATTAACTGATCTTTTCCGCCAGAAGTAACAACAATATTTTCTGCACCATATACTTTCATCAATATCAATTTCTCGTAATTATTACAGTCTTGTGCTTCATCAATTAACACACTCTTCGACCACCATTTGGTATGCATGACTACATTTTGAACATCTTTACTAAACTCTTCATATCGATATTCAGACGTAAAATCGTCATCTCCTGTCCTATCAGTTCTTGACATGAGATTTAGCAATTCACGCCTATCCTTTATTTTATATTTCTCGTAAAACTCACGTGGATTATCAAGCATCAAATATGTATTCTCTAATACTTTGTTATAATCTTCGACAAATAACTTACTTCCAAGTTCATTCGAAAGCAGATCTTTTCTTTTTTGTATGTATGCTTCCCGTAATTCTATTAGTGATTCAATACCATATATATTAATATCTAAAAACTTAAGATATTTGGTGATTTCTGTAGAATCGCCAGAATCAATATCTTCCTTATATTTTTCCCAAAACTGCTCATTGTTAGGCCATTGATTGGTTTCTTCTTTATATGATTGAATATATTCATTTGCAATGTCTATTCTTTGTACACAAACATCCATCAATTCTTTGAGTCTTTCCTCTGTAAAAAGAGAATGTATTCCCATTTTCTTTGAAAAATGATAAAAGAAATAGTGTAAAGTGTGAATATATGCATTTGTATTCCTATAAGCAGGTATTCTACAGAGACAGTGTTTCAAATCAAATATCAATAAATGATTGAAAGTTAGGAATCGACAATGATGCCCAGATGCAATAACACTATTAAAAACTCTTGTGAGCATTAATGTTTTTCCACATCCTGCCTTTCCTCGTAATATAGTTATTGCCTTACCTTGATTAGCAAGAACTCTAAGAGGGGTTTTCACTCCTTTTTCGGTAATCTTTTCTATTCGTTTTTTGGTCAGAATTCCTATTTCAGTTCTGTCATTGGCTTCATCAATATAGTTTCTAACCATTGCCCCCAGATTGTCAATTTTCCCAAAGCAATTAATTCCTTGTTTAAATATAGTCCGACGGCATGCAGAATACAAAACCTTTGAAATGTTTAGTGGGGAGTTAAATAGGATATAATCGTTCGTAAATGATTTTTTGCACCCAGACGTAACTATTCCGTAAAAATAGGCACATTTTCGAAGGGAATTATTACAACAAGAAGAAAACTTTTGTAAATAGAACTCCTCATTTCCTAATTCTTCTATATAATCAAGATACCCTTCAGATGAATAAAGGGTAGTATTATCTGCATCAGTGATACTATCATCATACAACATCTTAATTCCTATCACCAGACTATTTAGATAATATCGTTTATTATTATCAATATGCCAGTAATAATTTCCTTTTTTATCAGGAATGTTTATAAAGATCAATAATTCTGTTTCGCCAAATCCATCTGTTGCTGCAGGAAAGTGATTCACGACATAAATATCTCCTTCTGACGCATGAGAATGAGAAAAAATGTCCTTTAAACCATTCTTGATATAGTCGACAATTTGCCGGTATTCTTTTGAAACATTTATTTCGTATATATTCATAACACATCATTTTTATCATTCGTTATTAGAGAAGGAGACATTAATCATGCATCCTACAAAGGCGTTATTTCCCACAACTTTTATACTGTCTGGTAAATGGATTGTAGTAAGTCGCTTACATCCGCTAAAAGCGTTTTCATCAATTTTTTCTAATCCTTCATTTAAGTTAACAAATGACAGGTTTAGACAATTGTTGAAAGCATATTTCCCTATCTGCCTTACACTTTGGGGCAATATTATGGTTTCTAGGTCAGGACAATTGCAAAATGCTCTGTCACAAATACATATAGTTCCTGGTCTTACTGAATAATTCCCTTTTATGGTTCCTTTTTTCCATTCATGATTTCCCTTTCTAACAAGTTCTATTGGGCACCTTAGTAGTTGTGTTTTATCCAAGCTATAAATTACTCCATATTCATCCGTCCACACATTGCTCAAATCTACTTTTGATACAACTGTACTGAAATCCTGTATTCCTGAATCAACCTCTATTATTTTGTCTTTATTATTTGGAAGAAGATTGTCAAACATAAACTTTTTCTCTTTAGGTACAACAATAGACATAAGACTATCGCATCCAGTAAATGCCTCATCACAAATTTCTAAAACACTATCGGGAATATAAACAGTCTTAAGCTTCTTACAATCTTCGAAAGCTTTATCGGCAATACTTGTTACTCCTTTAGGAACAAAAACTTCTTCTAATTTATTGCAGCCTGAGAAACAACCACATTCAATTTTTGATATTCCATTTGACAGGTTGATTCGTTTTAGTTCTTCACATCCTTCAAAAGCCCATTTACCGATGGTGGTTACGCTATTAGGAATATCCATTTTCTTCATACTTTTACACCCAGAGAATGCATAAGAACCTATAGAAGTTACATATATAGGTATATCAATAGACTTCAACGACACACATCCTTGAAAAGTTTCGCTAAAAATGGCCTTAACGCTGTCCGGCATATATATATGAAGTAATGAAGAACATTCATTGAACAATCCAGTTCTCAAGACTTCTACACCTTCTGGAATTTTGAGAAATTGTAAATAACTGCATCCATTGAAAGCGAAAGCTCCTATCTTTTCTACACTTTGGGGAATATCTATATACTTTAAATTACAACAACCAACAAAGGCATTATCACATATTATCCTTGTATTAGGTTTAACATTATAAAAATTACCGAAATTTACCAAAGAACTTACACTAAGTAAACGTTCTCCGTCTTTGCTATATACTGTCCCGTATTCATCAGTTATTCCTTCTGACAAATTTGTTCTTCCACATGCTGTTTGTAAATAACTCCAATCACTATTTGATGGAGTTGGTTCATCCAGATTAAGGCAATGTTTTAAATATCCGTATTTTTCAATATAAAAAGAAGATAAAAATGAACTCCAGAATAAGTAGAGAATATTTACTATTTTGTTACTATAATCAAGGCGTTGCACGGCCTTAAATACCAAACTGTCAAATTTCCGGTAATAGTCATTCGCCGAGAACAATAATCTGTCTAAGGCTCCATGTTCCTCCAACAAATGAGGATTTAATGAAATTGCCTTTAGCGATAAAAGAATCGAAGATAAAGGAAAATCATCAATATGTTCATCAAAGTCATTCTCTGTCCTTAGTGGATGACGGAAATCGGGGGAACCAAGTTCGCGAGCTTTTTGCCCTTTCATGGCAGGGACATACATGCCATCATAATCAACAAGAACGAGAGTGCCGTCTTCGCGAACTAAGATGTTGTCTGGTTTCAAGTCACCATGAGCAAAGGGTAGCGGAATGAGCCACTGAGCCAACTGGCTGAAACGATATGCCAGCATTTCAAGAGCATACTTGTCGTCAAGATTCTCGCGTAGATATTTGTCAAGTGTCTTGCCTTCCACCCAGTCCATCAACAGTACGGGGAACTCAGTTTCATTCGTCTGTTCTGTATCCACAAACAGTTCCTTCTCCAAATATCGGATAGAAACGAGATAAGGTGACGAGACATTTTCCAGTTCCTTTGCAATCTCACGATAAGCCTCGGCTCTTCCTTCCTGTTCTTTTGTAAAGCACTTCACAGCGTAGAACTTTCCACTTTGCTTGTCTTTCATCTTAAATACCACAGCAAAGTTGCCTGGCAGTCCATCATCACCCAATACTGGCCTTAGATAACTCAATTCTTCAAAGTTATCCTCTGCCGATTTGATGGCCTCTATATATTCAGATATCAGCGGATAGTTCATTTTTCCAAATTAGAACGATAAGTCATCATTAAATTCTCTCTCATAATAATAATCAAGTGACATATTAATGCGATCCACAAGGCTGGTTACATTAAAAATCTCTTTTTCTGAAAGCATATTTAATTCTGCATCTTCACTTAATAAGCCATTCATAATATTTTGGAGATCAATATTAAATTGATAGTCTTTCAATCTGTGCAATTTATACTTCTCCTTCAATATGCAAAGTGCATCACGAACTTTAATTTTATGCTCTCCAACAAGCATCACTTCATAATTATAAGGAGCAAATAATGCATCGCAATGCAGAAAAGCATTTACTTCAACGTTATTGTTGCCAACGTGGAAGACAAACGTCCGTGTTCCATCTTCATATATAGGCCCTTTACTACCACAATAATGTTCAAATAAGTTTAATAATTCATCAGCATTGTATAAAGGATTGCCACCATCTAATACAATGATGTCAATATCATGTGGTAAATATGTATATGGTGTAAGTCCATGCATATACAGTCCTAATGATCCTGTAAGCATATAATCTATTCCATTTGCAGATAAAAAATCATCCAAATCAATCAAACTTGCATAAATAACATCTATTGGTTTGGGAGGAGTTGGAGAAAGGTTATCTGTTAGAAGTTGACTTAATAAGAAGACGTCATTAACCCGTAATCCATCTATTATTCCCCTTTTATGAGGCTTTTTAAATAAGGGGATAGTAAAACAAAACTTATGTTTTATCAAAGACGTAAAAATGCTTATTAGAACATTTAAATTTGGATCATTATACAGAAACAATTTATTGATAATTGGATGGTTATCTAAATTAAGATAATCTTTTCCAGAAAATAACAATCTATCAGAAACTCCATATTCTTCCAACAAATGAGGATCTATTGAAATGGAGTGAAGTGATATGAGGATTGATACAAGTGGGAAGTCATCAATATGATTATCAAAATCATCCTCAGTTCGTTGCGGATGACAGAAATCGGGGGAGCCAAGCTCGCGAGACTTTTGACCTTTCATGGATGGTATATACATTCCATCATAATCAACGAGAACGAGAGTTCCATCCTCACGAACTAAGATATTATCAGGCTTCAGGTCACCATGAGCAAAGGGCTGAGGAATAAGCCACTGAGCCAACTGACTGAAGCGATAAGCCAGCATTTCGAGAACATACTTGTCATCAAGATTCTCACGCAGATATTTGTCGAGCGTCTTACCATCTACCCAGTCCATCAACAACACAGGAAACTCCGTTTCCGTAGTCTGGTCAGTATCCACAAAAAGTTCCTTATCCAAATATCGGATGAAGAGAATATAAGGTGATGAGACACATTTCAATTCTGTTGCGATCTCATTATAAGCTTCAGCTCGTCCTTCCTGCTCCTTTGTGAAGCACTTCACAGCATAGAACCTCCCATTATGCACATTCTCCATCTTAAAGACCACAGCAAAGTTGCCACTTGTCATAATAGGCAGTCCATCATCACCCAATACCGGCCTTAGATAACTCAATTCTTCAAAGTTATCCTCTGCCGATTTGATGGCCTCAATATATTCTGATATCAGTGGATAGTTCATACTTGTCAACTATAAAAGGAAAGTTTCAACTCTCACCCAACCACCATATTCTCCCATATCCGTAAATGGTTCCAAGAATCCAAAATTCGAAGATTTTCTATAATACTTTGCTGCTTCCTCTGGGTTCTTTGGAACACCTTTACCTTTGGCAAAGCATACTCCCAAATTATGGAGTGCAACAGCAAAGTTACGTTTAGAAGACTTCCTAAACCAACTTGCTGCTTTTTCATAATCTTGCTCTATAAACAATCCTTTTGCATACATATAACCTAGACCATTCTCACCTAATGCACGTCCACAAACATATCCTATACCTTCTTCTTCTTCACCTCTTACTTTGCCATACTTAGCCAAGAACATGAAAGCATCAAATGCCTTTTTATAATTCTTTATATGGTATATATTATGCCTTGTAATTTCATATTGTGCCATAGCATATACAACATCACTATGAAGTGAATTATCAGGATTCAACAATTTATATGAGATTGAAGATATATCATTCTTTGCCCATGCAATCATAAAAACACCAAATAAAGTGCAAAGAATATCATTTTTCAGTAGTGGCTGTATAACAGAAAAACATTTTCCTCCACTTCTATACAAATAATCCAATTCAGAGAAAAGCAATTTGTCATTTCCTCCCAAACCATCATATAAAGAAGGTTTTATTGCAATTGCCTTTAATGACAAAGCTATGGATGCGATAGCAAAGTCATCAATATGTTCATTAAAGCAGTTTTCATTACGGGACGGATGTCGAAATCCAGGACTCCCAATTTCGCGAGCCTTTTGACCTTTCATAGCAGGGACATACATTCCATCATAATCAACGAGCATAAGTTGTCCATCCTCTTTTACAAGAATGTTATCAGGTTTCAGATCTCCGTGGGCAAAAGGTTGTGTTAATAGCCATGAGGCCAATTTGTTAAAATTGATAGAAAGCATGTGCAAGACATAGCGTTTTTCTACATTCTCCTTAATAAATGCATCTAACGGCTTGCCTTCTACCCAATCCATCAATAATATAGGAAATTCTGTCTCGTCTGTCTGACTTGAATCTACAAATAATTCTTTCTCATAGTATTCAATAGGCGATAAATAATGGGAGGAGATATTCTTTAGCTCATCCGCAATTAACTTATATGCTTCAGAGCGTCCTTCC
>CAJOGK010000009.1:0-38239 GCA_905234145.1 uncultured Prevotella sp. | reverse complement strand
TGGCAGTCCATCATCACCCAATACTGGCCTTAGATAACTCAATTCTTCAAAGTTATCCTCTGCCGATTTGATGGCCTCTATATATTCAGATATCAGCGGGTAGTTCATACTTGCTACTTTGAATTAACTATCTCATCAAATCTCTCACTAACTTTTACCATCCAATCTGGAAGCTTCTTCAATGCCTGATAGACTAGCGCATCGGGCATCTTCTTGTAATAGGCGTAGGCCATGGGGCCTGCGATGGCAGCGAGGGTATCAGCATCGCCTCCAAGGGAAATGGCGAGTTTAATGCAGTCTACATAATCTTCTGATTCTAAGAAGCAGATAATAGCGGGGCCAACGGTTCCTGCACAAGTGGAGTAAAAGATATAAGAGTCGTGGAACTCAGCGTATTTCTTATTTGACCAATCTGGGTAGTAGTGATCGAGGATATTCGTACGAATGAATTCCTTGTCTTTGCCATTTTTGAGATGGAAGATGGCGAGGGCTGTTGCTTCTGCGCCTTTGAAACCTTCCGGGTGATTGTGCGTGGGGGCAGCAGTTTCGTGAGCCATACGAATACACTCTTCTTCTGTGTTTGCTAACCAACCTGCAGAAGAACAGCGCATAGCAGAACCATTGCCAAGACTGCGATATGGCTGGGGATTGTGGCTGGCCATCCAGAGTTTGAACTTACTGCCAAAGCCTGCATGACGATGTTCGTTGGCACACTTCCAGAGATTCATCGTCATATCAAAGTTGTCGATGAATGCTTCTGCACAAGCAAAAGTAAGTACGGTATCGTCGGTGAAGTGTGCTCTGGAACTGAACATCTTCACCTTATTATAATCTTTTATGCGGTGGCCTCTTCCTTCGTAAGCACTCCCTGCTATATCACCTATTGCTTCGCTGATCAAGTAGTTCGTCATAAACTTTTAATCATTGGTTCTGCAAATATACAACTTTTTTCTTTAAGAAAAACGATTTCTATAAAAAAAGTGATTTTCACAAGCCTTGTGATTGGTTCTTGCTTGAAGGTTGCGGGATTAATTTCTATTTTTGCAGCACGAACATTTAACACTATTGAATCATGAAAAAGTTATTTATCACAATGATGGTCGCAATGATCGCCATCGCAGCAAATGCTCAGTACAGCACCAACTTTCCTTTGCCTCGATTCGTTATGTTAGAGGAGCTACCACTTTATTACACCGCATCTGCCATCAGATCCTTACGGCCTATGAGGCTGAAAATGGTAATGTCGTTGTCTTCGTTAAGAATTCTTAGTGTACGGAGAACTTCATTAAGTGTTGAGCCGCTGGTTGTGACATCGTCAATCACCAAAACATTCTGTTGACGAATCATGGCACATAGTTCCTTTTCTTCATCAGATTCAAATCTGAGAAAGTTCATTATATAAGGACGAAGCCTGCTCTTCTTCACATCTTTGGCAATCGTGAAATAATCCTTCTGATGAATCATCTCCAACATGGCGTTGATGGAACTCTTTGCCTGTTCTTTCGCAGCTTCCGAATAACGAGGCATTCCATTCTCTAAGACATCGTCAAGATATTGCTTCTCGTAGGCTTTCATATCGAAAGATATGTTTGAGGGAAGAGCCTTTACAAGCGTCATCTTATATAATGTTGGTTGCGCAAATCTGTAGATATAGCGCAACATATACTGGTTCACCTTACTCGAAGACTCTGGCATAACCACAAGATCAAAGTTGTAAAGATTAATCTTTTTATGGAGATTATCTACAGCTTTCTTGATGAAATTTGTCAGATCTGGCGTATCCTGCAATGCTTCAGTGAATTTCACATATTTGATAAAAGCGGTACGCACAGAGCTTTCTACCTGATCAGAGAATTCATAACCATAATAGAAGCATTTGCCAAATGCCTCTACCTGATAGCCATTGCCAGTCAGACTCACAATGTCTTCTGCGCCATCGTGCTCGAAATCGAACACAAACTTTTTCTCTGTATCGTCAAATGTTACACCCATTTCATTAATCTCGTTTGCAAAGATATGAAGAAAAAGTGAAGTTTGCAAATAAAACAGCAAGAATTTGCGAAAAGTCATTTTTCACAAGGCTTGCAAACAACATTTGCGACAGGGATTTGGGCATAAATTGATGTTTGTCGCTTTTGGGGCATGTTGTCGCATATCGGTATTGGCTCGCAGAGGATGCGGGCCAATACTGCTTTTTATATGTATTGAGGTCAAGCTTCGGAGATTGACGACAGGCGACAAGGCGACAAAAGATATGTTTTTTAGCTTACCATAAGACACAACATCGTTAAGTCATCGTTGGGCTCTGCACCTGCACGATGAGCTTCTACACGTTGCTTCATGGTTTCTATTACCTGTTGGGCGCTGTCGTAATGTGTCTGGCGCAGGATGTCGAGCAGCCTGTCATCGCCAAACTGCTCCTGTTGATTATTCTCGGCCTCGTTGAGTCCGTCGGTATATACAAACAACGGCCGATGTTTAATTGTATCAATCTCCTCACCCACAAACTCTAATCCGGGCCAGAGACCGATAGGTGCATTAGCTTCCATCTGCAAGAATTCGCCATGATGATCATCACCGCCAATAACGGGCGGGTTATGGCCGCAGTTACAGAAGTGAAGATGGCCTGTTGACAAATCAATGAGTCCGATGAATAAGGTAACAAACATGCCTGCATCATTCTTTTCAGATAACTCAGCATTCATACGTTGGGCTATCTCTGCCGGCATCATCTGCTGCTTGGCAAGTGCGCGGAAGAGTCGTATCGATTGTGCCATGAACAGTGACGCAGGTACGCCCTTTCCACTTACATCACCAACACAGAAAAAGAGTCTGTCGCCTTCTAGTAGATAATCGTAAAGGTCGCCCCCAACTTCGCGGGCAGGTGTCATCGATGCATAGATATCCAACCTATCGGTTTTGGGGAAAACATTCGGCACCATTGACATCTGGATATCGCGGGCAATTCGAAGTTCCGACTCGATACGTTCTTTCTGCATCGTGGTCTCTTCCAGCTGATCGTAAGCTTCTTTAAGTCGACGCATAGCCCTGCGGCGATATAGGGTGTAGACAACAAAGAACAGCGATACGAGTACCAAAGCGATGAATAGACTTACAGAGCGCATACGAGACAGATAGTGCTGCTGATCGGCTATTTTCTGCTCTTTCTCTTGAGTCTCATAAATTGTAGCCAATTCGGCAGCATCGCTTTTTTGCTGTATCTTGTTTACGGAGTCGAGCAGACTAACTATCCGCTCGGCAGTAGTGAGAGCCGACTTACTGTCGCCCGACTTCAGTTGACATTCAAACATGGAGCCGAGGGATGAATTCAGGTAGTCCATTGAGAGCGGAACGCCATGTGCCAGATCAAGTGAGTCGAGTTGTTCCTGCAACATGGCTGCTGCCTTCCATTGCTCTGACGATTCATAATACACACACTTATCGAGCAATCCATTGTCGGTATCAGCATAGTTGTACGACAAGAACTCCTTGAAATATTTATCAGCTTCAGCCTTACTGCCTGTTTCTACGTAGATAATGGCGCGATTTACGGCCAGACGTGCCCGCATCTCGTCGAGCACGTCAGCCGGACAGTCATCGAATGTAGCAAGCGTCTCTACGCTCTGAGCCATCAATTCGAGCCAAGGCTTTGCTGCATGGAAATTGTGAGTGTTGTTGTATTCTATGATGATATTGTTGAGCAGTCCAGTTATCAAGTGCGCATTTTTCTCAGTATGATACGCCTCAAGCAGATTCTTGCTATCAGAATAAGCCTGCCTGAAATTCTTCTCTGCATCCTCTTTTCTGCCGAGCCATAACTGACAGTTACCAATCTGTCCGAGGAGTCGCGCCGAGCTGCAACGGGCATGCTGCGACGTGTCATTCTTAGATATGGCGTATGCCTTTAGAGCATTATCAAGAAAGCCTTCCTGATCGCCCTTATTGGTAAGCAAGGTACCCAGCTCTACACGAGAATCATAGTATCTGTTGCGATTCTCATTCAGCAACTGTTCGTTAGCCAGCGACTTGCGCAGATAATACTCTGCACTGCGGGTTTGCCCCATATCATAATAGATGGAGCCACGATAGCTATTGGCCAATTCGTCACTGATAAGTCTTGTACGTTCAAGACTATCTACCAGATTCATGGCTTCTAAATAGTCACCTTCGTCGCGCAGATTCTGGATGGCATCGAGAAAAATCTCGTCTGAACTTGCAGTCTGGTGATTGTTCTTGGTACAAGAACATACTATTACCGAAAATAGCAAGAATAATACTATAATGCGGCTGATTCTTAACATTGAGTTCTCTGCTAGGATTACTCTAGCGGTGCTTGTTTTAATTGCTCCAAGGCGCGGCATAACTGGTCGGGGCACGATGTACCCTTCGCACCACAACGGATACCGTTGATCTTAGGTATCACATCGTCGATCTTCTGACCACGCACCAACTGGCTAATTCCCTGAAGGTTGCCATTGCAACCTCCAAGGAAAAACACCTGCTGGATAACGTCGTTCTCATCGGCTGTCACATCAATCAGTTGTGAACACGTGCCGTGAGTCTGATATTGTACATGCTTCGTTTTCATACTTAACTGAGTTTGTGGATAACCAATCCCGAACGGAGTTTTGGTTCGAACCAAGTAGCCTTAGGCGGCATGATTTTCCCGCTATCGGCAATATCCATGATCTGCTGCATCGATACTGGATAGAGGGCTAAGGCAGCGCGCATCTCACCAGAATCGACACGACGCTTTAACTCGCCAAGACCGCGAAGACCGCCTACGAAATCGATACGCTGTGAAGAGCGCAGATCGCCAATGTTCAGAATCTCATCGAGAATCAGGCGACTGGAGATATCCACATCGAGCACACCAATAGGATCAGTATTATCGTAGGTTCCCTCTTTGGCCTTTAAGCTAAACCAGTGCTGATCTAAATAAAGCGAGAACTCATGCAACTGCTGGGGCTTATAGATTTCAGTACCTTTATCCTCTACAATGAAGTTTACCTGCAAGGCTGCCAAAAACTCTTCAGAGCTCATGCCATTGAGATCTTTTACCACACGGTTGTAATCAAGGATAGTCAACTGTGAAGCTTGGAAGCATACGGCCATAAAGAAGTTATACTCCTCGGTGCCTTTATGGTTGGGGTTCTGCTTCTGCTTTTCTGCACCTACGAGGGCTGCAGCGGCCGAACGATGATGACCGTCAGCAATATAGAGCGAAGGCATCTTGGCAAACTGCTCTGTGATGGTCTGCATATCAGCCTCGTCAGATATTACCCAGAACTGGTGGCGGAAACCATCGATAGGGGCAATGAAATCGTATTCGGGCTCAGTGGCAGCATAGCGCATAATCAAATCGTTGAGTACGCTATTATCGGGATAGGCAAAGAATACTGGTTCGATATTGGCATTGTTTACACGCACATGCTTCATACGATCTTCTTCCTTATCGCGACGGGTAAGCTCATGTTTCTTGATGCGGCCAGCCATATAGTCATCGGTATGGGCACATACCACAAGGCCATACTGCGTTTTTCCGTTCATCGTTTGCGCATATATATAATAATGTTCGCGCGCGTCTTGAACCAACCAACCCTTATCCTGGAACTTCTGGAAATTCTCGGCTGCTTTCTCGTACACACGAGGGTCATACTCAGAAGTGCCTACAGGGAAATCAATCTCAGGTTTGATGATGTGGTAAAGGCTCATCTCGTTATCGCCAGCCTCTGCCCTAGCCTCTTCACTATCGAGCACATCGTATGGACGGCTCTCTACTTTCTCTACCAAATCCTTTGGCGGACGAATACCTTTAAAGGGTTTAATAATTGCCATGAATTACATTAAACATTAAAGATTAAACATTAGAGATTAGCCTTGAGCTTCTCAATCATCTCTGCGTATTCTGCATCTGAGAGATACACTTTGCCTGGATTCATCTGGAACACGCCTCCATAATCGGGACCATCTACATACTTTGGAGCCAGATGGAAATGCAGGTGTGACAGTTTATCACTGTAAGCACCATAGTTAATCTTCTCGGGATTGAAGGCCTTCTGCATGGCACGCGTTACACGGGCGACATCTGCCATAAAGGCATTACGGTCTTCATCCGACAGTTCGTTAAGGTCGTTCACATGGTCTTTATAGGCTACGAGACAACGGCCACGATAGGTTTGCTCCTTAAACAGGAAAGCACGCGATACTGACAACTGGGCGAACTCAATCATCAGATCATGAAGCGTCTGATTGTTGGTGCAGTATAAACACTGCTTTGGGTCACTTTGCATAATCGTTTATTTTAAGATTTTGATTTTAGTGGTGCAAAAATACACAAATTCTTCCGAATCTCAAAATCTTTGCAAGGATTATTTGTATAGCTCACGAATAAATCTTATTTTTGCAGCACAAATTCAGCGGTCAGCGCATCACGAATCCCCAAAGAGGTCTCTATATCCAAAACGGTAAGGTTTACGTAGCCAAATAAAAAGAAAGCCTCTCGAATTTGAGAGGCTTTCTTTTTCATTCAACTGCTTATTTTTTACTTGTTCACCTGGAACTTGGTATCACCGTCCTTGAAGAAAGCATTGATCTGCTTGGCTGCAGCGATACCAGCATTGATGTTGGCCTCGGCTGTCTGAGCACCCATCTTCTTAGGAGTTGAGAAGTAGCGACCTTCGAACTTAGCGAACTCGTCGTTAGCATCAGGCATAATGTCAGTAACGAACTTCAGGTCCTCACGCTCAGCCATCAGCTTAATCAGCTCAGGCTCATTAATAACCTCCTTACGAGCTGTGTTGACGAGAACACCACCCTTCTTCAGCTTACCTACCAAAGCAGCATTGATGCTCTGCTTGGTCTCTGGTGTAGCAGGGATATGGAGTGAAACAACATCGCAAGTCTCGAAGAGTGCATCCTGATTAGCTACTGCGTGTACACCAGCTGCCTCGATAACCTCTGCAGGGCAGAAAGCATCGTAAGCATAAACGTCCATACCGAAACCCTTGGCGATGCGAGCCACATTACGACCCACATTTCCGAATGCGAGGATACCCAACTTCTTACCAAGCAGCTCAGAACCGCTCTTACCGTTATAGAAACCACGAACGGCCATAACGAGCAGACCAAATACCAGCTCGGCTACAGCATTAGAGTTCTGACCTGGGGTGTTCTCGGCTACTACGTTGTGAGCAGTAGCAGCAGCCAGATCGATGTTGTCGTAACCAGCACCGGCACGAACTACAATCTTCAACTGCTTAGCAGCGTCCAATACCTCTGCATCGACCTTATCGCTACGGATAATCAGTGCATCAGCATCCTTCACTGCATCTAAGAACTGAGCCTTTTCTGTATATTTCTCGAGCAGTACCAACTCATTGCCGGCTGCCTCAATTTCTGCCTTTATACCATTAACAGCAGCTGCTGCGAATGGCTTCTCTGTTGCAACTAAAACTTTCATTTTAATTTATTCTCATTATTCTAATTTCTTTTAAATCTTTTATTCTCATTAATGATTTGCTTCAAACTCCTTCATGCATGCTACGAGCGCGTTGCAGCCCTCGATGGTCTGAGCGTTGTAACAAGAAGCACGGAAGCCACCAACTGAGCGGTGACCCTTCACGCCAACCATACCCTTGGAAACTGCGAAGTCGAGGAAGTCTTTCTCAAGTTCCTTGTACTCAGGAGCCATCACGAAGCAAAGGTTCATCAGTGAACGATCTTCTTCTTTAGCAGTACCTACAAACATCTTGTTGCGGTCGATCTCACCATAGACGATCTCTGCACGCTGCTGAGCCAGTTTGTCCATAGCCTCTACACCACCCTGCTTCTTAATCCAGCGGAGGTTCTCGAGTGCGCAGTAGATGGGCACTACTGGAGGAGTATTGAACATGGAACCCTTGTCTACGTGTGTACGATAGTCGAGCATCGTAGGAATCTCGCGAGGAGCCTTGCCCAACTTCTCATCCTTCACGATAATGATGGTTACACCAGCCATCGAAAGGTTCTTCTGAGCACCAGCATAGATAGCGTCATACTTGCTAACATCAACAGGACGGCTCATAAAGTCGGATGACATATCAGCAATCAGAGGAACGTTGACATCAAGATCCTTACGAATCTCTGTACCATAAATAGTATTGTTGGTTGTGATGTGCAGATAGTCAGCATCAGCGGGAACTGTCCAATCCTTAGGAATGAAGGTATAGTTGGCATCAGCAGAAGAAGCCACCTCTACTACCTCACCGAAAAGCTTAGCTTCCTTCATAGCCTTCTTAGCCCAAACACCTGTATTCAGGTAAGCAGCCTTCTTAATCAGGAAGTTGTAAGGAATCATGCAGAACTCCAGACTGGCACCACCGCCAAGGAAAATCACGGAGTAACCCTCAGGAATCTCAAGGAGCTCCTTTACGAGAGCTACAGCCTCATCTACTACAGGCTGAAAGTCCTTTGCACGATGGCTGATCTCCATCAAAGAAAGACCTGAACCATTAAAATCAAGACACTGTTGAGCGGTCTTCTCAATCACCTCGCGTGGAAGCATTGAAGGACCTGCGTTAAAGTTGTACTTCTTCATTTTGATTGTTATTTTATAATGTTTTAAATACTCTTGTTTCTGAAAAACGCTGCGAAATTACACTTTTTATTTCAATTAACCAAATAATCTAGCAGAAATTCACAAAAAAGCCACATTTTCTTTCATTTCTATATCTTTTTTTATTATCTTTGCAAACGTTATGAATAAGCAAGGACATGTCGTCATCCTATCTCTAGCTTCGAATGTTGATGCGAAAGAGAATCTGGAAGCAGCCAGAAAGCGTATTGGCTTTCTGCTATCAGATTGTAGGTACTCCAAAGAGCATTGGACTAAGCCTGTCAATACTGATCACAAGGAGAAGTATCTAAATCAAGCCGTAAAAGGGAGAACAAACTTGGATTCAGATCAGTTAAATATCTTCTTAAAGAAAATAGAGCAATCGCTTGGAAGAAAGCATGATGAGTCTGGAATAGTGACTATAGACATCGACTTGCTTGAATTTGACAAAGTAAGATTTCACGAAGCTGATTGGGAACGAGATTATGTAAAAAAATGCATAAAAGAAATATGAGAATTACCTTAGTATCCATTGCCCTGTTACTGACTTTCATCAGTACGCATGCACAAAAGTTCGAGGACTATTTTGAAGATCGCACGCTTCGCCTTGATTATACCTTTTCTGGTAATCAGACACATAGCGAGATTTACGTAGACGAACTTGTTTCTATGCCTCGATGGTATGGGAAACGTGAACGTTTGGCAGAGGTTCCATTGAAAGGTAATGGACAAGTGATTGTACGTACCACTTCGGGCGACAAACAAATCATTTATCGCAATTCCTTCTCAACTCTCTATCAGGAATGGCTTTCAACAGAGGAATCAAGACGAGTACAGAAGTCGTTCGAAAACGTCTTCCTTGTTCCTTATCCCAAGCAGCCTGTCATCATTACCGTAGAACTTTACGACTATCACGATAAAACCGTCTGCAGTATGACGCACACGGTAGACCCTCAAGACATTCTTATCCGTAAAACCGATCAGATAGCTCATACGCCGTTTGTAACACTTCAGCAAGCACAGGATACAACCCGCTGCATCCATATCGCCTATGTGGCAGAAGGTTACCAACAGCAGGAAATGAATACTTTCCTTGAGGATTGCAAAACAGCGATAGAAGCACTTTTTCAACATGAGCCTTTCATGCAACTTCGCAACCGCTTCAATATTATAGCCGTTCTCTCGCCTTCTGTCGACAGCGGTACGAGCGAGCCTGCAAACGGCATCTGGAAAAACACAGCACTTGGTTCACACTTCGACACTTTCTATAGCGACCGATATCTCACAACGCTACATCTTAAGAAACTCCACGACGTACTGTCGGGCACGCCTTACGAACATATCATCATCCTTGTTAATACCGAAAAATATGGTGGCGGTGGCATCTACAACTCATATAACCTCAGTTACACGCGAGGGAAAAACTTCCGTCCTGTAGTAGTTCATGAATTCGGCCATTCCTTCGGAGGGTTAGGAGACGAGTATGCTTATGGCAATGACGATCCGATGTACTTTCCAGATACAGAGCCTTGGGAGCCGAACATTACAACCAAATGCAACTTCAGTGCCAAATGGGAAAACCTGTATAACGAGGGCAAAGCTGGACTTTTTGAAGGTGGCGGTTATCTGACAAATGGTGTTTGGCGAGGTTTTGAAGACTGTCGTATGCGCACCAATGAGGAACCGGAATTCTGCCTGATTTGCAAACTGGCGCTAACCAGGCTCATTGATTTCTATACAAAATGATTCAAGAGATTACCTCATTACAGGATGAACGCATCGCAATGTTCAGTTCGATGACCGAGGCCCAACTTCGTAATCGTCTGAATGCTGAACAGGGCATCTTCATTGCAGAAAGTCCAAAGGTTATTCACGTGGCACTTAAGGCGGGCTATGAACCCACAGCCTTGCTCTGTGAACAAAAACATATTGATGGTGATGCTGCAGCTATCATCGAGGCTTGTCCCAGTATGCCTGTTTATACAGGCTCGCGCGAATTACTGGCACAATTAACTGGCTATACCCTTACTCGAGGTGTACTGTGCGCCATGAAACGTAAGCCAGAACCAAGCATCATTGATATTTTAGAGGATGCTCATCGTGTTTGTGTCATCGATGCTGTATGTGATACGACCAATATAGGTGCCATATTCCGCTCTGCAGCAGCACTTGGCATCGATGCCGTGTTATTGACACGCAGTTCGTGCGACCCGCTGAATCGTCGATCAATCAGAGTCTCTATGGGAACTGTGTTTCTCGTTCCTTGGACATGGCTTGATGATTATGCATCGCTTAGCAAACTAGGTTTCAAGACTGCAGCTATGGCACTCTCTGACAATTCCATCTCACTGGATAACCCTATCTTAAAAGCTCAAGATCGCTTGGCTGTGATTATGGGAACAGAAGGCGAAGGATTACCACAAGAAACAATTGACAAAGCTGACTTTACCGTGCGCATTCCTATGCAACACGATGTAGACTCACTTAACGTAGCAGCAGCGGCCGCTGTTGCTTTCTGGGAACTTAGGGAAACTTAGAAACATGCTTCATCTCGCGAAGAATACGAGACTGGCGCTTAAGCATATAGCCTGAAGGATGTAAACTTGAGAATTTTCGCGGGTTTGGCAGTGTTGCCGCTATCAGAGCACACTGTGGCTTGGAAAGATCTAAGGCCTTTTTATTAAAATGCTCTTCAGCCACAGCTTCTGCACCATAGATGCCATCCCCCATTTCTATCGAATTCAAATAAACCTCCATGATGCGCTGCTTCGACCATACCAATTCGATGAGCACCGTAAAATACACTTCAAAACCTTTGCGTACCCATGATCTGCCTGGCCAAAGAAAAACATTCTTAGCCGTCTGTTGTGAAATGGTAGAAGCACCTAGCTTACGTTTTTCCGGGTGTTGCTTATTTCGCTTTACAGCATGTTCTATGGCTTGAAAGTCAAAACCGTGATGACTCAGGAACTTGGCATCTTCACTAGCCATGACTGCCACAGGAAGATTGGGCGAAATCTGATTCAATGGCACCCAGTGATGGGATAATTTCAGATCCTTTCCCGCTTTCACCTGCTCGTAACAACGCATAATCATCAGCGGTGTGAAATAAACTGGGAAAAACCGAAGGGCTACAACTGAAAGAATAGTGGAAGCAAAGAATGCTACCACTATCCATTTCAATGTATTCTTAATGAAACGTCCTATTCGCTTCACTTTTACTGAGCCTGAGCATTAGCCTCCTCAATCATCTTCTGTGAGGCATACATATAAACCTCAACACGACGATTCTGAGCCTGACCTTCCTTTGTAGCGTTAGAAGCTACAGGATTCTGCTCTCCAAAACCATCAACGCTCTTAATCTGAGTGGCAGGAACGCTCAAACCCTGAAGGTATGAAGAAACTGCTGATGCACGATCCAAAGAAAGCGCCTGATTCTTCTGGGCACTCTGCTCGGCTGTAGAGTTCTTCCAACCCTGATTATCGGTATAGCCCTGAATAGCAACATCGCAATCGCTATTATTCTTCAGAACGGTAGCCAACTCCTTCAGTGAAGTCTTAGCTGTAGATGAAAGCGTTGACTGACCAGTACCGAAAAGAATACCAGAATCGAATGTCACCTTCACAGCATCAAGGCCATTATTATCTTTTACTTCCTCAACCTGAGCATTCTGAATAGCTTCTGCCTCTTTCTTGGCCTTATCCATCTTCTTACCGATAATAGCACCAGTACCAGCACCTACAGCTGCACCAACGACTGCACCAATAGCAGTGTTACCAGCCACCTTACCGATAATAGCACCTAGAACTGCACCACTACCAGCACCAATTGCAGTACCCTTAGCAGTGTTATTCATGTTACAACCCATAAGAATAATAGCAGCACACAAAACTGCCACAACTGATTTCATACTTTTCATTTTTCAACAAATTTTAATTGTTAAACCTCAAATTTGGGTGCAAAGATAGCAATTAATTTAATAATATGTATACGTGTTTCATATTTTTTATGTAATTTTGCACGCAAATTTGAACAATACCTTATAAAAATGGCAAAAGAATTAAAAGAATTAACTAAAAGGGCCGACAACTACAGCCAGTGGTTCAATGATCTCGTGGTAAAAGCCGACCTTGCAGAGCAGAGTGCCGTGCGTGGTTGTATGGTTATCAAGCCTTATGGCTATGCTATCTGGGAGAAAATGCAGCAGCAACTTGACAAGATGTTCAAGGAAACAGGTGCACAGAATGCATATTTCCCTTTGCTGATTCCAAAGTCGTTCCTCAGTCGTGAGGCTGAACACGTAGAGGGATTTGCAAAAGAATGTGCCGTAGTAACTCACTATCGTCTTCGTGCAAAAGAAGATAAGAGTGGCGTAGAGGTTGATCCTACAGCAAAACTGGAAGAAGAGCTGATTATACGTCCTACTTCAGAAACCATCATTTGGAACACCTACAAGAACTGGATACAATCATGGCGCGATCTGCCATTGATGTGCAACCAGTGGTGTAACGTGATGCGCTGGGAAATGCGTACACGTCCATTCCTGCGTACATCTGAGTTCTTGTGGCAGGAAGGTCATACAGCTCATGCCACACGTGAGGAGGCAGAAGAGGAAGCACAGAAGATGCTGAAAGTATACGCCAAGTTCGCTGAAGAGTGGATGGCAGTACCCGTTATTCAGGGTGTAAAGAGTGAGACCGAGCGTTTTGCTGGTGCACTCGATACCTATACTATTGAAGCCATGATGCAGGATGGAAAAGCCCTGCAGAGCGGTACTTCTCACTTCTTGGGACAGAACTTTGCAAAGGCATTCGAAGTGACCTATCTTAATAAGGATAACAAGCCTGAGTATGTATGGGCCACTTCTTGGGGTGTTTCTACACGTCTGATTGGTGCCCTCATCATGACCCACTCTGATGATAACGGTCTTGTATTACCTCCAAAACTTGCACCTATCCAGGTAGTGATTGTACCAATCTCCAAGGGTGACGACTTACAGCATATCTCAGATCGTCTGGCTCCAGTTATCGACGAACTGCGTAAGGCAGGCATTACCGTGAAGTATGATGATGCCGATAACAAGCGTCCTGGCTTCAAGTTTGCTGATTACGAGTTGAAGGGTGTTCCCGTTCGTTTGGTAATGGGTGCTCGCGACTTAGAGAATGGTACTATTGAGGTCATGCGTCGTGACACCCTCGAAAAGGAGACACGTCCTATCGATGGTATCGTAGCATACGTAGAGCAACTGCTTGAGGATATCCAGAAGAATATCTTTGAGAAGGCAAAGTCGTATCGTGATGCACATATCTACGAATGCGATAACTATGAGGAGTTCAAAGAGAAGGTAAAGGATGGAGGTTTCTTCCTTTGCCACTGGGATGGTAGTGCCGAGACTGAAGCCCAGATTAAGGAAGATACTCAGGCCACTATCCGTTGTGTGCCTTTTGGATTTGAACAGACACCTGGCGTGGATATGGTCAGTGGCAAGCCATCAAAGGCACGCGTAATTATAGCAAGAAGCTATTAGTCAAATCAATCTTACAAAAAAGAAAAAGGGAACCTTCTCAGGCTCCCTTTTTTTAAACCAAATGCATTACAAAAATTATTGTAGTGCTTTTGGAGGGCGAATATTACTTATCTCGCGATAAATAAGATTCAAATTAACCTTAATAATCTAATACCATGAAAAACACACTGCAAATGTACGAAGAATTTTTATACGTTTTAAAAAATGCTGCTAAAAATCGCATAATTTTAATGTTTATTTATAAAATCCTCGTCTCGTTTAAACAAATTTTGCAAAGTATGCTTTTGTATTCTTTGTTTTTGATCTTCACTCAAAATTGGTTCATTCTTCAATAACTGCCATGTTGGCGCATAATAAAACACATTACTTTCACCATAAATGGAGTCTGTATAGAATGTTTCAATAACCACAACAACCTGGTTAAAAGAATCTACAGGTTCAGCAAGTGGTAACAACAACATGTCTGTTTTCAATGATGGATTCATACGGATGCTAAGACTATCATCAGCTAAAGCTATCATCTCACTTTTGCCACCAAGCATATTCGTAACTTCAGCCTTCATGTTTGAATCCATAAAATCAATGAAGTCCAAACGGTCATTCTGAGAAAGATATGGTATTAGGGAATCAGGCATCTGCTTGAAGATATCACGTATCTTCAATTCCTGAGCAGATGCCTGTCCCATCATCAACACCAATAATATAGCTGTTATCCAGCGTTTCATCCTCTACCTTCTCTTAAATCCTTTACACGGACAGCCTTGCCCTCGCTCATGGGCAGAGAACCCTTCTTCACCAGCTTCACCTGAGGCTTCAGCAGAATCTCGCTCTTCAGGGCTGCCTGGATGTCTTTCGTCATATTCTGAATATCAGGGAAAATATCCGACTCCAATCCTTCAAGCTCTACCTCAACCGTCATCACATCGCTGTCATCAACGGTATCAAGGGTGATCAGATAGTTGCTACCCAAACCAGGATACTGCACAAGAATCTTCTCCACCTGCATGGGGAATACATTAACTCCCTTAATGATAAACATATCATCAGTGCGGCCCTTGATGCGGTCAATACGACGGTGAGTGCGTCCACACTTACATTCGCCAGGGATAATGCGGGTAAGGTCACGGGTTCTATACCTCAAAACTGGCATCATGTCGCGGTCAAGCGTAGTCAGCACCATCTCGCCCATCTCACCATCGGGCACGGGTTCCAAAGTGTCAGGATCTACAATCTCTACGATATAGTTATCCTCCCAGAGGTGCATGCCCTCCTGATACTTACACTCAAAGGCCACACCAGGACCATTCATCTCCGTCATACCGAACGAGTTGTAGGCCTTGACATCCAACACGCGCTCAATACGACGACGCTGCTCCTCGGTATGTGGCTCTGCTCCGATACAGAGCGTGTGGAGTTTAAGATCCTTTGGATCAATACCTTCATCCTTAATGGCCTCTGCCAAATAGATGGCATACGAGGGAATGGCATGAAGAACGGTAGTACCAAAGTCCTTGATGAACTTGATCTGGCGCTTGGTGTTACCAGCAGCAGCAGGAACAGTCATAGCACCCAGCCACTCTGCACCATACTGGAAGCCCAAGCCACCAGTAAACATACCATAACCAGAAGAGTTCTGGAAGATATCACTCTTGCGGCAACCTACCATATAGAGGTTACGGGCAATCATATTAGCCCATGAACAGATGTCATGCTCTGAATAGACTACAACACAAGGATTACCTGTGGTACCACTAGTAGAGTGAATACGAATAGCGTCATCTAAGCTTCTACCAACAAGACCATAAGGATAGTTGTCGCGCAAATCTTGCTTCGTAGTAAACGGAATCTTGCGCAGATCATCTAGACTATTGATAGAATCTGCCGTAATACCCAGGTCCCCCAAACGTTTCTTATAGAAAGGCGACTTCAGGGCGATGTTTATGCTCGCCTTAAGTTTCTTTACTTGCAGCGCTTCAAGCTGCTTTCTAGGCATAGTTTCAATCTCGGGTTGCCAGTACTCGCCATCAGGCTTGATCGTGGCCATGATTTTCTCGTCAGTCATATATTCTAATTTTAATGATTATTCTTTTGAAAGTTGCATCATCATTACAGCACTCAGACCTGCTGTCTCTGTACGCAATCGACTCTTACCTAGATGAACCGACTGATAACCTGAATCAACAGCCAGCTTCACCTCATCGATAGAGAAATCGCCTTCAGGACCTACCAATACAGTCGTTGGCTCTTCTTGATTACCTTTCTTTAGTTCCTCAAAAAGATAATCGCGAGGTATCTCGTCATAACAATGAGCTATAAACTTGCGACCTTCTCTAGGCGTTTCAATAAAATGCTTCAGCGTAGTAATCTCATTCAGCACGGGCTTCCATGCTTTTCTGCTCTGCTTTACAGCCGATACGGCAATCTTCTCAAGGCGGGCAGTCTTTACCAGTTTACGCTCAGAGAACTTACAATTCAAAAATGATAATTCGTCAAGACCTACTTCCGTAGCTTTCTCAACTAGCCACTCTATCCTATCCATCATTTTTGTAGGAGCTATGGCCAAATGTATATGTCCCTTCCATTGGGGTTCCTGAGGTAGTTTCTCAAGAATCTCATAATAACAATGATGCGTTGCTGCAATGGTCACTCGGGCATGATAGTAATTCCCTACCCCGTCCATCAGAAACATATCATCACCACCCTTCAGCCGGAGCACACGCATGGCATGCATGGCTTCGTCAGTGGGCAGTTCCTGTTGGTTTGCCGCATCTGGAACATAAAAATATCTCTCTTCTTTCATTTTAAATTATTTCTTTTCAGGATGGAATACCAATGCAAATGATACGCCTACCGCAAGCGCAAATGATGCGAAGATAAACCAGCATGTCGTCCATTCTCCCTGCAAGTAGCCATCCTGCCAGAAGCAGTAACGGTTCACGATCTCACCAGCTGCCAGTGTTCCGAATGTGGCACCTATACCATTGGTCATCATCATAAACAGTCCCTGAGCAGATGCCTTGATTTTCGGGTCGCACTCCTGGTCTACAAAAATACCACCAGATACATTGAAGAAGTCGAAGGCTACACCATAGACGATACACGACAGGATGAAGAAGATAACACCTGGCATTGTAGGATGGCCTATACCAAAGAAGCCAAAGCGGAATACCCAGGCAAACATTGACATCAGCATCACCACCTTAATGCCAAAACGCTTCAGGAAGAACGGAATCATCAGGATACACAGGGCCTCACTAATCTGTGAGATACTTGTCAGCAACGTTGCATTGTCAGCAGCAAAAGAATCTGCGATTGCAGGGTCAGGACTACTATTAAAATGAGTGAGGAATGGACCCGCAAAGCCGTTGGTAACCTGCAGACACATGCCCAGCAACGCCGAGAAGATAAAGAACAAAGCCATCTGGCGGCGCTTGAAGAGCTTGAAGGCGTTCAGTCCCAGACTCTCAACGAGCGAAACCTTAGTTTCCTTCTTCTGTAGCTTACACTCAGGCAACGTAAAGCAATAGGCACAGAGCACAAGGCTCAGAATGCCAGACACCATAAACTGCAAATAAGTATATTGGAACTTATGCGGATTATCACCCAACGTAAATCCGAAACCACTCTCATCCATGAAAGCACAGTTCACAAACCACATGGTAGCAATGAAACCTACAGTACCCAGCACACGGATTGGCGGGAAGTCCTTAACGGTATCCAAGCCGTTATTCTTCAGAATGGAAAATGCAACTGTATTGGTCAGTGCGATGGTAGGCATATAGAAAGCCACACTCATCGTATAGAGTGCAATAAATAACGATTTGTCAGGCAACTCGTTACCGAAACCTGCCTGTTCGCCCATCCACCAGCAGCTCAGCATAAAGCCACCAGCCAGCAGATGACACAGGCCCAACAGGCGCTGAGGCTGCATATACTTGTCTGCTACAATACCCATCAGCGTGGGCATAAAGATACTTACGATACCCTGAATAGCATAAAACCAGGAGATTTTATCACCAAGACCAGCTACACCAAGGTAATTTCCCATACAGGTTAGATACGCTCCCCAAACTGCGAACTCCAGGAAGTTCATCAATGCTAAACGGCTCTTCATATTTATTCTTTTTATCTTGTTATTGGATTATGTTCTCCTAATCGATGCCTTCTCGGTCTCATCGAATCGGGACGAAGTGAGTCAGGCCTTTCTGCCTTCATGCTTCCAGTAGTAACCTCTTCAGCCGGGTTATTCTTATTATGGAATCTTATCAGCTGAATATGGTTCAAAAAGAGTAAACCGATTTCGTTTTCACTCGACTGAGTCGACTGAGTCGGTTCTCCCAGGTACATAAAGCCCCTTATCTCCTTTACCTTTTCATTATAAGGCGCAATGCGAAGATCTGTAGGACGATAAATTGATATCGTATTATTCTGTGTAATCGTTGTATCGTTACGATAGGTTACAGCAAGATATACCGACGACTGCAGGCGACTGGTATTCTGGGTAAGAGAAATAGCGTTCAACGTCAGCAAGAAGCTGTCATTGGCACGAAAAGCAGTATCTGCTTTCAGATAGAACTGCAGCACGTGATAGGGCTTACGCGACATCAGTAACATCTGTCGTTTGCCATTCCAGATATCTGTGGTATCACCCGTCAGCGACATTGTAGTGAAACGCTCTACTTCTGTATTCGATGTACCAAGTTTCAAGGCTTCGTCGCTCAAACGTTCCTGTACACGCTTGTATATCTCATAAAACCTATCTGCACGGTTGTAGTAATAAACCAGCGAAGAATCAAACTCTGCCTGCGTGATGCCATGCTTCTTCAGCACACTCGCGAAATACAGATGATACTTATAGGCATCATCCAGTCCTTCATCATTTGCCATACCTTTGGCAATGTGGTAGTCGTATAAAAGGTCTTCCATTTCTCCAGGCTGGATATATTGCTCTGGCACTGAAGGCTTACAAGCATTCAGTACCAGCACGCAAACTGCCAGATAGAAAATATGTACCACCTTTTTATTCATGCGCCTCTTCTTTTGTCATCCTACTGATGTCCTCACGGAAGAACAACAGAATCAGAACCACACTCACACTGATACTGGCATCAGCGAAATTAAACACCGGACTAAAGAAGATAAAATGATTACCACCAACGAAAGGCATCCACATGGGCCAATCCATCTCAAACAACGGGAAGTAGAACATATCTACCACCTTACCCAACAGCAGAGGCGCATAGCCTGTACCAAAGGGCACAAAGTAAGAGACGTAGTATGGCGATGACTCGTTGAAAATAAGTCCATAGAACAAGCAATCGATTAAATTGCCTGCAGCTCCGGCAAGCACCATCGCCAAACAAACAACAAAACCAGTTCTGGCCTTACGCTTTACTTCTAACCATATATAATAGGTAAGCGCAACAATCGCTGCCATACGGAAGAGCGACAAAATAATCTTGCTGCCCAACTGCATACCGAAAGCCATACCATTGTTCTCGATAAAGGTGATATAGAACCAATCGAATACATGGATACTTTCATGCAACGTCATCGAGGTCTTGACCCAGATTTTGATTGCCTGGTCTATAAGGAGAATGGCGACCACTATCAGTGCCGCCAGCCTGCCCTTGGTCATGAGTTTTTTCTTGCTCACTTTTTCTGACTCATCTTCGACTCCACGCTCAGTGTAGCATGAGGTACAACACGAAGGCGCTCTTTGGGAATCAACTTACCAGTAATACGATCGATACCATAAGTCTTATTCTCAATACGTACGAGCGCAGCCTTCAAGCCCTGAATAAACTTCTGCTGACGTGCTGCCATACTGATCAGTTCCTCCTTTGTCTGGGTTGCACTACCCTCCTCCAATGCCTTGTAGGTGGGTGATGTGTCATCCACGTCGTTCGAGTCCTGGTTAGTCAACACGCGCATCATTTCATCATAATCGCGCTTGGCCAAAACCAATTTTTCATTTATAATCTGACGGAACTCCTCGAGTTCTTCATCAGTGTAGCGAGTCTTTTCTGCCATAATGTTAAGTTACTATAAGTAATTGCTATTGATAAATTATTGTTTCGTCACTTTAATGTTCAGCTTAAACTCATCGAAGTCAATCTCCTGTCCGTCGTTAGCTGCGATGGTAATCTCGTTAGCCAAAACCTGACTCTTGATATAGTCGCCAAAGCTGTTAACCGATTTCTCTACCTCAGCATTGGGAGACAGTACCACATTGATGCGGTCTGTAATCTCAAAGCCACTCTCCTTACGGATGTTCTGAATACGGTTGATCAGTTCGCGAGCCATACCCTCGTTCTTCAACTCCTCTGTGAGTTCTACCTCAAGGGCCACCGTCAGATTACCCTCATTGGCTACCAGCCAACCTGGGATATCCTCGCTGATGATTTCTACATCTACGGCTTCAACTGTCAGAGTCTGACCCTCAACGTCGATGGCTATCGTGCCCTGCTGCTCGAGCTCTGCGATCTGCTCTTGACTCAGGGCGTCCATGGCAGCAGCTACACTCTTCATCAGCTTGCCAAACTTCTTACCCATCGTACGGAAGTTACACTTCACCTTCTTCACGAGTACACCAGCACCCTCTACGAATCGAAGCTCCTTCACATTCACCTCGTTCATAATCAGGTCTTTCACAGCCTCGATGTGCTTCTTCTGTTCAGCATCAACAGCAGGAATCATGATGGCCTGCAGTGGCTGACGCACCTTGATATTCACCTTTCTGCGCAAGGCAAGTACCATCGAGGTAATCTTCTGTGCCATCTGCATGCGAGCCTCCAGATCCTTGTCTATCAGAGCCTCGTCGGCTACTGGGAATTGATCCAGATGAACAGAATCGAGTTCACCGCCCAGATCCTTATACAGCTGATCAGCATAGAATGGTGCAAACGGAGCCAACAGCTTAGCGATGGTCATCAGGCAGGTATAGAGTGTCTGATAAGCAGAAATCTTATCCTCACTCATCTCCTTACCCCAGAAACGCTTACGGTTCAAACGTACATACCAGTTCGATAGGTCATCGTTTACGAAAGCATCAATCAAGCGTCCAGCACGTGTAGGATCGTAACCATCGAGCTCTGCCTCAACACCTTTAATCAGCGTATTCAGACAAGAAAGAATCCAGCGGTCGATCTCTGGGCGTTTAGCAAAGTCTACCTGTGCAGCCTTCGGATCGAAATCATCTACATTCGCATACAGTGCAAAGAAGCTATATGTATTATATAAGGTGCCGAAGAACTTACGGCGCACCTCGTCTACACCCTCTGGGTCGAACTTCAGGTTATCCCAAGGCTCCGAGTTAGTCATCATATACAGACGAACAGCGTCAGAACCATACTTACCGATCATATCGAATGGATTCACAACGTTACCTACGTGCTTCGACATCTTATTGCCCTTGGCATCGAGCACCAGTCCTGAAGAAATCACATTCTTAAAGGCTACTGAGTCGAAAATCATCGTAGCGATAGCGTGCAAAGTGAAAAACCAACCACGAGTCTGGTCAACACCCTCATTGATAAAGTCACATGGGAATGCTATACCCTTATCAATCAGATCCTTATTCTCAAATGGATAGTGCACCTGAGCGTAAGGCATTGAACCTGAGTCGAACCATACGTCAATCAGGTCGGTCTCGCGCTTCATGGGCTTACCACTCTCGCTCAACAAAACGATATTGTCAACGTATGGGCGGTGCAGGTCGATCTTATCGTAGTTCTCCTTGCTCATATCGCCAGGCACAAAACCATTATCCTTCAGCGGATTGCTCTTCATGAAGCCAGCTTTTACAGACTTCTCGATTTCTTGATAGAGCTCTTCTACTGAACCGATGCAGATTTCCTTGCCATCCTCGTCGCGCCAGATAGGCAGCGGGGTTCCCCAGAAACGAGAACGAGAAAGGTTCCAGTCGTTCAGGTTCTCCAGCCAGTTGCCGAAACGGCCAGTGCCGGTGCTCTCTGGTTGCCAGTTGATGGTCTTGTTCAGTTCGAACATACGATCCTTCTTGGCAGTAGAGCGGATAAACCATGAATCGAGGGGATAGTAGAGCACGGGCTTATCAGTACGCCAGCAGTGAGGATAGTTGTGCACGTGCTTCTCGATCTTGAGTGCTGTACCTTCCTGTTTCATCTCCATACAGATTACGATGTTCAGGTCTTCTGCCTTGTTGGCTGCCTGCTCGTCGTACTTACCGTCCTTATTGAATTCTGGGGCGTATGCATTCTTCACATAGTCACCTGCATGATGTGCATAAGCCTCTGTATTTACGCAATTTACAATAAATTGCTCGTCTAATTCTGCAATCTCGTAATACTTACCCTGAAGATCAACCATTGGGCGCGTTTCGCCCTTCTTATTAATCAGGAACAAGCTTGGGATATGCGCATCCTTGGCCACCTTGGCGTCATCAGCACCAAAAGTTGGTGCAATATGTACGATACCGGCACCATCTTCTGTGGTTACATAGTCGCCAGGAATCACACGGAAGGCTTCGCTCTCCATCTCCACGAACTTGTCCTTACCGTTCTCGCCAGTGAATACTTTCTCCGGATGAGCCTCTGCGTATGCCTTCACATAATCGGCAGCATTCTGATCGAGTTTCGCAGATGGCTTTACCCAAGGCATCAGTTGCTGATATTTCAAGCCTACCAGTTCTTCACCAGTATAGTGACCTACGATACGATAAGGCACGAATTTCTCACCCTTGTTGTATTCAGGCATCTCGTCGCCATCTGTAATATTACCCTCTGGTGCGAGATACGCGTTCAAGCGGCTCTCAGCCAGAATGATAGTAATCTTCTCACCGTTATAGCTATTGTAAGTCTCTACTGCTACATAGTCGATCTTGGGGCCTACGCAAAGAGCTGTGTTTGAGGGCAAAGTCCAAGGGGTTGTCGTCCACGCCACGAAATAAGGTGTACCCCACTTCGTCCATTCTTCTTTAGGATTAACAGCCTTGAAGAGCGCAGTAACAGTGGTATCTTTCACGTCGCGATAGCAGCCAGGCTGGTTCAGCTCGTGCGAGCTCAAACCCGTACCGGCAGCGGGCGAGTATGGCTGGATGGTATAGCCCTTATAAAGCAATCCTTTCTTATAGAACTGCTGCAGCAACCACCACAGGGTCTCAATATACTTGTTGTCGTAAGTGATATAAGGATTGTCGAGGTCTACAAAGTAGCCCATCTTCTCCGTGAGGTCACGCCATTCCTGGGTGAACATCATCACGTTCTCGCGACATTTCTTGTTGTAATCCTCTGTCGAGATATACTTCTCACTCTCCTTATTATCGATATCAGCCTTGGTAATGCCAAGTTCTTTTTCCACACCCAGCTCTACAGGCAGTCCGTGGGTATCCCAACCAGCCTTACGCTTTACTTGGAAGCCCTTCATTGTCTTATAACGGTTGAATGTATCCTTGATGGTACGAGCTAGCACGTGGTGGATGCCAGGGTGTCCGTTTGCCGAGGGTGGCCCCTCGAAGAATACGAATTGTGGACAGCCCTCGCGCTCATCTACCGAGCGCCAAAACACGTTCTTCTCTCGCCACATCTCCAGGATATCATTATTCACCTGAGTCAGATTCAAGCCGTTATGTTCAGCAAATCTTTTAGCCATTTTTATTTTGTATTTTAACTTTTCACTTCTTTTTGGCGTGCAAAGGTACAAATAATATTCGATATACCAAAATAAATAAATATTTTTAATAATTAAAAATCCCCTCACCGATTGGCAAGGGGACTATTTTTACTCAAAAATGTTTCTGCGATTACAGATTCAAGCTCTTCTTGATGGCCTCAATACGCTGCTCGGCTTTCTTCAGACTAGCCTCGTAATCAGCTGCGCCCTTGAAGTCGGCATCCTTGATTTCACAATAGAACTTAATCTTAGGCTCAGTACCTGATGGACGAACAGAAATCTTTGTACCATCGGCACAGAACCACTGCAGTACATTAGCAGTTGTAGGCATATTGAGCTTCTCAACGCTACCGTCGGCCTTCTTGCCTTCAAGTGTCTGATAGTCTTTCCAGAGCACGATAGGCTCGCCACCCAACTCCTTCGGAGGATTAGCACGGAAGTCAACCATCATTTGCTTAATCTCGTCGGCACCGGTCTTACCTGGCTTAACCACGTTGATAGTGCTCTCCTTCGAGAAGCCATACTCTGCATAGATGTTCATCAGCAGATCATAGAGCGTCATGCCATTGTCCTTAGCCCATGCAGCAATCTCACAGATTAAGCAGATAGATGCTGGAGAATCCTTATCGCGAACCTTATCGAATGGCAGGAAGCCGAAGCTCTCCTCACCACCACCGATATACTTCTTCACGCCCTCAGAGATACGAATCTCGTTAGCGATCCACTTAAAGCCTGTATAGCAGTCACGCAGTTCTACGCCATTCTTCTTGGCAATCTCTGCGATTTCCTCTGTGGTTACGATGGTCTTTACCAAGAACTCATTGCCCTTCAGCTGACCCAGCTTCTTCTTGTTGGCGATGATATACCATGAGAACATCATGCAGGTCTGGTTACCATTCAGAATCTCCCACTCGCCCTTTGCATTGCGGCAAACGATAGCCAAACGGTCGGCATCAGGGTCAGAAGCGATAACGAGGTCGGCATTCAGACGTGTACCGAGCTTCATACCCAGTGTCATAGCCTCGGCATTCTCTGGGTTCGGGCTAACTACGGTTGGGAAGTTACCATCGATTACCATCTGCTCGGGTACTACGTGGATATTCTGGAAGCCCCAAGAACGCAGTGCCTCTGGAATAATCACGCGACCTGTTCCGTGCATAGGAGAATAAACGATGTTCAGGTCTTTCTGGCGCAGAATCACGTCCTGATCTACCATCGCCTCCTTCACAGCCTGCAGGTAATCCCAGTCCATCTCACCACCGATGATGTCGATGAGTTCCTTGTTGCCTTCAAACTTCACCTGGTCGATAGTTACCTTGTTCACCTCGTCGATGATACCCTTATCGTGTGGTGCCAAAACCTGTGCACCGTCATCCCAGTAAGCCTTGTAGCCGTTATACTCGCGAGGGTTGTGAGAAGCAGTTACATTCACACCTGCCTGACAGCCCAGCTGACGGATAGCGAACGAGATTTCTGGTGTAGGACGCAGACTCTCAAAGAGATATACCTTGATGCCGTTAGCCGAGAAGATATCAGCTACGGTCTCAGCAAACATACGTCCGTTGTTGCGGCAGTCATGACCTACCACTACCGAGCTCTGCTTGCCAGGGAATGCCTTCAGAATATAGTTGGCGAAACCCTGAGTAGCCATACCTACGATATACTTGTTCATTCTGTTGGTACCAGCGCCCATAATACCACGCAAGCCACCTGTACCAAACTCGAGGTTCTGATAGAACGCATCAATCAGCGCTGTCTTGTCAGCGTCATCAAGCATTGCCTGTACCTCTTTTCTAGTCTCTTCGTCGAAGGCGGGATTCAGCCATTCCTTCGCTTTTGCCTCACACTGGGCAATCAGCTGTGCATTGTCTGCCATAGTTTTACTTCTTTTTTATTGTTTTAGATTGTTACACATTTACAATCTACAAAGATAAGAAGAAAAACCGATATTCTGCGCCTCATACGCCCTCTAAGCCTTTTTATTATGAAATATTAACTAATTAGGCTCACTTCTTCAACAATTTATCCATTTCATC
This sequence comes from uncultured Prevotella sp., assembly GCA_905234145.1. Lineage (GTDB taxonomy): Bacteria > Bacteroidota > Bacteroidia > Bacteroidales > Bacteroidaceae > Prevotella. The sequence continues at coordinate 12,428 of CAJOGK010000009.1, read as the reverse complement.
AAACTGCTTACCCATGTTCAGGTTGAAATAGATGCGATACAGAGCGGGAGCCCATTTCTGGGTTTGCTGAGGTGCCATTCGCCTATACGCTTCCATATAGGGCAGTGCGCGCTGATACATCTTCTTTATCTGTTTTTTGTTCTTGCGAGAGTCCATCTCAAGAGCCAGGTTCATACAGGCCGTACCTGCATTGTAATAGGCATCAGCAGCCTCGTGGTTAAGCTTTATCAGCCTGTCGCTCACGTTAATACATTCAGCGTAAGCACCCATATTCAAGAGCACTGTTGATTTCGCATACAAGAATAATTCATTTAGCGAATCCGCTTTAAGTGCCTGATCTACAACCATATTCGCTTGCTGATAATTACCTGCCAACGCATAACTATCCAGCAATCTCGGGAAAAAGTAGTTCGATTTCGGATTCAGTTTAAAGCCCTCCGTGATCACATCCAGATAGCGCTCGTCATCGTTCAGCTGCTTCCAGGCTTCAGCGGCATAAATCAATGTATTTTCCAGTCGGGCAGTATCCCTGCGAGCCAGTTCATGATAGCGCAGGGTAAGCACAGGGTCATTCATACGATAGCCGCAATAGCCCGTCCAATAAGCAGCCTCCCCCAGTCTGGCATCGCTGTTCATCAGGTCTTCTGCCATAAACAAGGGCTGACGGGTACAGTCGATATACGTCTCAAACAAGTCATAAGCCTGCTTGTAGTCCTGCTTTCTGATATAGTAAGCACCGCCAAAAAACAGGTTTGGCCTGTAATTAGCCATTCTTTGCGAGTTGTCTTTACGGTATTCGGGATTCACTTTGCCCTTCTTATCAGGCTTCATGTCGAGAGAATCGAGCCGTTCTGCGATGGTAAACAGGCGCTTGGTGAGCGTAAACAGCTGTGCGGTGTCTACCTTCTGCTTCATATACATCTTCTCGTTCAGCTGGGCATACTGTTTTTCTACGGCCTGCAACCATATATCGTATATACGCGTATTCTCCTGATTGGCCGAATCCTTCAGCAGATCGGTCATCAGCTTCTCTGCCTTCGTGAAGTCTTTTCCCCTCAGCAATATCGTTTTGGCCTCGCCTATCTGTTTACGCTGGGCCATGGCTGGTATCATTGCCAGCAACATCAGTATGATGGTAATTGTTCTCCTGAATATCCTCATCTAGTTATACCTTATTTATATATAAGCGGGTGCAAAGGTAGTGATTTCTGCTTGGTCTAGCAAACTATTTTTCTCTTTTTAACAGAAAGCACGCCCTACTTCTGCCAGATTTTTACTACTTTTGCGGAAAAATCAGAGAAATCAGATGAATCGACTGTGGCTTTGTCTTTTGTTGTTGCTGATGCTGTCGGGCTGTGCGCGCCGTAATTATCCTGAGGAAAAATCGGGCGGATGGCACTTTCCCCTGCCTGGGGCAAAGATCATCAGCGATTACGGCTATCGCAACGGACGATCACACTCGGGCATGGACCTGAAGACCGTCAACAAGGATAAAATCTATGCTGTCTACGATGGTGAGGTCGTGTTTTCAGGCCAAATGTCAGGCTATGGCAACCTTGTGCGCATCAAGCATGCCAAAGGTCTGGAAACTTACTACGCCCACAATTACAAGAATCTGGTAACGAAGGGTCAGCGTGTCAAGGCAGGAAAGGTCATCGCGCTAACAGGCCAGACGGGTCGCGCCTCTACACCGCATCTCCACTTCGAAATGCGTGTTAACGGTAAGACCAAAGACCCCAAGCTTTACATCGACTTCAAGAAGCAGACGCGCCGCCGTTGATGGTTTCTTTCTTCTTAAACATCTGGCTTATGCCGTTCAGATAGTCAGATGGCAAGATGCCGAAGGAGAATTTGAAGGCACAGTTGAAAGCTGCCGTATTCCTGAAGCCACACATAAGGGCGATATCGTTCATAGAGAAGTCGGAGTGCTCCATGAGAATCTTTGCAGCGTATTCTGCACGCAGCGAGTTGATATAGTCCATCGTTCTATCGGGCTCCTTATAGCGCGGCACCAACTTGCAGAACGTATCCTGACTGACGCCCATAAACTTAATCAGCGAATAATAGTCAAAATCGGGATCCGTGAAAGGCTTTTCTGTGTTCATTCGCGCATCCATTTTCACATAGAAGGCATGACTATCATCCATAGGGGCAGCTTTTGTTGCCACCGGCTGCGGCAGTATTTGTTTTACTATCTTTTCCTGCTCGTCCAACGACAGTTTCCCGTTGCCAAATAGTGCTCGATAGTCATCCAGCGCCATGAGTATTCGATTAAGTTGCTCGTTTCGCTGACTGATAACCCTATTATAATGCAGGCCGAAGCCTCCCAGAATAAGAAGCAATATCACGACGATTATCAGTACGGCGATGATGGCATCGGCCTCGGCCAGTGTCAATGAGCGAGCGTGGCAGAACTGAGTTGACAGCAATATCAACGAGGTCGTAAGTGCGGTTTTCTTCCTCATAATCTCATTACCTATTTTAAGTATTATCCCACTCTCAAGTATCAAAGATGGGAATTTTTATGCAAAGGTAAGGATATTTTTTATATTAGCAAAATTTTCCCCAGTTTTTTGCAAAATTACTAGCCATTCAAAAAGCAAATCTTTCGCCGGTTCTCTTTAGGGCGCACGGCAAAGTGAACCCAGTAACGCCCGTACTTGTTCTTCTCGATGAAGAGCTCATCAAACTCTTCTTTCGATTCGTCAGCATAATCCATAAGGATCGTAGCATAGCGTATCGCCTGCTCGATGCCATAGCAACGGATATCCACTGCGCAACCAGTCAAGTGGTTCGAGGTGGAAACGCCCCCTATCTTTTTGTTTAGCTGAGAGCTACGATAGCCACTATTGATGATTATCGGCTCGTCGGCAACACCTCTTCCATCTTCGTTCTGACATCTTACATCCGCGTAGCGGCGGTTCCACTCACTGCGAAGCATCTCCAGCCAGCCGCAGAGGCGCTTCAAGTTCTCAATATGTACGTGCGAAGGGATGTTCCCATCAGGAGTCCATACGCTTGTCTTGCTGAGCTCCCCCAGCGTAAAGTGCTGGGAGAGTTTTGCCTGTTTGTTAATACTTATTTCTTTCATATTCTACTATCTTTTACTTTTGAACTGCAACACTGCAACGCTGCAACATTTCTTTTTCTTACTTACATTAATTGGTGTGCTCTTAGGGAAAGCCTCGCTGTAGGCTTTGTCGAGGGCTTTCAGATCAATCTTATAGAAGCTGATGCCCAAACGGACTGCTACAATAGCACGCAGCAATTCACGGTGCTTGCGCGGATAGAGCGAGGGTGGCGGCAACTCGTTCCAACCTTCCTGCTCGCACAGACGACAAACCTCCCATATATAGTCATCGTTGGCTTCAGCAGGAAACCACGACTTCAGTACACGACGGATGCAGAACCGCCTGCATTGGCCCCGAAGGAGCCGCCTCGTGAGCTCCAGCTTGCGCCAGAGCACCACGAAGCATTCTTGATTATTTTGAATATCCATCATAAGCAAATTCGTTTAATTCGTGAAATTCGTGGTCGAAAATTTCCGCTTGTACTCCTCCGTCTTCACGTACCTGCCGCTTACCTCGTCATAAACAATGTACCCGCGATTCTGCCAACTGCGCAGCGTGCTTTCACCGTCGCCTGTCTTACCCTGTTGCTGTCGCATCACGCGGTACTGGTCTTTGGTGAACTCATCGGGCAGCAGTTCGAGTAAATTCTGTGGTCCTGACTGGCGCTGAATCTCAAACTCCTCGCGCAGTTCCCTCTCCAGTTGCTGACCGAAGTACAACATCTTGCACCAGAGGTTATATTGCTCAGTCCATCGGACGAAATCCGCAATCTCCTTACTCCATTTGTAGCCGTGAGCCACATAGAGCACCATTCCTTTCAGCCAGGCAATCACGTTGGCACGATAACTGAACACGCGGTAGGCTTCGCTCTCATAGAGCTTTGCAGCATCCTTGTTCTCCTGCTTCATCTCAAGCGACAACTTCTTTGATTGAGGGCATTCAATCAGTCCGTTAGCTGCCTCCAGGCGGTCGATGTAGGGCTTCAGTTCTGCGGCAAACGTGTGGTCGTAGATGCCCAGAATAGGCTCCGCATCATCGTCCTCATCAGTCCTGATAATAGTCGATACATCCAGTCGGCTCACGGTACCGTCATTCACCATTCGCAAGAAAAATTTCTTTGCATTGGGAGGGGTCGTTGACGCGTTAAAGTTCCACCTCAAGGGTGCAATACCCGATACGCTGTCGGCACCTACGCGCTCCTGACCGGCATCAGAGTTGTCAAAGGCCTTACGAATCAGCAGACCCACTTCGTCCACCGTACCCTTCGACGTCACCTTCTTCAAGCCCTCTATCTCGTCCACGATGGTATAGATAAATCGCTGACCGTTATTGTTGGCATCTACGATGCGCTGGTTAAAGACGGCATCCGTCAGATTATCAATCAACATCTGAATACAAATATCGGTTGGTCTGGGGTCTTTCTTCTGCTTCGCTCCCGGGTTTTTCTGTTTCCACTCCTGCTCGCGCTGGCGGTTAGGCTGGTCGCGCTGTTTAATGTCCTCCATGATGTACTCGATAGGCTTTTTGATGGTGCCTTTACCGATACTCTGACGACCTATCAGGACGTTCATGAAGGTAGCCTCGTGCTCCACGTTATCCCAGTAGCGGAACTTCACCCCGTGCAGATGAGCACCCAGCCCAGGGAATACCGCATTGGCCACAGCGGGCTTGTAGAACCAGGGGACGTTCTTCGTCAACAGCCTTATCAGTGGCGGCAACTTCTTCGGCATCGGTGGTGGCGTAGTCAGCGTACCACCACAAGCCTTGACTGCCTGCTGCGACTTCAACGACTGTAGCACCTGCTTCAACCTGTAAGGCATACCCTTGCGAGGCTCTTTGAGCGCATTCTCCAACGTCTTACGCCACTCATTCATTTCTTCGGGAGTACACAAAAGGGACGGTTCTTTTTGTGTACTTTTTGCCCAATAGTTGGGGACAACCTGCATCAGTTTCTCCAACGAGTAACCGCAGATGCTACGGATGGTCACCGCCAGTTCAAACGTCAGCGCGTTGCGGTCGCCCTCTACCGGCTCCTTGCCACCATTGAACAACTCCCAGTACTTCGCGATGATGTCTTTGAACAATACCCCGTTGTATCTTGCCTCTGGGTCAAATGATGGCTGATGTTTGAAGTCTGAAGTCTGAGGGACAGCCTCTTGGGTTTCGGCTTGCCGCTCATATGAACGAAGTGAGTCTTGAGAACTGCAACACTGCAACGCTGCAACAACATCGAAAATCGCGTCATCCAGATAAATCAACTCGGCCTCCGTCGTGGTAAAGAACACGCGGGTGATATCCTTGGCCTGAGCATCGTAGGCGACCTCTAAAAGTTCAGAAGCCCACTTCAGATTACCTACTTGGTCTAAATCAGCACGACGCTTAAACACCAGGTGGTAGCCCATACCTCGGGCACTCTCCTCTAGCATTCGCAGGCCCAGTTCGTCCTTCTTGGTGAGGATGCGTTCACGAACTACAGGCATCTCCTCTGCCGTCAGATGGTCGATGTCCATACCTACCGTGGTACTCATGCGTTTCGAGCCCTTCAGCGTGCCGTCGTCGTTCGGCAGACACGAGTAGTTCATCTGCACCAGACTCGCCTTTCGACTATCGTCACCACTACGTACTGCCTTGAGTATTGACTGCTGTTCGCCACCATTGCGCAAAGCAAGATACTCCTCTCGCGAATGGACGGGGCGCATCATTTTCACCCCGTCCTTGTAATAAATCATGTGTACACTCATAGTCTTAGAAGTTGGGATAACCGAGTTTAGAATTCAAATAACGCAGGCCATCGAGCGTCCACGTCATATACACCTTCACCTTCTTGACACCCTTCAGCGAATAACTGACGTGTGTCCTCATGCGTACGAAGTCGCGGTCGGCCAGATCATCGCAGATGTTCCAATGACCCCCTCGACGATACTGGATGCTAAAGTCGCGCAGCACAGCATTGAAGTCATTGACCGTCATGTTGAACGTCTTAGCCACCTGAGTAGCCGTCAGCGTGTCCTCGGCATCCTCGTTCAGCATGCGCAGGGTTCGACCTACGATGGCATCAGCTCGGTCAAGAATCTCCTCGCTCGAGAGATTATGACCGTCAGCATCACGAGTGGGTATATAGCCGCCTGTTTGGCGAATCTGTGGCAGCACCTCGGCAGTTACCCATCGCTTAAAAGCCTTAGCCTGTGGCAGTTTGGAACTTAGTACTAAAGAGTAGAGTCCACTTTCGTTGATGATGATTACGCGTCGGGCTTGACCTGACAGAACGAATCGTTCGGTCAGCTTATCATCGTCATCAACATGGTCGCGAATAGCTTTCTGGGTATTAGTATATCCCAGCGCTTTAGCAACATCCACGCCCATAAACATAATCTGATTATTAACTTGGCAAGTACGAATCTCGCCGAAAACTTCACTTGTAAAAATTTGAATGTTTGTTTTCATAATTTTGAGCTGATTTGCGAGAAGAAGGTTGGAATCTTTGCGCATTTACCCGGGAACATCCTCCTCACTTCAACTCAATGTTAATACCTTATTTATTTATCTTCACGATATCAGTAGCTAGAACTTCTTGGAACGTCTGTCCCTGATACTCGTGTGTAGAGAAACGAAGGGTGGCCACAACCACATCACCTTCGTAGAACCTGCACACCGCCAGATTGCCCAGCATGGCGCACACATACTCGTTTTCGAACTTCGAGCCGCCCAGCTCCTTCAGCACAATCGTGCACTTCTTGATCTGGCCAGCCTCACTTTTTGAACTCTGTACGCTGAAGGCCTCGCCTTGGCGTACAACACGTAAAATCTTTGTTTCCATAATGTCAAAGAGCGTTTGTCGTTTGTTGACGAGGGCAAAGGTACATAAGCTGATAATCCGTGCAAATCTGAGCGAAAAATCTCAGATTATTTTCACTCGCACAATATAACACCCTCAAAATCAACACAAAACAAAAAGTGCCCGACTCTCAAAATCGAGAATCGAGCACTTGTAAATATCGCTCAGATTATGTCAGATTACTTTTCCGGGCAGTATGCATCCAATAAGGGTATGATACTCTCAAAGTCGGCAGTCAACAATCCCTTGCTGGGACGCCCCTTGTCGATATTGGTATAGCCCTTGTCGTCACCAAAGAAATCCTTGTTCAATGCCGGTGACCCTTTCAGACGGAACAGTTTCCTATCGTCCAGATAGCCCACCATATTCTGCCACACTATCTTCACACGGTCACCGCGTCCGCTTTCCAACAGATGCCATAGAACCTCCGACAATTCAGCCTCCTTTGCCGACAAGTTCACAGCTACACCCAACACAGCTTTCAGCATTGCCTTTACATTCTCTGACGTGATGCCATTCACCCAGTCGCCTTTGTCAGCATAATCCTGCAATTGGTCAAGGATAGACTGCCGCAATGGTGTTAGTGCAATGTTCACTACTTGCTGGGTGTTCGACACGACATTCGCCGTATTGTTGGTTTTCTGGTCATAGTGATAGTGTGTCTCGTTCTTCACACCACCATCGCCTATCACGTCGCCGTGTACGTCGCCTTTTATGATAATTGCCATACCTTGTTATTCCTCTTTATCGGTGTTGTTTTCATTTTTCGTGCCGCCTCTTTCGATGACATCACCCTTCACGTCGCCGTTGATCACCACCAGCGGATCTGTTTCCGCCAATGCCTCTATCTCCTTGGGGTGACTCTGCTCATAGTCATCGCGCAGCCATTGTGCCAGCAGCTGGATGGTCTGCTTCTGAGCCTTGTCACATTGCGTCTCAGCGAAGGCCACCACGCGACCTATCGTCGTAGGTATGTCCAGCGGGTTCTTGATGATGCCGTCTCGCTCGTATTCATCTTCCGTCATCGGACGCATATCAATACCCAGTTCACAGCACGTCAGACATCTCATCATCAGCAGGGCCATGATAGACTGAAAGGCCTTACGAGGTGTGTTCAGATAGTACAGGCGCATGAGAACCACATCCATCTGTCCGATGTCACCATACAGGTCGCCAGGCAACTGCCTCAGTAGCGAGTCGATAAGCCGCAAACCAGCCCACAACTTGTTGTCGTTCTTCAGCCGCCATTGTTGCCACAGACGCTGCACGTCAGGACCCTCCTGCCGCTGCTGCCACCATTCCGTAGCCATCTCGTCAAGAGGTTCGCGCTCACAGATTCGCCTGCGCTGTTCCTTCAGCGCCTCTGCCAGTTGGCGCACCTCCTTGTCCTCTGCCGCCTCCAGCAGTTCTATGTATAAGGCTCGCTTCTGGCGCGCCTCACGGCTCAGATCGTGCCGACTACCCTCCAACCAGATATTGACATAGGTTTTCAGTTCCTGAACGTCACATTCATTCAGACAAGGGAAAAATACGTTCTCAAGCACAAAGGCCGCCTCCTCTTCCGCCTGTAGCTGTTCGCTGGGAGGCAGCAGCGGCAGGTCGCTCAGCCACAATCCCCATTCTGGCTCTTGTACTATAGGTGCCTGTGTCTCCTGCAACTCGTCAGCACTTACCGTCACCACCGCATAGCCGTGATTCTGTATCGCCACCTCTTTCACCCTAGCCAGCAGCATCGGCTTCCCACTCGCGCGAAGCAAGTCCCACACCAAGTTCACACATTCAAACGCTACGCGCCCTATCCTTTTTCCTAAAGAACGCGCCTGTATGGCACGCCCGTGAACACGGTTCTCAGGGTCAGGCGACAGCGTCACAATCGGTCTTACGCGGTCTATCCAGCTGAGCAGTTCACGGGTGCGCATGTGCATCTCCTCTGTGTCTTTCTGACCAGCCACAGAGTCGCCATTGGCACCATAGTGCACTCCCGATATCCTTATTTCATACTCAGCCATATTCTGCTTTGACAAAACGCTCACAAAGGTACAAAATAATAGTGGACCGACCTAATTGTCAACCCACTATTATATGCAAAAAATAGTTAATCCCTTTAGTTGTCCGCACACAGCCTGTCTTACCTCTTCCATCAGCCATCAGCCATCTTCAGCGGATCAAAGAACCGTCCCTTCTTCCGCGTTTAAATACTCTCGCTCGAAAAACTCAGATAAAATTTGGTTTATCACCCGATTATTCGTATCTTTGCAACTGCATTTTAGATAACCAATGAAAGTAAACTGAAAAAGATACGATTATGAAGAAAGAATTATTATCTGTCCTGTTAATGCTTCTGCCCATGCTGGCAAGTGCAGATGCCGTAGAAATCAACGGCATTTGGTATAACTTAGTCCCCAAGGCAAAAGAGGCCGAAGTGACAAGTAACCCCAATGGCTCTTCTTATTCAGGTAGCATTGAGATTCCGGCATCAGTCACTTATAACGAGGTGAATTACAGCGTGACATCCATCGGCGATTATGCTTTCTATAAGTGCAGCGGCCTGACCTCCGTCACCATCCCCAACAGCGTGACATCTATCGGCGATGATGCTTTCATTGGTTGCAGCGGCCTGACCTCCGTTACCATCCCCAACAGCGTGACATCCATCGGCGAGGGTGCTTTCTATAATTGCAGCGGCCTGACCTCCGTCACCATCGGCAACAGCGTGACATCCATCGGTGGGCAAGCTTTCCGAGGTTGCAGCGGACTAACCTCCGTCACCATCCCCAACAGCGTGACATTCATCGGCGATTTTGCTTTCGATATTTGCAGCAGCCTGACCTCCGTCACCATCCCCAACAGCGTGACATCCATCGGCTATTGTGCTTTCCGTGATTGCAGCGGCCTGACCTCCGTCACCATCCCCAACAGCGTGACATCCATCGGTGGGCAAGCTTTCCTAGGTTGCAGCGGCCTGACCTCCGTCACCATCCCCAACAGCGTGACATCCATCGACCATGGTGCTTTCTCCGGATGCAGCGGCCTGACCTCCGTCACCATCCCCAGCAGCGTGACATCCATCGGCAATGGTACTTTCTATGGTTGCAGTGGCCTGACCTCTGTCACCATCCCCAACAGCGTGACAACCATCGGCTTTGAGGCTTTCCAAAACTGCAGTGGCCTGACCTCCGTCACCATCCCCAACAGCGTGACATCTATCGGCAGTTCTGCTTTCGAAGGTTGCAGCGGCCTGACCTCCGTCACCATCCCCAACAGCGTGACAGACATCGGAAAGCAAGCCTTTGCCAATTGCGACGAGTTGACGGATGTCTATTGCCAGGCAGAAAAACTCATGAATTATTCTGGGAGTGGCGAAGGCCTCTACACTTCTCCTGATGCCTTTAAGGATTCCTATCCAGAATACATGACCGTCCACGTTCCTGCCGCCTCGATTGGGGATTATCGCTCGACGGAGCCTTGGAGCCTGTTCAAGGAGGTTGTGGCCTTAGAGGGTGGTGACACCCCGGCAGCGCAGAAATGCGCAACTCCGGAAATCAGCTATGCCGACGGAAAGCTGGAATTTACCTGTACGACTGAAGGCGTGGAGTTCGTATCAGAGGTGACGGTAGCAGATGCCAAGAAGTATTACGATGCCTCCGTCACGCTGTCGCAGACCTATAAGGTCAAGGTCTATGCCACCAAGGCAGGCTATGAGGATTCCGACGTCGCTACCCGCGAGATCGTCTTGGGAAGCGGCCAGACCTCCCCCTCGGGCGACATAAACAATGACAGCAAAGTAAATATCGCCGACGTGGTGACGCTTTTGGACATCATTTTGAATAAATAATCCCAAACACAGAGGGTCTGTCCCGCTGTGTCCGGTTAATTGTTCCCATTCGTAACTTCTGAACCACTTGTGATGAAGAACAATCACAATGTTCCCGTCTTTCATTTCGTCTGCGCCTCGTTCAACCAGACGGCTGTTAAGATAGCACAACAAATCATGGCACGATGGTTCCTGGCACTTTTGTGCCTTCTATATGTTGTTGATCCTCCAAGATAATTTTCTGCTCTTTACAAAATAGTATCACATACATATTTCTCTATCTCAACTTCAGGCAACTTGCTTCCCTTTTGCTTCACCTCGGCGATGAAGGCTGATATCTCCGCTGGTGTCAGCAGGCCCTTCCGCCAAGCATACCAAAGGAAGTCTATCGTGGTGAGATACACAATCTTTTTCTCCTCGCAGTAGGCACGGATATCGCGCAGGTTGCTGCTGCCAATCACGTTATGAGTAAACAAGCAATAGGCCATGCAGGCACTCTCGCCCTTACCGAATCGGCTTCTTAGCATAGCATACTCGCGGAGCATTTCGCCACGAGGCGCAAAAGGGAGAAGCGTGATATTCTTCAGCAACGCCATCTGGTGGTCTATCTGCGTTCTGATGTCCGATAGCAATTCCTCATGCACAGCCTCCAGCAGCACGTATTCGTAGTCAGGAAATATGCTGGGCAACAGACTGAGTAAGCCACCCTTAGAGAAGTGAATCACCACATCTGCATCCAATACAATCTGTGTCTTCACACCCTTTGCCATCTTATTTCAGCAGATTTAAGAGTTCGACATAGTGGCCCTCGGAGATGCGCTCCTGTTCAAACAGCTCGCCAAAGTCGCCTATTACCACCCCTTCGTTGCCTGGCTGATAGAGTGAGAGGTCGTAACCGTACTCTGCGGCAATCTGCTGAATCTCCATGCTCTCCTCCAAATGGGTTTGCAATTCCTCCTCTGTAAGCAGACGCAGGTGGCGCAAACAATAGCATAGCGACTGATGGCTCACGCCAAACAACTGCTCTACGCGCAGCATCGTGGCTGTGGTGATATGGCGGTTCATGATCTCTTCCGAAGGTATTGACTCCAGCACGCCTGCCTGTGGCAAAAGCAGTGCGGAGGCAAAGGTATTGGCATTGATTTCCGCAGGATCTTTCTCCATTCCGGGCGTACCGCAGATGTGTGGTTTCGGCTCTTCGTCGTAATATAGATGGAAAAGCTCGTGGCAAATGGTGAAGTGCTGGCGACCACGTGAGTTGTTTGAGTTGACGAGTATGAACTTCGCCCGTCCGTCGGATGAACGCATCGAAAGACCACAAGCCTTCTCTGAGAGGGGACGATAAATCACCATTACTCCCAGTTTGCGCAGCAACGTCTTCGTATGGATAGGCTCAGACGGATTCAGTCCTGCCTGTAAGCGCATTTTCAGCGCCAGCTGCTCGATGGTTTCTTTGGCTAACTTCTTCATTCTCCAAGCATTTTCTGCATTTTCATATACTCCAGCACCACTTGCTTGAAGCGTGCCACTTCCTTCATGTCGCCCTCTGTCAGCCCGTCAGTGCGGAAGGCGCAGACCATCATGCGGTCTTTCACCGTCTCCACATCCTGCTCAAACAGCAGTTCCAACTCGCAGCCCAACAATGCCGCCGAACGCTCCAGCACCTCCAACGGAGTCTCTCGCTCGCCAGCCTCATAGTTGGCATACG
>CAJOGK010000008.1 GCA_905234145.1 uncultured Prevotella sp. | reverse complement strand
TCCTTGACAGAATATTAGTAAATTAAAGTGAAAACGATAATAAAACAATTAAACAATGCTAAAATATGAACCAATTATTTGGTTTGCAACATAGAAGGGGCAGGGCATGCAGTAAGCGCAGGTGGTGCAAGGAATGACTGGGAAACCGGCCATTACATCGGCAATCTCTTCCAGCAGATGGTTTTCTGCTTCTGTACAAGGGTCGAGCGGTGAGAAAGTGCGCACATTGTCGACCATGTGGCTCATCTCGTTCATACCGCTCAGGGTGGTCAGGATATTGGGATGGGAGCCTACCCAGCGGAATGCCCAAGAAGCCAACGAATCGTTAGGTCGCAGCGCCGTCAGCCGTTGCGCCAAGTCTTTGCGCATACGAGCCAAAGCACCACCACGCAGCGGCTCCATCACGACGGCTTGTACGCCCGTCTTCTCCAGTTTATCATAGAGATATTCGGCATCGGCATCGCGCCGCCAACCTCCCTTATTGAGTGAGGCATGGCGCCAGTCGAGATAGTTCATCTGGATCTGGGCAAAATCCCAGTGATACTCGTCTTGATGGTCGAGCAAAAAGTCGAAGGCACTCACATCGCCATGATAAGAGAAACCCAAATGACGGATACGTCCTGCTTCGCGTTCACGCAACAGGAAATCGAGCACGCCATTGTCGAGGAATCTGGCCCGCAAGCCATCGACACCACCGCCACCGATACTATGCAGCAGATAATAGTCGATATAGTCGACACGTAGCTCGCGAAACGACTTTTCATACATCTTTTTGGAAGAATCGAAGTCCCAACTACTTTGTCTTTGGGTAGACAACTTTGTGGCCACATAATACTTATTGCGCGGATAGCGGCTCAGGGCGCGAGCCGTCTGGCTCTCGTTACGGCCTCCTTTATACATTGGGGCCGTATCGAAATAGTTCACACCGTGGGCAATGGCATAGTCTACCAGCTTATCGACTTCATCCTGATTATCGGGCAGTCGCATCATGCCAAAGCCAAGCAATGAGATTTTCTCGCCAGAGCCATGCTGCACGCGATAGGTCATCTGATTATTTGCATCATCGCCAGCATTTTGTTCTGGCTTCTGCTTTTGATCCTTTGCCAAGACTGAAGCAAACGGTGTGGCCAGCAGTAAACTGCCTGCTGCTGATACCGCTGATTTCTTTAAAAATTCACGTCTGTTCATATTCGTTTTTAGCCGTTGGTTATCATCTTTGCCGCAAATATACAAATAAATTTTAAAAAACACGTGATTTTTGTGTTGAATTTCGAATTTTTGTTTATCTTTGCCCCGAATATGCTACAAATACCTAAGTTCATCCAGAAAACCTTATCAGTACGTATTAGTCTGATGGTTGTCTTCGCTATGGCGATATTGCTCATAGCATCGATGGTCATCATGCTTCATTATTCAAGAAAAGCGATGAAGGAAGAGGCGGTACAAAACGCCTTGCAAACTCTGGATGGCACGATACATCAAGTGGACAATATTCTGCTGAGTGTAGAGCAAACTACGGGCAATATGATTTGGGGACTGATGACGAATCTAGACAATCCGGAGGCCATGTTTACCTTCAGTCGAAAAGTAATTGAGACCAATCCTTACGTCGCAGGATGCGCCATCGCCTACAAGGAGGACTACCTGCCAGGCAAAAAACTGTTTATGGCCTATGTGCACCGTGGTGATAGTGCCAGCAAGGTTTATGGCAGCTCGAAAATCGTAGTGGACTCTACTTTTGGCAGCCGGCCATATACCGAGCAGGTATGGTATACTGAACCCATGAAAGGAAAGATGGGTTGGATAAACCCCCTGCTAGGCATGGACTCCGAAGAGGCACCCATCGTCACCTTTGCGCTGCCTCTTTATGGCAAAGACCGTAAACCTGCAGCTGTGATAGGTGTCGACATCTCGCTTAGTCTGCTCTCTGATATCGTTCTAGCAGCAAAGCCATCGGCTAATTCCTATTGTACATTGCTTGATCGCGACGGCACTTTCATCGTACATCCGGATGACAACAAATTAAATCAGCAGACAGCGGTTTCACTATCTGACCAATCCATGAAAGAAGCAGCCAAGGCCATGATGTCGGGTCAAACCGGCTATAAACCGTTCCGACTGAACAATACCGACTATTACATATTTTACAAGCCCTTTAAGCGCACAGCCGTACCTGGTCGTGCGGCAACTGATATTGGATGGAGTACGGGTATTATATATCCTGAAAATGATATCTTCGGTAACTATAACAGCTTGTCGTATTATGTGCTGGTCATCACGGTTGTAGGCCTGTTACTGTTGTTCTTCCTTTGTAGGTTTATCATCCATCGCCAGCTAAAACCTTTATTGATGCTCAGCGATAAGGCACAGTTGATTGCTGAGGGGAAATACGACGAACCTATTCCAGACAGCAGGCAAAAAGACGAAATAGGCCGTTTGCAGGCTAATTTCAAACAGATGCAGCAATCGCTATCCTCTCACATCAAGGAGTTGGAAGAGCTCAAAGAGACGTTGCAAATTCATGGAGAGGAATTGCGCGAGGCCTTGATTCAAGCGCAGAAAGCCGACCGCATGAAGACTTCTTTCCTGCATAACATGACCAACCAGATGATTATCCCATCTGAAACGATTCTTAAGGATGTGGAAAAGTTATGCGATGCCAATCGTGAAATCACTGTAAAAGAAGTAAACCAACTGGTAGATGAAATACAGGAAAAAGGTAATTTTATAGCCGACCTGCTGAACAACCTATTACGTCTGTCAGACGAAGAAGTGAGAAAGGAGGTGAAAGATGCTTAACATCCGCAAATCATTCTCTAGGAAGCTCAGTTTCGGCATTCTGGTTTTGGCTGTGCCTATTTTCATCCTGTCATTGGGTGTCCTCTTTACCCAGTTGCGCCATATGATCCGCATGGAGGCCGTTGGTCGTGTCAGCAGTGTCTTAAACTCTACAATGCATCAGCTGCATCGCAATCTTACAACCATCGAAAATGCCACGAATGCGAATGTATGGCAGGTGGAGCGCGTATTTGACCCTGACTCGCTGATAACCTATTGCAGGCGTATCGTACTGATGAACCCGCATATCGACGGGTGCTCTATCAGTGCTGAGCCTAATGTATTCCCTAAGTACGGACGATACTTCTCAGTCTATACGATCAGAGACAAAGACACTATCATGACAGAGATTGAACAGAAGTACGAGTATTTTGACAGGATCTGGTATAAGAAAGCCCGCAACTTGAATGCCTCGTGCTGGGAGGTGTTTTTCGATGATACTGACACGCTGAATCTCGTGCTCGACGGCTTGCTGGCTTCTTATTGTAAACCTATCTATAAGGCTGATAGCACCATGGTGGGTGTCATGTCGACGGATCTGTCGCTGAAACGACTGTCCAGGGGCATATCGGAGATGAAGCCCTACCCAAATTCTTATTTTATGATGATTGATGAAGATGGGCGCTTTTTTGTTCATCCTGACGAAGATCGTCTTTTCTATCAGACTATTTTCACGGATG
This sequence comes from uncultured Prevotella sp., assembly GCA_905234145.1. Lineage (GTDB taxonomy): Bacteria > Bacteroidota > Bacteroidia > Bacteroidales > Bacteroidaceae > Prevotella. The sequence continues at coordinate 41,576 of CAJOGK010000008.1, read as the reverse complement.
TCGATCCACAGCACAATCCTGACATCATAGCCTTGGGACATGAAATGACGGGAGGCAAAAAAGGAAATATGTCGGTTAACATTGACGGTACTTCCTGTATCGTATGTTATCAAACAGTGCCCGGCACCAAATGGAGCCTGGCTCTGGTGTGCCCGGACAGTGATGTGCTGGCAGGCTATTATCGCCTTTCATACATCGTATTGCCACTGCTTGTCTTTGGTCTTTTACTGATCATCTTGCTTTGTAACAGGGCCGTATCCCATAGCATCCGACCGCTAAACGAGCTGCTTGAGAAAACTCAGAGCATTACTTCCGGGAATATGGAGGTTCATATCCCTCGAAGCAATCGTGAGGATGTGATAGGGCGCTTGCAAAACAGTTTCTCTGCCATGCTGTTGTCGCTTAATTTCCACATGGGTAGTGTACGTTACACCAGCGACCAGAAAAAGCAACGCAACGATGAGTTGAGCAAAGCTACCTGCCTGGTAAAGGAGGCTGACAAGCAAAAGACGGCTTTTATACAGAATGTGTCGCATCAGGTGCGTACACCGCTGAATGTAATTATGGGCTTTGCACAGATTATCAGTGAAACTGCAACGCTATCAGGGAATTCATCAAGGTATGAAGCACTGTCGGAAGAAGAGTTGAAGGGTATTACCGATACGATGGCTCGTAATGCAAGGCTGCTCAGCCGACTGATAATGATGCTCTACGATAGTTCTGAAACGGGGTTGAATGAAGAGCTGAATGCCCATAAGCAAGATATCGTATCGTGTAATGATGTGGCTCACGAGGCAATAGGCTTTATTAAGGTCTACCATCCCAATCTTCATATCAGCTTCCATACAGAGGTTTCTGATGACTTCAAAATCAAGACCAGTCATCTTTACCTGATGCGCAGTTTGCGTGAGGTTTTATACAATGCTGCAAAGTATTCTGATAAACAGCATGTGTCTATGAGCATTACGCGCACTGAATCCACCGTCCGCTTTATTGTAGAAGATACGGGAACAGGTATCCCAGATTCTGTTCATGACGTTCTTTTCCAGTTCTTTATGAAGGCTGATGACTTGTCTGAAGGAATTGGTCTTGGTTTACCTTTGTCGAAGCGCCATGCCCAGAACTTAGGTGGCGACTTGATACTAGACGAAGATTACAAAGATGGTTGCCGCATGATCTTGGAGCTGCCCATTACCTGATAAAGTTCGTATATTCTGTTCTCTCGCGTTCAGGCAAAGGGTCACCGCCTGTATGCATCTTCTTTAAGAGCCAGGCCATGTTGCTGCCCAAGGTACGCATGGTCTGCATTCCTTCTGTGTCGCGTCGGACTTCGCCCTTTTCTGCACCGTAGGCTATGTTCCAATACTGCGAAGTGACGATTGGCATATTCATCATCTCAAACATCATATTCAGCGTTTGAAGGGCTGCTGTAGCACCTCCGCGACGGCATACGGCAATAGCTGCTGCCGGCTTGTTCTGTACGAGCTTACCGTTAGAGAAGAAAAGTCTTTGCAACAGCGCGAGAATACCGCCGTTAGGTTGACCATAATAGACTGGTGTACCTACAATCATCGCATCAGAGGTAGCCATCTTCTGGGCAATCACATTACAGAAATCATCATCGAATACGCAGCCAAGGTCATTATTGTATTTACATCCGCCACAATTGATACACATACGAACGGCTCTTCTGCCAATCTGGAATATCTCTGTTGTAATGCCATTTTTCATCAATTGGGCTTCTACCTCTTTTAAGGCGGTGAACGTGTTGCCATCGCGCCTTGGACTGCCATTAATCAGCAGTACTTTCAATGGACGCTCATCGTTTTGCATCAGTCCTGCTGACTCGGCATTCGACAGTATGGCAGATGCTGGCTGCACAATGGCTGCCCCAGCTGCTGCAACTGCAGTCTTCTTTAGAAATTCTCTTCTGTTCATATCATATTTTTGTTGGTTGGCTTCCTTGTAATCGTTAAATAATGCTGCAAAATTAATGATTATTTCAGAAAAAACACTAACTTTGCACATAAAATAAGATATTTTATGAGTTTTGAGTATATGTCGCAAGAGGGCTACGACAAACTCGTAGCCGAACTCCATCAATTGGAGTGTGTAGAATTACCTCAGGTGCGTGAAGCCATTGCCGAAGCACGTGACAAGGGAGACTTGAGTGAGAACTTTGAGTATCATGCCGCTAAGCGTGAGCAATCGCGCCTATTGGGTCGCATTCGTTTTAAGCAGCGTGTGCTTGAGAATGCGAGGGTTATCGATACCGCTCTGTTGGCTGGTGACAATGTGCAATTACTGAGCAAGGTAGAGATGACGAATATGGCTAATAATGCCCGTATGACCTATACCATTGCCAGTCCTCACGAGGCAAATCTGAGAGAGGGGAAGATCTCCATCAAATCGCCTATTGCCCAGGCTTTATTGGGCAAAAAAGTGGGGGACGTGGTTGAAGTGCACGTCCCCGCAGGCTTATTGAAACTTCGTATTGAAGGTATCAGTCAATAAACTTACTGCTTGAGTAGATTTAATGACTGTTGCGGTGCCAAAGCATTCGTAGTGGGCTCGGTGTATTCTGCCAGCTTAAGCGATGCTGTGGCTTTAATGTCGCGGCTGCTGGAGCCAATCTGGAATATATAGTTGCCGGCCTCGGTGATCCATTGGCTGTTGGCTTCGTCGAATGAAGCAAGGTCGCGTACTGGGATTACCATCGTGAGTGTCTGGCTTTCACCAGGCTGCAGTTCACGGGTCTTGGCAAAGGCCTTCAGCTCGTGTGAGGGCTTTTCGAGGCGACCCTGTGGAGCCATAACATAAACCTGGGCAACCTCTTTACCTGAAACAGCACCAGTGTTTTTGACGTTGATGCTAACCTCAACGGCATCCTTACCCTTAGCCTTTACAACGGGCTTAGAGAACTCGAAAGTGGTATAGCTGAGACCAAAACCGAAGGGGTAGGCGATGTTCTTCTGGAAGGTGTCGAAATAACGGTAACCTACGTAGATATCTTCCTCGTGGTTGGTGAAGGCATGGCCTGGAATCGGCATCTTGCTGCCAGCCATCATCTTAAAGGTATAGTCGTCGATGTTGCCAGGGAAGTTCTTGGTAGAAGGATGATCGGTGGCAGAAATGGGCCATGTCATCGTGATTTTGCCAGAAGGATTAACCTTACCTGTGAGCAGGTCAGCGATAGAGTTGCCGCCTTCCATACCGGGCTGCCAAGCACAGAGGATAGCATCGGGATAGCTGCTCCAAGAGGCTGTCTCGATGACGCTGCCAGAGTTGATGATAACGATGACAGGTTTGCCAGCAGCGTGGAAAGCATTGCAAACATCGGTGATAAGGGCACGCTCCTCGGGAATGAGGTTGAACTCGGTATCGATATCACGATCGACTCCTTCACCAGCTTGGCGACCAATCGTGATAATGGCAGCATCAGCAGCCTTGGCCTCATTGTTGACTGCAATTGGAGAGATACCAATCTCCGGATACTTCTGCTGGCCAAACATCTCCATCTGATACCATTTGGCAGGATGACGTTCTGCCTGGAACTTGACTTTGGCAAACTCGATGTACTTGCGATAGATATCAGTGAGGGTGGCAGAAGAACTAATGCCTGCATTCTGCAGACCCTGGAGCATGTCGACTACGTATGGGGGATGTACACAACCTGAGCCGGTACCACCGCTGAGGAAGTCGTAAGAGTTCTCGCCAAATAAAGCAACGGTCTTAATCGCACCATTCTTCCAAGGTAATGCGCCATTATTTTTGAGGAGGACGATTCCCTCGGCTGCGCTCTGACGGGTGATGGCGGCATGAGCCTTGAAATCGGGGGCGTTAGAAGCGGGATATTTGTGGAAGCTTGGGGTCTTAACGATGTACTCAAGCATGCGGCGCACATTACGGTCGACATCTTTGATATCGAGCGAACCGTTCTTCACACCAGCGATGATTTCTTCTACCTGAGCGGGCTGTCCAGGCTCCATGAGGTCATTGCCAGCGTGTACCTCGCTGATGGTAGGCAGGCCTTCGCGAATACCAATCCAGTCGGTCATGACGATGCCTTTATAACCCCAGTCCTCGCGCAAGATCTTTGTGAGCAGGTCGTGATTACCCATCGAATACTGTCCATTCACCTGATTGTAAGAGGCCATGATGGTCCATGGATCGCTCTCACGTACGGCAATCTCGAAGCCACGGAGGTAGAGTTCACGGGCTGCACGCTGAGACAAGCGCTCATCGACAGCTGTACGGTCGGTCTCCTGAGAGTTAACGGCAAAGTGCTTGGCAGAAACGCCTGCGCCCTGACTCTGTACACCTTGGATATAAGCAGCCGCAATCTTTCCCGTAAGCAAGGGGTCTTCAGAGTAATACTCGAAGTTACGGCCACAGAGCGGATTGCGATGGAGGTTCATGCCAGGACCAAGGATGACATCGCAGCGGTATTCCTTCGTTTCATTACCGATGGCCTCACCTACCTTGCAGACCAAATCGGTGTTCCATGTAGAGGCAAGACAAGAGCCGATGGGGAACGCTGTGGCATAGTAAGTCTTATCGGTTCCCTTACGTGTAGGGTCGATACGAACACCGGCAGGACCATCGGTCAGTACAGTCGCAGGGATACCGAGTCGGGGGATAGCAGAGGAGGTTCCTGCGGCTCCTGCCACAAGGTCGGCCTCACCGCCTACCACGGCGCTTGCACTAAAGAAGTTGTTGGCACCTCCCACAAGAAGTTTAGCTTTCTCCTCAAGGGTCATTGCTTGGAGCACCTCGTCGATATTATCGGCGCGGAGCTGTGGCTGAGCATTTGTTGTCATAGCGAATAATGCTGCAAATAAACTTAATGTTAATAATCTCTTCATCGTTTTTAGTTATTTAATGTTGAATGAATAACCCTTCATCAGGGGAATATCCTAAAACTGTATCCCTGATCTTTGAGCCATTGCAGACTTTCAGGCAAAGCCGTTTTTAGTTTATCGATGGATTTCAGTGAGTCGTGAAAGGTGATGATAGAACCATTTCGTGCGTACCTTTTAACATTGTTGACGATATCTTCCGACGTCATCCATTTAGAGTAGTCGCGCGTGACGAGATCCCACATCACAATCTTATACTTACGGCTAAGCCAGGCATACTGAGCCATGCGCATCCAGCCATGGGGCGGACGAACATAGTGGCTTTGGATGTAGGCATTGGCCTTCTCTACATTATAGCTGTATTCCTTGATGGAGTGGGTAAGGCCTTGGATATGGTTGTGGGTGTGATTACCCACCTGATGGCCTTCTGAAAGGATACGCTTGTAAAGCTCAGGGTATTTGCGCACATTGTCGCCCACCATGAAGAATGTGGCCTTGGCCCCAAACTGCTGAAGGGTATCTAATATATAAGGTGTAGCCTCTGGGATTGGACCGTCATCAAAGGTGAGATATACCGACCTTTCATGACGATCCATTCTCCAATAGGCTTTAGGATAAAGCCAGCGAAGGTAGAGAGCGGGCTGTTCTATAAACATATCTTATTGTCCGAATGAACCTCCTTTTGACTCAAAGAGTTGCATATAGCCTTGAAGCTGTTGGGTATACTTTTCTGCTTTCTTTTCATCGATCAACTCCTGCACGTCGATAATCTGTTGCATCACGTAGAGGTGAATCATGCAATCGTGCTGCGAACTAGAGAAACGACTGCCATCAAGTGAGCAGTAGTAGTTTAAATACTGTGCGGACTTGTTCCAAAGCTGATCTGTCAGTTGTTGGGCTTTCTTTGGCTGAGAAGTGAGTGCATAGCCTTTTGCCAAATCGAGTGAACCGCTTTGGAAATCGTGAGGCACGTTATAAGCAGGAATTTCCTGTTCGCTCTTGAGGAGTGCAGCCTTGGCCTTTTCTATCTTCCCTTCCTGGATAAGGTTCGAAACAAGGGATGAGAACAGGCGACGGTGGGTGTAGCACATGCGCATGACCGTTTCGTCGAGATAGATTCCCTTTTGGTTAATACCACCGAACTTGAACTTGTTCATGACATTATTATATGTCTTTTCTGTATCAAAGTTCTTAGCGCCAGGCTTATTGGTGGTAAAGGGCGTAATACGATTTGCCAATCCCTCCTGTACGAAGTTATCGCCCAGATTCATGTAATTCTCTGAACCTACAGTGAGTGCCACATAAATAGGACGCTCCCAGTTGGCATTGGCTATCATTTCGAGCATCATCAGGTCGCCTTTATACAATGCACCCTTACCCTTGAGCGAGATAACCATCTTGTCGGGGATGGAATCTGATGCCATCATCATGCCACTGCGACGAACAGCGTCTTTATCGATGGTAACGAAGACTGTATCAGTTGGGATCACGTGGAAATCTTTTGTGGTAGAACGAACCCAGTTCTTCAGAATATTCTTCAGTTCGAAGGGCTCATCGCCAAACTGGTTGCGAGCTTCCTCAGGATGCGACTGGTAGAGTTCCAATACTTGTTGTTTGAGTGAAGGATCAACCTGTACGTATTCATTTGTGCCAGCACAATACTCTAAGCGGCTCCAACTGATGGGTACAGAAGGCGAATCGTATGCAGGTCGGCGCATCTGGTCGATATACCAGTCGGTCTGCAGATAGGAGAGGTTACATACGCGCGCATCTGTACGGAATCCCTCTGTATCCTGATTATACCACAAGGGGAAGGTATCGTTATCGCCATTGGTGAAGATGATAGGATAGCCTTCTTCCTGAAGGGTCATGAGATAGTTCTGTCCGAAGTCACGGCATGTATAGCGGCCTGAGCGATCGTGATCGTCCCATGTTTGTGAAACCATCTGGATGGGCACTAACAGACAGACGATACCAACGACGATAGCGATGGTGAGCACAGACTTTTCGTTTTTAACCTTTAACTGTTCACTTAACCAATGGATAATGGCTGCTACGCCCATACCGCACCAGATGGCAAATGCGTAGAACGAACCTGCATAGGCATAATCGCGCTCACGAGGTTGCATAGGTGTCTGGTTCAGGTAGATGACAATCGCAAGACCAGTCATAAAGAACAGGAAGAACACTACCCAGAACTGACGGATGCCAATAGGATCATCGATGGTTTTTGATGTGCCATTAACCGTGATTGTACGTTTGCGTGTGTACCAGGCTTGCCAGAATAAACCGATAAGTCCCAGAATCAAAGGCATACAATAGAAAACATTATGCCCTTTGTTCTCTTTTAAATCATCGGGTAACAGCTCCTGGTCGCCCAAACGCGCATTGTCGATAAATGGAATACCTGTAATCCAGTTGCCATGCTCCAATTCTCCATTTCCCTGAATATCGTTCTGGCGACCAGCAAAGTTCCACATGAAATAGCGCCAGTACATAAAGTTGCACTGATAGGAGAGGAAGAACCGGATATTCTCGAATTGTGAAGGTATCTTGACAGAGATCGGCTCACCACAACGGTCGTAAGGAACTTCGGTTCCATCTACACCTCCCATCCAAGACTCGTAGGCAGCAGTATGGCCTGCATCATACATACGAGGGAACAACATGTTCTGGGCGTATTTGTATTCGTCCTTGGTACGCACCACAAAGTAGGCGTCTTTTTCTTCTGCCGAAGCCTTCTCCTTACGCTGGTAAACAGGTTTACCTTCCGTCATGACAGGACGACAGTACTGTCCGTCGTTCTCAAGCGCCACCTGTGAGGTATAGGCTTGGCCATAGAACAAAGGACGATTGCCATATTGTTCGCGCCCCAGATAGTCGCCCAAAGTGAAGATATCCTCAGGAGAGTTCTGATCCATAGGCGGATTGGCAGAAGAACGGATTACAATCAGCGCATAACTAGAGTAACCAATCATGAGCATCAGCATGCAGAGCAACATCGTGTTCTTCATGCGGGCCGTGATCAGTGGCTGTTTCTCTTTCGAAATTTTAAGTATGAACCAGAGAATAGCCAGTACAATGATGCCGATGATAAAAGCAGACCATCCCCATCCGTAGAAAGGAATACCCAGCATACCTACAGACAGCAAGAAAGCCAGGTTCTGAATGGTCATATTGTGCTTCTGTGTCTGGGTTTCGTATACAGCCCAGATGACGCAAGCTACTAACAATATGATATAGATGATTTCGCCTGTATTGAAAGGCATACCGAGCATGTTGACAAAGAATAGCTCGAACCAACCTCCTACTGTGATAATACCAGGAACGACACCATAGAGTACCGCAGCCAGAATGACGGTAGAAATGCCAAGGGCGATAAGTGAACCCTTCAAATTGGCATCAGGGAACCGACGGTAATAATATACCAAAACAATAGCCGGCACACAAAGCAGGTTCAGAAGATGTACGCCAATAGAAAGGCCTGTCATGTACATGATGAGTACCAACCATCGGTCGCTGTGAGGTTCGTCAGCATGGTCTTCCCATTTCAGAATAAGCCAGAATACCACGGCTGTAAAGGCTGAAGAATAGGCATATACTTCGCCCTCGACAGCAGAGAACCAGAATGTGTCGCTAAAGGTGTAAATCAGCGCACCTACTAATCCTGAAGCCTCAATGGCAATCAGTTTTGCTAATGAAAGCTCCTCCCAGCGGTCGATGAGCAGATGACGCGTGAGGTGCGTGATGCTCCAGAACAGGAAAAGGATACACGTGGCCGACAGCAGGGCACTCATCGTGTTTACCATCTTGGCAACTTGTGTGGCATCGCTGGTAAACTGCGAGAAAAGATTGGCAGTAAGCATGAAGAACGGTGCCCCAGGGGGATGGCCGATTTCAAGTTTGTAACCTGTCGTGATGAATTCGGGACAGTCCCAGAAGCTAGCTGTCGGTTCAATGGTGGAGCAATATACAAAGGCAGCAATCAGAAAGGTGAGCCAACCCAGCGTGTTGTCTACTCGTCTGTATTGAGCTTTGCCATTTTGCTCAGCAAAGAATTGTTTCATTTGAAATTATATTTTTTATCGTTTAATTCAAATCCGTGCTGCAAAGGTACGAAAAAATTGTTATATAAACAAACCTACTCCGTAAATTAAGATAATATAACGGAAAATCTTACCCAGCGTGATAGCAATAAAAGTGATCATAATATTCGATCGCATGAGTCCTAAAGCGATGGTGATGGCACTTCCCAAGACAGGAAGGAATGCAAAAAAGCCAATCCATGAGCCATGTCCTGCGATGAAGCGATGCGCTTTATCGAGATCTTCTTTTTTTACATGAAGATACTTCTCAATCCACTCCATTTTTCCCATGCGTCCAATAGAATAGTTGAGAATCGATCCCAGAACATTGCCTACTGTACCATAGATCATCAGTGTCCATGGATCAAGACCAGTTGCCATCAGTCCCACCATCACAGCCTCACTGGAGAAAGGAAAAAAACTACCAGCCAGGAAAGCTGCAGCCAACATACCCCAATAGCCGTAATGGGTTAGGAAATTGATGATGAACTCCATAAATTATAGGCTGTTAGAATAAGTGCAAGACCAATAGACACTAAAAACATGATGTTACTGAATCTGGAACAGCTCAACGTGAAGAAGTGGCCAATTATCGGACTGACTGCAATAATAAGATATAATAATGCAATATCGTACAATTGAGGTTGCAATATTATTAATAAGGTGGAATAGACAGCAAGCAACATGAAATGGTAGTATATCTGACGCACCCTGATCTTATCCTGATAGCTTGTGATTATAAAATGGATAGCGCCAATCAGGAACAATACAAGTATGAAACCAACCAGCAACATTTGGGGCAAGACTATAGTCGAATAGGAAAAAGACAGCTCAATATTCTTAAGATCGCTGAAATGTTGAATGATTAATGATTGACCACCTCCCCAGATAAGATACCATGCACCTGTCATCCAATAAGGTGTCACAAGTCCGATCAGTGATGCCATAAAGGTTCGCAGGCTGAATGAATACATGAATATCATCATCGTTACCCAATAGACGGGCAGAAAAAGGAAAATCCTGATATCTACCAAACTGGCTATGCCAAGGCATAAGAAAGAATAGAAAGTCAGGCCTGGCGAACACTTGTCTTGGTAACATCTGTATAACAGCGACAGGGAGACAATTATCAGTAAATTTATGATAGCACCAGAAACAGACGGCATCAATGAGACAGCCATACAAAAAAGTATAGCATAAGTGGAGGATACAGAACGGCTGTAAACACGAACGAGTACATTCTCATTGTTTAATAATAGCATTAAATAGACAGCTAACAGGAAACAGGAGAACTGTATCCACCAGTTCTCCTTTATCAGTCCTGCCAATAGCCAAATGACGATGCTATATGTCATGGTGACGGGAAGCGTCAGTCGACTTTCTGCCACCTTGTTCTGTATGCGTTTGATCATAGATCAGCACCTATATCGCGACGGAAGTATTTGTCTGTAAATTGTATCTTTTGAGCTTCTTCGAACGATTTTTGAAGGGCTTCTTCCTTATCCTTACCATAACTGCTGACAGCAATCACACGTCCACCTGCTGTTACGATCTCGCCATCTTTTAAAGCTGTACCGCTATGGAAGACAATAGAACCTTCTACCTGGTCGATACCAGTGATGGGATATCCTTTTTGATATGCTTGAGGATAGCCACCGCTTACCAGCATTACACAAACAGCTGCACGAGGGTCGAACTCAATGGGTTTTGTATCAAGATTGCCAGCTGCTACGCCTTCGAACAGATCAACGATATCGCTTTTAAGGCGTAACATCACACTCTCTGTCTCAGGATCGCCCATTCTGCAGTTGTACTCAATGACCATAGGCTCGCCTTTGACATTGATAAGACCAAAGAAGATAAAACCTTTATAGTCGATATGCTCTGAGGCAAGTCCTTCGACAGTAGGACGGATAATACGATCCTCAACTTTCTGCATCCACTCTTTGGTGGCAAAAGGAACGGGTGTCACACTGCCCATACCACCTGTATTCAGACCTGTATCGTGCTCGCCAATACGCTTATAATCCTTAGCTTCGGGCAGAATCTTATAATGTTGACCATCCGTCAGCACAAACACAGAACACTCTATACCACTCAAGAACTCTTCAATAACAACTTGTGAGGATGCATTTCCAAACATGCCACCAAGCATCTCTTTCAGCTCTTTCTTCGCCTCATCAAGCGTGGGCAAGATGAGTACACCTTTACCAGCACAGAGGCCATCGGCCTTCAGAACATAAGGAGCTTCGAGTGTTTCCAGAAAAGCCAGGCCTTCTGAAAGATGCTCGCCATCGAACGTCTGATATTTAGCAGTAGGGATGTTATGACGCTGCATAAAACCTTTGGCGAAATCTTTCGATCCTTCGAGAACGGCACCCGCCTTAGAAGGACCAATAACGGGGATGTCTTTTGTGCGGGCATCAGCTTTTAAATCATCGTAGATGCCTTTTACGAGCGGGTCCTCCGGGCCTACAACAACCATATTGATGGCTTTGTCCACACAAAACTGTTTGATTGCTTCGAAATCATCGGCTTTCATAGCGACATTCTCGCCACAATTACTTGTGCCCGCATTGCCTGGTGCAATGTAGAGTTGAGTACATTTCTTACTCTGGGCTATTTTCCATGCAAGGGCGTGTTCACGTCCGCCACTTCCTAATAATAAGATCTTCATATTTACGATTTACGATTTACGAATTTACTATTTATTTGAGATAATCTTCAAAATACTGGGTGATTCGTTCATGCAGATGTACACTGGCATGGCCACGCATATTATGACCCTCGCCAGGATAAGCAAAGAAATCGGGTTGTGTACCTGCTTTAATACAAGCGTCGAGGAACGACAAACAGTGCTGAGGTACTACAGTAGGATCGTTATAGCCAGTGATAATCTGAAGTTTGCCCTTTAGATTCTTGGCTTTAGAGATCAGACTGCTTTTCTGATAACCTTCAGGATTATTCTGGGGTGTGCCCATGTAGCGTTCCCCATACATGATTTCATACCATTTCCAATCGATGACAGGTCCTCCTGCTACACCTACCTTGAATACTTCGGGGTAGTTGGTTATCAGTGAAATCGTCATAAAACCTCCAAACGACCATCCATGTACGCCTAAACGATTCATGTCAATATATGGCAGGGTCTTTAAGAATTCCACACCTTTCATCTGGTCTTGCATCTCGATTTGTCCTAACTGGTGGAAAGTCGCTTGTTCAAAGTCAAGTCCACGATTTTCAGTGCCTCTATTGTCGAGGATAAAAAGCACATAGCCTTTTTGAGCCATATAGGTTTCCCACGAACGACTTGACCAATGCCATGATGCTGCTACGTTATGGGCATGAGGTCCACCATAGACATAAACCACCGTAGGATAGCTCTTTGAGGCATCAAAGTCGTGGGGTTTTACCATTCTGTAATAAAGGTCAGTCACCCCATCTGCAGCTTTAATATTGCCAGATTCGAAGATGGGTTGCTGATAATCTTTCCAGGGATCTTCAGCGTTTAGAAGTTGGTAACGCTGATTTTTCGTGGTGCTTGCCACTTCAATGCAACGAGGAACATCTGGCTCAGAATACTTGTCGTAAAGAAGCGTTCCGTTAGCGGATAATACGCCATTGTGTACACCCCGTTGGTTATCTAATGCCGTGCGCTTGCCATTTTTGATATTTACGGCATAGAGGTTGCGTTGCAGCGGATGCTTTTCGTTGCTGGCAATGATCATACTCTTGTCTTTGGTATTAAAACCTAAAACATCCATAACCACCCAATTGCCTTGCGTAAGCTGCGTCAACTGTTGACCAGTCTTATCAAATAAATAGAGGTGGTTATAACCATCTTTCTGACTTTGCATGATGAACTTTGATGCATCCCATGGCAAGAATACAATGGGATGTTGGGGCTCGACATATTTATCAGAGGTCTCACGATAGAGTTCTGCTATTTTGTCACCAGTTTCTGCATCGTAAGCTACTAACCTAGAGTCGTTTTGATCTCTGTTCAGCTCAAACATGTAGATTGTCTTATTGTCAGGACTCCATGCAATGTTTGTGAAATAACGGTCTGTAGGATCTCCAGCCTTCAGATAGATCGTGTTCTGAGTTTGAAGGTCATAGACACCAACTGTAACTTGGTGTGATGTCATACCAGCCATCGGATATTTATCGGGCTCATAGGTCGCCTCACGTGGGAAAATATCCACTTGTGGGTAATCAGCGACCATACTCTGATCCATTCTGTAAAAGGCGAGTTTGCTACCATCAGGACTCCAGAATGTACCCTTCTCGATGCCAAACTCATTTCGATGAACACTCTGTCCGTATACAATTTCGCGAGAGCCATCCGTTGTGAGTTGGTACTCACGGTCGTAGCCATCTTTTACGTACAACTGATGCCCTTTTGTATAGGCAAGTGCACGCGACACCTTATTCCAGTCACGATTTGAACTTCCCGGAATCTGTTGGATACACCCGAAATCGTGTGTTATGAAGTTATAGAGCACCTGAACACTGTCGCTTCTGAGCAATACCAATGGTTGGTCGGGATAAGGATATGAAGCATAGAAGGCATTCCGAATCTTTGCAGATTTGCCTTTAAGGGCCTCATTAACTTCATCAAGTGTAAATAGTTGCTTCTTCTGTCCCTTATTGTCGATGGTACCACCGCTTTCAGCATCTTGATACATCAACTGCTCTCCCCACCAGGTGATATATAGATTCTGGGGTTGCATCCGAAAATAATTCGTACCGCCAAAATTCAAGTCTTCGAGGCTGAAAAGCTTATTCTGAGCACACATGATGGTTGGGGCGAATAATCCTATGATGACCAAAAGAACGATTGCTATTCGAAACAGATTATTCTTCATTATTAAATTTCCTTTTATTTTTGCCATAGTCCTTGCCCTTTCCGAACGAGCGACTTTTTCCACTACGGTCAAAGCGTTCATGCCCGCCCTTGTTGGCACTACCCTTGTAGTCCCCCTTGCGATTTCTGCGATCCTCCCGATCTTCGCGATCATATTCTCTGCGGCTTCTACGCTCATTACGTTTGTCATCATTCAAGTCATGACGATGGAAAGTGAATGAACGAATGTCTGCTTCTTCGTTTTCCTCCTGTTCCTCCAAGCGTTTTTTGAATTCACGTTCTTTTTTGAAACGATGTTTCTCAGCCATCTGGCGTTTTTCATCGTCCGTCTTGACAACACCACCTTCAGAACGGAAGTCTTTTAATTTCCCGTCAAACATCTGGTATTTACGGAATTCGCATTCCAAGCTGCCATTGTAAAGAGGTATTTTGATGCTTGGTTTCAAACCAATTTGCTCAAAGCACTCCTCCCGGTAGCTGAGAATCCAGGCGTCATTACCTTTGAACTGATGCTTTAGCCGTTCACCTATCATACGGTATGTACCCAGCAAATCAGGTGTGGAGATACGCTCGCCATAAGGAGGATTCGTAATGATCACGCTCTTGTTCTTGGGCTGCGTAAATTCCTTGAAATCTTGCTGCTCAATTGTGATGATGTTTGATAATCCTGCGGCTTTGGCATTCAAACGTGCAGTATTGACAGCTTTGATGTCGATATCGTACCCGTAGATATGATGATTGAATTCACGTTCTTGTGACTCGTCGTTATAAATCTCATCGAAAAGGTCTGCATCGAAATCAGGCCATTTCTCGAATGCATATTCTTTACGGAATAGTCCAGGCGCCATGTTCTTGGCAATCAGGGCTGCTTCGATCAGCAATGTACCACTACCACACATGGGGTCGATGAAATCTGTATCCCCCTGCCAACCAGACAATAAGATCATGCCTGCTGCCAATACTTCATTAAGAGGTGCATCCACGCTTTCCTGACGATAGCCTCTGCGATGCAATGATTCGCCACTGGAATCCAGACTCAGTGTACATTTGTCATCTGCTATATGGATGTTCAGACGAATATCAGGATTCGCCACTGAAATATTGGGGCGCTTGCCTGTCTTTTCCCTGAATTGGTCGACAATAGCATCTTTTACCTTATAAGAAACGAATTTAGAGTGACGGAACTCCTCTGAAAAAACAACAGAGTCGACCGTAAAGGTCTTATCCGTCCCTAAAAAATCAGTCCAATCTATTTTTTTGATTTCCTCATACACGTCATCTGCGCTCTTGGCATTAAAATGACGGATGGGTTTGAGGATTCTGATGGCCGTATGCAATTGGAAATTGGCACGATACATCATTTCTTTGTCACCTGTAAACGATACCATTCGTCTACCGATTGTTACATCATTAGCCCCCAGTTGGGTCAGCTCTTTCGCCAGTATAGGTTCCAGTCCCATAAACGTTTTGGCGATCAATTCAAAACTTTGTTCCATTTAATATATGTAATTACAGCGTGCAAAGTTAATGTAAGTTCATTAAAAAATACTATTTTTTAGTGTTAATCTAACAAAAATTGATTGTTTTTGTGAAAAATAAGACCTAAAATGATGTATTTTCAAATAAAATAGCTACTTTTGTCGACAATTCGGAATCTATGATAGGATTACTCTTATATACACAGACCGAGAACACGTATCTCGTACCCATCTTATGGGGCATCGGTATCTTGTTACTGGTGCTGCTGATTGTGACTGCTTTTCTTCAGCGTCGCTCTGGTATAAAACTAAAGAATGAACTCATAGAACTTGATAAGGCTCGCCAGAGTAATATTGAGTATGAGTTTATTTTGCGTGCCATGAAAATTGCGACGTGGCACATGGATCCTATAAAGCGATTGTGCTCCTATGATGATGATTTCAGGAATGGCAAGAATAGTTATACCACAACCCCTGATACTCCGATAGATATGATGTGGGAGTATTTGGAGAAAAGTGACAGTGAGCGTGTAAAGGCTGCTTTGGAAGAACTTCTCACGGGACGCACCAGTTTCTACCATCAGGTATACAGGGTTAAGATAAATACTGCCGGCATGATGTATTGGGAGGAAAGTTATGCTACGATAGCAGCTAGAGATGATGAGGGGCACCCTACTAAGATTGTGGGGACATCTATGCGTATCGATGAGCAGAAAAAGATGGAGATTGATCTTATCAATGCCCGTAACAGGGCAGAGGAGAGCGATCGCTTAAAGACTGCTTTCCTTGCCAATATGGGTCATGAGATTCGTACGCCTTTGAATGCAATTGTTGGTTTTGCTGATTTGCTACCTGTAGTGGAAAGTGAGGAAGACCGCAACCAATTGATTGAGCAAATCCGCATGAACAACCATAAGTTGCTGCAGATTATTGATGGTCTGGTAAGTATGTCGAAGGTTGAGGCAGAGGCGAAGAGTCTTGTACGCTCTCAGACGGATGTCGTTTCACTGTTGAAACAGATTGCTGATTCGTTTGCACCGCTTATGGATCCTAGTGTATTGGTTCTGATCACAGAATTCCCATATCCGGAATTGATGATTACCACCGATGCTGCCAAATTAACTGAGGCTGTACATAACTTGATGGAAAATGCATTGAAGTTTACAGATAAGGGAAGTATCACGCTTGGTTATGAGTTGAATGAAGGTGATCATCTTCGTATCTTTGTTCGTGATACGGGTAAGGGTATTGCAGAGCAAGATCAGCAGCGTATCTTCGAACGTTTTGTTAAGGTGGACGAGTATATCCCAGGAACTGGTTTGGGCTTGTCTGTAGCCAAATCGCATATCAATAACCTTGGCGGTCAGATTGGTGTCGAGTCTAAATTGGGTAAAGGCTCTACATTCTGGATCGAACTTCCTTTGGTCTAAAATATTTTTTATTTGTTTGCAACTTTTGGCGCTTTGTAAACGTCAAACAGAAAAACAATAAAAATAGAAATAAGATGAAAGCAAAGCATTTTTTGATGGCCGGTATGCTGTCGTTGTCAGTATTAATGACAACCTCATGTATTCATGAAGCAAGAACGTTGTCCCCATGGGAAAGTGGACCACAAGTTTCAGAAAAAAGATTAATGAACGATTTTGAGAGAATAGAAATATCTGGTTCTCCAACGGTATATTATTCTCAAGCAGACTCTTTCTCTGTCATCGTAAAAGGAGGAAAGGAAGTCTTGGATGAAATTATTACTTCCAAGACAGGTAATACGCTCGTCATTCGTAATCGTGGAAAGGTTGGCATCTTTAATGTTTCTGGGAGAAATACCAGTGATTTAGCTGTTTTTGTTACTTCTCCCGATTTGATAGGTGTGCATCTGAATGGTTCGGGCGATTTTATCAGTGACAGTCGTATTGATTCAGATAAATTTGATGTCACACTTCGTGGCTCTGGAGATATTACGATACAAGATCTTATCTGTGATAATTGCCAAGCCGAACTTATTGGCTCTGGTGATTTGGCTATTAAGCGTCTTGAGGCAAAAGATGTTTCTGCTTTGCTGGTTGGTTCTGGTGATTTTAGTATGAATCTTTGGCAAGTAAATCATACTGATATTGCGGTGCGTGGCTCTGGAGACATGAATGTAGATTTTAGAGAAGGCTGCCGTTCTGTAGATTGCAGTCTTACGGGTTCTGGTGATATCCGTCTTAGTGGAAAAATCAACCATTTTTCTTCCAAAATACATGGATCGGGTGATATAGATACTGCGAAATTGTCAATAGAAAAATAAATAAATCTAAAAAAGTTACCTGAATCTCATTGGAAATACGTACCTTTGCACCGATTTTATAATGTACGCGAAAGAGATTCAGAATGAAATATGCTATCATAGCAGCAGGAGAAGGTTCTCGGCTGGTTCAAGAAGGTATTGTCAGTCCCAAACCTCTTATTGAGGTTGCAGGCGAAAAGCTGATAGACCGCTTGATAAGGATATTTATGGCTCATGGGGCCTCGGAAATCGATGTTATCTGTAATCAACAGATGACAGCTGTTGCCCAGCATCTAGAGCAAATTCAGCAGATGGGAGATATACCATTGCACTTTATCGTCAAGTCAACGCCCAGTAGCATGCACAGCATGTGGGAATTGAGTCGCTGGCTTGGCGATGAACCTTTTGTACTCACCACTGTCGACACCATTTTCAGAGAGTCAGAGTTTACGTCGTATATAGATTGTTTCCAGACTTTAGTCGCTAAAGACGAAGCAGATGGACTGATGGGCGTAACTGATTATATCGATGATGAGAAACCGCTATACGTGGCTGCGGATGATCAGTTGAAGATAACTGGATTCCTAGACAGTTGTGAGAATCCACAGTATATTAGTGGGGGTATTTATGGTTTAACGCCTCGTTCACTTACTACGCTTTCTAAATGTATTGAGCGTGGCGAGAGTCGTATGCGTAATTTCCAGCGAGCCTTGGTGAATGATGGTTTACGCCTTCAGGCATTTCCTTTCTCGAAAGTTCTCGATGTAGATCATGCCTCAGATATCCAAAAAGCAGAAGCATTTTTGAAAGGATGAAGATAGTAATGATACAACGTGCGCCCCAGTTTTCTCCAAATTCGGTGGAGAAAGATAAGGCTATCCTTGATGCTGTAGCAGCGCAACGCCTGCAGCAAGGTGATAGTGTGGCGTATATTGTAGAAGGAGAACCATTGCCTGTAGCAGATGCTGTTTTTACGATGGGACGCCTGCCTGAAACGTTAGATGCACTGAAAAAATTACAAGGTGTTTGCATTATCAATTCTCCCCAAGGGATAGAGAACTGTGCCCGTTGCTGTCTGGAAACTATCATGAAGCAGGCTGGTATCCCCATGCCGCCTAAGGATGGACCTGATGGCTATTGGTTGAAGCGAGGCGATTTTGCAGCACAGTCGAAAGAAGATGTGATATTTGTTTCAAATAAAACGGAACTAGAACAACAGATCGAAGCCATGCGCCAGCGTGGTATTACTGCATATACCGTCAGTGCCCACGTAAAGGGCGATCTGGTTAAATTCTATGGTGTATTAGGTACAGGCTTCTTCCGCTATTATTATCCTACTGATGATGGTGTGTCGAAGTTTGGTGACGAGCAACACAATGGTGCGTCGCATCATTATAAATTTGATGTAGACAGTCTTCAAAAACAGGTAGAAACGCTCAGCTCTGCAGTAGGGATTAGTGTGTATGGCGGAGATTGCATTGTAAGGGCTGACGGCTCTTGGTGTATAATAGATTTTAACGACTGGCCTAGCTTTTCCCGATGCAGGGAAGAAGCTGCTAAGGCCATTTCAACATTATTATAATTATGGCAACTTTTAAAGAATTATTAAAATTATCATTTAAGTCTGAGGATACTGAGGAGTGGCTGGATGTTCACTTCACGCGTCCCATTGGTTTGGCTTTTGCTTTGCTGTGGAATAAGCTTGGTATCCATCCGAATGTAATAACCATCGTATCGATATTTCTGGGTATAGGAGCTGGATGGATGTTCCACTATTCCGACCTGGAATCAAATATTTGGGGTGTCATCCTATTGATGTTTGCCAATTTCTGTGATTCTACAGATGGTCAGATGGCACGTATTACAGGAAAGAAAACGCTTATTGGTCGTATGCTTGACGGATTTGCCGGGGATGTCTGGTTCTTCTGCATCTATCTTGCGATCGTTTACCGTCTATGGACTCAGAATATCCCGTTTACTGATTATCAGTGGGGTTTCTTGGCTTTCCTCTTCTGTGCTTTCTGTGGGTTTATTATCCACTCGCCACAGAGTACCTTGGCAGACTATTATCGTCAGATACACCTCTTCTTCCTGCTTGGCAAAGACGGTAGTGAGCTCGATAATTACAAGCAGCAGCGAGCCATTTATGAAGGTCTGCCTAAGAGTGAACTTCTCTCGCGAGTATTCTATTTCAATTATGCCAATTATTGTAAGAATCAGGAGAAGCAGACGCCAGAGTTCCAACGCTTCTTCGCCCGTTGGAAGGAGGTCTCAACTCAGCCCTCAGCTAAGCTTGAGGATATCCGTCAGCAGCTTCTGACAGGTAGTCGTCCTTTGATGAAGTACACTAATTTGCTGACATTCAATGCTCGTGCTATTACTATCTATGTTGCTTGTCTGCTTGATATACCCTGGTTGTATCCCCTGTTCGACTTGACAGTATTCCAGGCGATGTATAAGTACATGCACTATAAACACGAGAAACTCTGTCGTAACCTCACTGAGCAACTCTCTTAATTCTCATTTCACGATGATGCCAAAGGGATATATATTCGATTATGGTGGAACGCTTGATACAGGCGGTAACCACTGGGGAAAGGTCATCTGGCACGCTTACCAGCGTCAGCATGTGCCTGTTACTGAGCAACAATTCCGTGAGGCATATGTACATGGGGAACGTACACTGGGAAAGAATCCTATTATCCAACCTGATTTTACCTTCCGAATGACTTTGGAACACAAAGTGCGTATTCAGATGGATTTTTTGAAGAATCAAGGTTGTGCGTTTGATTTTGAGGCGATGGCTTCTGCTGTGGTGTCCGATCTTTATGAGCACACTTTAGCTGAGGTGGCTCATAGTCGTGAGGTCTTACTGCGTCTGAAAGAAAAATACCCCATGGTGCTCGTTAGTAATTTCTATGGAAATATCGCTACTGTTCTCCATGAGTTTGGTCTTGATGGTATTTTCCTTCAGATAATCGAGTCTGCAGTAGTTGGCGTCAGAAAGCCCGACCCTCGTATTTTTACGCTGGGTGTTGAGGCTTTGGGATTACCTGCAGCTGAGGTGATGGTAGTGGGCGACAGTATTGATAAGGATATTATCCCTGCCAGCAAGGTAGGCTGTCAAACTGTATGGTTTAAGGGCGAGGGCTGGACAGATGATCCTGTTGATGCGTCTGTCGCTGGCCAAGTCATTACAGATTTGACGGAATTGTTGAGAAATGAATAATGAAAGGAATAGAATAGAATGATGAGGATTGTACTATATAATAAGAGGTGTAGCCTAATAAGATGGGTCGTGTTGTTATTCATGATCACATCTCTTTCCCCAGCGATTGCTCAGGTGCTCACTGGTCAGATCATTGATGTCCAGTCTGGTGAGGCCATCCCTTTTGCAAGTGCGCAATATAAGGGGCATGGGGTAGGTGTCGCTTCAGATATTGATGGTCATTACTCCATAGCCCGTCATCAGGGATGGTCTATCACTTTCTCCGCAGTAGGCTATGTTTCTAAAACGGTTCTCGTCAATGCCAGTGTTAAAGGTACTTTTAATGTTCGTCTGAAACCAGACAACACGCTTCTTAAAGAAGTGACAGTAAAGGCAAAGAAAGGGCGTTATAGTCGTAAGAACAATCCTGCTGTAGAAATGATGAAGAAGGTAGTTGCTGCGAAGAAACGTACGGATCTCGACAATCGCGACTTCTATCAATACAATAAGTATCAGAAGATTACCCTTGCGCTGAATGATTTTAAGCCAGAGGTGCTCGATTCTCCAAAGTACAAGAAAAAGCAATGGCTTATCGACCAGATAGAGGCTTGTCCTTATAACAATAAGCTGATTCTGCCTATTTCTGTGGACGAGACTGTTTCGCAAAAGATTTATCGTAAAAAGCCTCATGACGAGAAGACGATTGTAAAGGGTATTAACCAAACGGGTATTAATGACCTTATTCAGACTGGTGAGATCCTGAATACCGTCATAAAGGATGTTTTCACTGATGTGAATATCTATGACGATCAGATCCGTATGTTGCAGTATCCTTTTACTTCTCCTATCGGTAAGGATGCCATCGCTTTCTATCGCTTTTATATTCAAGACACCCTGATGGTGCAAGGCGATAAATGTTTCCATTTGCATTTCTTGCCAAATAACCAGCAGGATTTTGGTTTCCGTGGCGATCTCTATATTCTTGCCGATTCTTCTTGGCAGGTAAAGCGTTGCGATATGACGATTCCTAAAAAGAGCGATGTGAACTTTGTTGAGAATATGCAGATTGTGCAGGAGTTCCGCCGTTTGCCTGATGGTGATTGGGTGCTGGCAGTAGATGATATGTTTACAGAAATCAAGTTGGCTAGCTTCCTGCAACAGTTTGTAGTCATCCGCAATACGCGTCTTACAGATTATGCTTTCGATGAATTACCCCCACAACTGTTCAAGGGTAAGAAGAAAGAAGTGAAGGATGTGAATGCCATGATGCGCAGTGATGAATTCTGGGCCCAGTATCGTCAGGTAGAACTTACCAAGAGTGAGAGCTCTATGGGTGATTTTATCTCGAATCTTCAGAAAGTCAAGGGTGTTAAATACGTCGTGTTTGCAGTGAAGGCCTTGATTGAGAACTTTATAGAGACAGGTACTAAGAAGCATCCGTCGAAGGTTGATATCGGTCCTGTTAACACCATGCTCACAGCCAACTTTATCGATGGCCTTCGTACCCGTATTTCTGCGCAGAGTACAGCTAATCTTGATTCAAATCTGTTCTTCCGAGGTTATATAGCCCGTGGATGGAAATCGAAGAAGACATACTATAAGGGCGATATAATCTGGTCGTTTAACAAAAAGGAATATCTGCCTCGTGAGTTCCCGATGCGAACATTGACCCTCTCATCGAGTTACGATATTGAATCGCCTTCCGATAAGTTCATGCGCACGGATAAGGATAATGTGTTTACGGCTTTTAAATGGGCAAAGGTCGATAAGATGTTGTTCTATAATCGCCAGTCGCTTACTTTCGAACGAGAGGAAGACTGGGGCTTCCGTACCACTGTCCGTCTGAAGACTGAGGAAAATGAAGCAGCAGGCGAACTTTACTATATCCCGTTGTCAGAGAGTCCTGATCGTAGCCTTTGGACCAACTTTAGCCATCCGGGCGAGGGTGGGGTTCCTTCGCGCAAGTTCCGTACTACAGAATTGCGTGCAGAACTTCGTTTTGCCCCAGGCGAGACGTTTATCAATACCAAGCAGCGTCGTCTGCCCATTAATCTCGATGCCCCTGTGTTTACAATCGCTCATACGCTTGGTATCAAGGGACTTTTGGGCAGTGATTATAGCTATAATTTAACTGAAGCCTCTATCTATAAGCGCTTCTGGCTGAAGTCTTGGGGAAAGATGGATTTCCTGATAAAGGGCGGCATCCAATGGGAGAAAGTGCCTTTTCCCCTGCTTATTATGCCTGAGACGAACCTCTCTTATATCGTTCAGGATTACACCTTCGAGACCATCAATAACATGGAGTTCCCTACCGACCGTTTCTTGTCCGGACAGTTAAATTGGGATCTTAATGGTAAGATCTTGAATCGTATTCCGCTGATCAGAAAACTGAAATGGCGCGAGTGGATAGGCTTCCGTGTGCTTTGGGGAGAACTATCTGATAAGAATAATCCTTTCTTGTCGGAAAATGCAGGTTCTCCGTTGCTGATGTATTTCCCGGAAGGCTGTTATGTCATCGATCCCAAGCGACCTTATATGGAGTTGTCGTTAGGTATTCATAATATCTTCAAACTCATTCATGTGGAATATGTGCGTCGTCTCAACTATAATGAATTGCCTACAGCGCATAAGCATGGCGTTCGCTTTATGGTACGAATGACGTTCTAGAAAAAAGAAAAGCAAGAGTGTCATCACGACAGTCTTGCTTAACAATTTTCTAACTAACTTATTATCAACTATTCATTACTCATTCTGAATTTGCTGGTGCAAAGGTACGGCAAAAACTTGTGATATGCAATAATTTACCCTAAAAAATACACGTAAACGTTTGCAATTTTGATTCTTTTTTGTATATTTGCAGCGGAATAATTAAAATTATCGACTATGGCAACTCAAAAACGACGTACCTCCCTGAAAGATCTCGCCAAAGAATTAGGCGTCAGTATCGCTACTGTGAGCAGAGCATTGCGTAGCTCGCCAGAAATTGGTTCCGAGATGCAGCAAAAGGTAAAGGATCTGGCTAAGAAACTAAATTATCGCCCCAATCCCTTTGCCCAGAGTTTGCGTAAAGAAGCGCCCAAAGTTATAGGTGTGGTGGTGCCTAATCTGGTTACTCACTATTATTCGGCCGTGCTTGATGGTATTGAGGCAGAGGCGCGTAAGATGGGCTATTCTGTCATCAGTGCTAATACCCACGAGAATAGTGAAGACGAAGTGAATGCCATCGATAACTTTATCAATTTGCATGTAGAGGGCATCATTGCTAGCTTGTCGCAGAACACTACCGATTATTCCCATTTCGAAGAGATCTCCAAAATGGCCATTCCTCTGGTATTCTTGGGACGTACCTGCTTAACCGAGAAATTCTCTTGTGTGACGGCTAATGGCGATGAAGCTGCTTATGAGGCTACGCTCCATCTCATTGAAACGGGTAGTAAAAGGATTGCTTTTATTGGTGGTCCAAACCATCTGGATATGGTGCGTCGTCGTAAGCATGGTTATTTGGAAGCCTTGCGAGAACATCGCATTCCTATTGATCGCGACCTCGTGGTATGCGACCAGATAGATTACGACTGGGCCTCAGGGGTTACTGCCAGACTGCTGGAGATGGAAAATCCCCCCGATGCCATCGTCGCATTTAATGATATCGTTACGTTTGCCGCCTTCACAACGATTAAGCAGAAGGGATTAAACATCCCGGATGATGTGGCATTGATAGGTTTTACCGATGATGAACATGCGCAATATGTTACGCCACGCATGTCGGCTATCGAAGACCAGTCGTTTGTGATGGGTCAGGAGGCTTGTAAGCTCTTGCTGAAGAATATCAATGGCGATAGCAAGATCTACAAGAAAGTGGTACCTCAGAAACTAGTGATTCGCGAAACGAGTGCTAAGCGCCCTCATGGCGTTTAGCACTGCTATCACTGTTACACCCACATCTGCAAATACGGCCATCCACATTGTGCTTAGGCCGATGGCAGCAAGCAGCAATACGGCTATTTTTACGATGATGGCAAACCAGATGTTTTGCTGGGCAATCGCAATGGTTCTTCGTGCGATGCGGATGGCGAGTGCTATCTTTGAGGGCTGATCGTCCATCAGCACCACGTCAGCAGCTTCGATGGCGGCATCACTTCCTAATCCTCCCATCGCTATTCCTACATCTGCACGTGCCAATACTGGTGCATCGTTAATGCCATCGCCCACGAAAGCGATTGTTCGTAAATCGTAAATCTTTAAATCGTCAATATACTTGACTTTGTCGTTAGGCAAAAGCTCTGCGTGGTATTCGTCCAGGGCCAATACTTGTGCTACATGCTTTCCCACTTCCTCGCGATCGCCTGTAAGCATCACGGTTTTGTCGATACCTACCGATTTTAATTGCTCAATAGCTACCTTGCTATCCGCCTTAATCTTGTCATTAATTACGATATGTCCAGCATATTGTCCGTCAATGGCTACGTGGATAATAGTGCCTATATGATGGCAATCATGCCATTTGGCACCTATGGCATCCATCATCTTCGTGTTTCCTACGCATACGATTTCTTCGCCCACTTTTGCGCGAACGCCTTGTCCTGCAATTTCTTCTACCTCACTTACAGAGCATCCGTCAGAGGCTTCATCAGGGAAAGCATCGCGCAAGGCTGTGCCGATAGGGTGGGTAGAAAAATGTTCTACATGTGCTGCCAGATGTAACAGCTGGTGCGCATCGCAAAGGTCGGGATGCACAGCTTCTACGGCGAATTGTCCATGCGTTAAAGTACCTGTCTTATCAAATACCACGATGCTGGTTTTTGCCAAAGCGTCCATATAGTTCGAACCTTTGATGAGGATACCCTTGCGCGAAGCCCCTCCGATACCGCCAAAGAAGGTGAGCGGCACACTGATGACCAGGGCACAAGGACATGATACCACCAAGAACATCAGGGCGCGATAAAGCCATGTGGCAAAAGCACCGCCAAAGAGTGTCGGAATGATGGCGATGGCCAAAGCTGCAAATACTACGATGGGAGTGTAGATACGGGCAAAACGTGTGATAAAGGCCTCGCTCTGTGACTTATGTTCACTCGCATGCTCCACCAGACTCAAGATCTTCGATACCGTACTCTCACCAAAGGCCTTTGTAACGCGAACCTTAATCACACCCGAGAGGTTTACACAACCCGAAATCACCTCGTCGCCCTCTGTGAGTTCGCGTGGCAGACTTTCACCTGTCAGAGCGATCGTATTCAAAGAGGTGCTGCCTTCCGTGATGATACCGTCCAGAGGTACTTTCTCGCCAGGACGCACCAAAATGATGTCGCCTACCTTCACTTCTTCTGGATTCACATCGTGGAACGCTTCTTGGTCTGTACCATATACATGGGCGATGTCAGGACGTATATCCATCAGATGGGATATGCTTTCGCGACTTTTACCTTCTGCATAACCCTCAAAGAGTTCACCTACCTGGAAAAACAACATGACAAAAACCGCCTCAGGGAATTCTGTCTCAGCACCAGGCAGAAAACCGATGCAGAGGGCACCGATGGTTGCTACCGACATCAGGAAGTGCTCATTAAAGGCATCTCCTTCTATCAGTCCCTCGATGGCTTCCTTTAACGTGTCGTGCCCGATCAACAGATAAGGTACGAGGTAAACCAGCAGCAATTGCCATTTGGGCAAGTCGAGTTGCTTCTCAATAACGACGGCTACAACCAGCAGAATGGCTGTGGCGATAATTAAAGCCAGTTGCCGCTTCAAAGAATGCTCGTGATGATGCTCGTGTTCATGCTCGCAGCATTCGTGATGATGATGTTCATGTGCCATATTTTACCTTTTTACTTTTTTACTTTTTTACCTTTAAATTCTTTCTGGGTGCAAAGTTACGGCGATAGTTTCGCAACTTGGTTGCAATTTTTTCTTCGATTATTTGTTTTTCTCACAAATTATGCGTACATTTGTACCGAAATATTGACATTCGCAAAAAACCTATCATTATATGAAGCAACTACTTACTGTCGTTCTCAGTCTTTTCTGCCTCGCCATAAGTGCAGATAATGCTGAAATTCCTGATATGAAATTCCGTCGTTTAGACACGCGCGATGGTCTTTCCAACTCCCAAATCAATTGTCTGTTTCAAGATTCCAAGGGCTATGTATGGATAGGTACCTCCTATGGCTTGAATCGTTACGACGGTTACCGTTTCCGTACTTTCTATTCCGATCCTAGCGATACCACATCGCTACGCAGTAACTATGTGGATATGATTATGGAGGACGGTGACGGTAGGTTCTGGCTGAAACAGGGCATGAATTTCAGTATTTTCGATCCAAATACAGAAAAAACGGTGCGTAATCCTTCGCAGGAGCTCTCCAAAATCGGTATTAAGGGTGGTGTCGATCGTCTTTTCATCGATTCCAAGAAGAATCTCTGGGTTAAGAACTATGATGAAGGTTTCTATTTCTATAATCCCAAGACTGGAGCCAAGACGCTTACCAGATATGGCTATGGAGAAGACGAAATCCCCAAGGAGTTCTGGGTTTCTTCGTATGCTGAGTACGATAATAAATTGATTGTGGTTTCTAGTAATGGCGAGTTGTTGGCTATTGATGGAGGCCGTGGCAAGGTGGTTTGGCGCGATGACTACGTGAAGAAGAATGGTGGCCAGACTAATAGTGAATACCGTATTAATATCGATGATTTTGGTAACTTTTGGGTTCTCTCTAACGGTGTTGTTTATATTTTCAATAGTCAGCATAAGCGTTGGTATAATTCCATCAATGACTATTTCCGTCAGTTTGGCGTTAAGGAATTGCCTGAGAATACGATGGTATGGGATGTCATAATGGATCATCGTCATTGGATTTGGCTTGCCACCGACCATCAGGGACTGTTTGTGGTCGACTGGGAACGAAAGGAGTTGCGCCAGTTCCTCAATAATAAGTATGATGAAACATCCTTGAGCGAGAATACCATCAAGCATTTATTGCTCGATAAGTCGGGCAATATGTGGATAGGTGCCTATCGTAGTGGTCTGAACCAGTTTATTGAGAATTTGTCTGGTTTCTCCACACTCGAAATCGGCGATGTGAATACCACAACCGAAGATACCCATGGTAACTATTGGTTTGGTACTGATAACCGAGGTATCATTAAGTATAATCCCAAGACGGGCGAGACGGAAGTTTTCGATAGGGCCCGTTGCGGATTCCAGTCAGATATCATGGTGTCTAGTTGCAGCTCGCGCGATGGCTCTGTTTGGTTTGGTACTTATAATGGTGGCCTGATTCATATTGTGAATGGTCATGCATATAACTATACCGCTACGACAGATGAAGGCGGATTGCTTAATAATAATGTGTGGTCTGTTATCGAAGATAAGTGGGGTGATATTTGGATTGGCACCTTGGGTAATGGTGTACAGCGATTGAGAGTAAAGACGGGTAAGTTCCAGACTTGGAGTTCTTACAATACAGAATTACCTAGTAACTTTATGACTTCTTTGGCTTGGATTAAGAAAGGCTGGCTGATGGCTGGTCATTCCGAATATTATTCTCTGATTAATCCAGTGAGTGGTCAGGTGATGAATTTCACGATCCCTGCTGTTCCTGACCAACCCGCTGCGATGCCTGCTGCTTGTAGTGTCATCGAAGATAGCCGAGGTTTAATCTGGTATGGCTCTTCTTCTGGTTGCTGTATCATTGATCGTAAAACCCAGCAGCAAACCATGCTCGATATGAATTCTGGTCTTTTCGGCTCCAGTGTTGTGGGTCTTGTCGAGGATGACCGTCATACGGTATGGGTTGTTACCGAACATGGTATTTCGAGTGTTATCCCCCGGATGGACGAAGAGGGTAAGTGGTCGTTCCTCGTGCGCAGTTTTTCTACGAAGGACGGTTTGCAGCAAGGCACGTACAACCAGCGCTCTATCAGTCTTACCCGCAATGGTATCGTGCTGGTGGGTGGTATCGGTGGTGTAGATGTCATCAATCCCAGACTGGTATCCAATGAGGGCAGTAAGGAGCACCCCATCTTTAGTGGCTTGAAACTCTTTGGTCAGCAGATTGGCGTAGGTCAGGAGTACGAAGGTCGTGTCATTCTCGAAGAGGCCCTCGATATTTCTCGCGAACTCGAGTTACGCTATTATGAAAACCAGTTTACCATCCAGCTTGCTTCCGACAAGGCTGAGATACATAACACCTCGCGCTTTGTGTATATGCTGGAGGGCTTTAGCGACAAGTGGATAAAGACCGAGGAGAACGATCCTAATATCACCTATATGTCGTTGCATCATGGCAGCTATCTCCTTCATGTGCGCATGCTTAACGATGATGGTACGATGGGTGAGCACGAGGCTGTGCTCGAAATTACCATTACGCCTCCGCTTCTGCGCAACCGATGGCTGATGGTATTCTTCCTGGCCTTGGTAGTAGGTGGTATCTATCTGTGGCGTCGTCGCTTCTTGCAGAAACATGCTGAGCAGGTAGAGCTCGATCAAATACGCATGGAGGCCTATAAGAAACAGATTATGACCGAGATGCGCGCCCAGATGCAGGAAAGCATGGCTAATGAGCAAAAGCCAAAAGAACCGCAAGTGAACGAGTGGGAGGTAGGTGCCTTGAATCGCCAGCCTGCTGATCTGCAGGACTTCATGAAAGATCAGTGCGCCAAGTTCAAGGCGCCCGATGATAAGCGACTCAGGTTCTCATTCTTCCCATTGGCTCAGGATCTGGTAATGCCATTCGATCAGGATATGATGGGTCAGGCCATTCAGATTCTGCTGAATAATTGTGTAATGTTCTCACCTAAGGATTGTCGTATCAAGGTATTTGTCGACAAAACACCTAACATGGGAACCATCCGCATTTCCGATAATGGTATCGGTTTGGATGAGGATGCCAAGGAGCACATGTTCGACCCCATGGTCAGCGATGATGATTCTGGAATTTGCCTCTCTATCGTCAAAGATATCGTAACGGCCCATGGTGGTACTGTGGTTGGCGATAATAACCCTGGTGGCGGTTCTGTTTACACCATTAGTCTGCCTTTGGAGGAAGAAGTGGTGGAAGAGGCTGTGCTGATGGACGATGAAACTAACGATGACAAAATTAATAATTGATAAGGTATGAAAAAATTCTTTTTAGTGGTGTCTGCTCTGGCGATTGCTGGCCTTGCGCAAGCGGCAACGGTGCAGACCAATGGAAACAGCGTGACGATTACGCCTGATGGTGGACAGGCAAAGGTAGTTCGCCTCGAAGTGATTAACGACAACATTATCCGTGTGCGGGCTACGTCAGAGGCTGCTCTGCCTCAGAAGCCTGCTTCGTTGATGATCGTGCCCCAGACAGCACCTGCAAAGAGCGCTTACACCATTAGCGAGAGCGACGACGAGGTGATCGTTCAAACCAAGAATGTGAAGGCTGTCGTAAAGAAAGAGAGCGGACGCATCAAGTTTTACGATGCTGAAGGCAAGGAATTGCTCGAAGAGGCCAAGGACGGCAAGCTGTTTAAACCCTTTACCGTGCCCGAGCGCGAGCTTGGTATGAAAACGGGTTATACGGTGCCAGAGGAACAGAAACACGGACTCACTTGGCAGATGAAGTTCGATTCGCCCGAGGATGAGGCTTTCTATGGCTTAGGTCAGCACCAGAGCGAGGAGTTTAATATGAAGGGCAAGAACGAAGACCTCTTCCAGTATAATACCAAGGTGTCGATTCCTTTCGTGCTCTCAAATAAGAACTATGGCCTGCTGTGGGATTCGTACAGCTATTGCCGCTTTGGTAATCCCAATGATTATCTGCAGCTGAATCGTGCTTTCAAGCTTTACGATCGTACGGGTAAGGAAGGTCATTTAACAGGTACTTATATCGATCGTATGGGCAAGAAGCTGGTGCGCGATGAGGATTCTATCTATTTTGAATATGGTACGCCCGAGAAGTCTGCCATCGCCCTGAAAACGGATAATGGCGGTATCAAGAACTTCCCAAAGGAGATCAACCTGATGGGTGCGAATGTTACTTACGAGGGCTTTATCGAGCCTGAGTGCTGTGGCCATTGTAAGGGTAAGAGTCAGCTTTATCAGTTTATCCTTTATTATTCGGGCTATGTCAAGGTGTATATCGATGGCAAGGAAGTTGTACCAGAGCGTTGGCGTACAGCTTGGAATCCCAATACCTATAAGTTCTCTACCGAGTTGCAGAAGGGCAAGAAGGTTCAGTTGCGTATAGAGTGGCGCCCTGATGGCGGTGAGGCTTATTGCGGCTTGCGTGTTTCCGAGCCTCGCAGTAAGAAAGAGCGCGAGCAGTTGAGTATCTGGAGCGAGATGGCCAAGGATATGGATTATTACTTCATTGCAGGTAAGAACTTCGATGAGGTGATTTCTGGCTATCGCACGCTTACAGGTAAGGCTTCGCTCTATCCCAAGTGGGTGCTGGGTTTCTGGCAGAGTCGCGAGCGCTATCAGACGCAGGATGAAATCGAAGGCACGCTTGCTGAGTTCCGTAAGCGCCATATCCCTATCGACAATATCGTACAGGACTGGAACTACTGGCCCGAGGATCAGTGGGGCTCTCATAAGTTCGAGGCTTCTCGCTATCCCAATCCCCAGCAGATGCTCGACAATGTGCACAAGATGCATGGTCGCTTTATGATCAGCGTTTGGCCTAAGTTCTATTGCAATACCGATAATTACAAAGAGCTCGATGCCAAGGGATGGATGTATATCCAGTCGCCCACGGATGATATCCACGACTGGGTAGGTCCTGGTTATAAGAATGGTTTCTATGATGCTTACGATGCTGGTGCCCGCAAGATGTTCTGGAAACAAATGGATGAAAATCTGTATACAGGTTTAGCAAAGAAATCTCTAACCTCTAACCCCTCACCCCTCACCTCTATGGTGGATGCCTGGTGGATGGATGCCTCAGAGCCCAATGTGCGCGATTGCACCCCCATGTGGTATCGCAAGGCCCTCTCTGGTCCTACCGCTTTAGGAACCTCTACGGAGTATTTCAATGCTTACAGTACCGTGAATGCTGATGCCATCTACAATGGCCAGCGCGAAACTTGGAAACAAATCGTAAATGGTAAATCCGTAAATAGTAAATTATCTGAGCCTCGCGTATTCCTGTTAACCCGTAGCGGTTTTGCTGGCGAACAGCGTTATTCTACGGCTACTTGGAGTGGCGATATCGGTACCCGTTGGGAGGATATGCGCGCCCAGATGACGGCAGGCTTGAATTATGCGATGTCGGGTATTCCTTTCTGGGGTATGGATCAGGGTGGCTTCTGCGTCGAGAATCGCTATGTCGCAGCCCAGCAAATCTTTAATCAGTCAGGTGTGGAGAATGAAGACCTGAAGGAGTGGCGCGAGTTGCAAACTCGTTGGAACCAGTTTGGTACCTTTATTCCCCTTTTCCGTTCGCATGGTCAGTGGCCTCTGCGCGAAATCTGGAACATCGCCCCCGATGAGCATCCTGCTTACAAGTCGTTTGTTTACTACGATAAGTTGCGCTATCGCCTCATGCCTTATATTTATTCGATGGCAGGTTGGGCCCACTTCCAGGATTACACCCTGATGCGTGCTTTGGTCATGGACTTTAATGGTGATAAGGAGGTTGAGAATATCGGTAATCAGTGGATGTTCGGTCCTGCTTTGATGGCTTGTCCTGTAGGCTATTATAAGGCTCGCAATCGTTCGGTTTACTTCCCCGCTCAGTGCGGTTGGTACAATCTCTACACAGGAGAAAAAATCATAGAAGCAGAGGATATCTCTAACCTCTCACCTCAAACCACTAACCTCTCGAGCCGTAGGCTCGTTATCGATGCCCCTTACGAGCAGATACCTGTCTTCGTTCGCGAGGGTGCCATCATTCCATTCGGTCCTGAGATGGAGTGGAGCGATGAGAAGCCCGCAGAGCTCATCAACCTCTATGTCTATGAGGGTCAGAACGGTTGCTTCCAACTCTATGAGGACGAGGGCACCAATTACAATTACGAGAAGGGCAAGTATGCCACGATCGATATTACTTACGACGATGTTACTAAGACCGTTAGCTTCGGTGCGCGCAAGGGTCAGTTCGATGGCATGCTGAAGAAACGCCGCTTCAATATCGTGTTTGTTTCGAAGGATGCGCCCAAGGCGCTTAATCTCGACAATCCCGAGGGTAAGATGGTAAACTATAACGGAAAAGCTATCAGCGTAACACTGTAAAATCCGTGTAATTAGTAAATCCGTGTAATCCGTGAAATCCGTTGTTAAAAATGAATAGACTTCTTAGTTTTGTCCTTGTCCTTTGTGGACTGACAACGATACAAGCCCGTCAGCGTCAGAATTTCGACGCTGACTGGCTTTTTCTATTGGGCGACTCCGTTCAGATGTCGCAAGTAGATTACAACGATAGCCATTGGCGTCAGCTTTCTGTACCACATGATTGGGCCATCGAGGGCGATTTCTACGTGGGTAATCCCAGTGGTGCAGGTGGTGGTGCCCTCCCTGGCGGTGTGGGCTGGTACCGCAAACATTTTGTCGTTGACAGTAATCATAACTATCCGCTATCCACTATCAACTCTAAACTATTCCTTGAGTTCGATGGTGTCTACATGAATGCCACCGTTTATGTCAATGGTCAGAAGGTAGGCTATCGCCCTTACGGCTATTCCAGCTTCGAGTACGATATCACCCCTTACGTGAAGGCAGGCGAGAATGTCGTTGCGGTGCGAGTGGATAATTCCGACCAGCCTAATTCGCGCTGGTATAGCGGTTGTGGTATCTATCGCCATGTGTGGCTCACGCAAACCAATCCCATCCACGTAAAGCATTGGGGCGTCTATGCCAACAGCAGCGTTGCAAAGGGCAAGGGCCGTCTCGCCATCGAGGTGACGCTCGAAAATCTCACAACAGGGACAGTCCCTATTGTGAGAAATACGCTTCTTGATCCTAATGGCAAGGTGGTCGGTACGTCGAAGGGAGTGAAGTCTGTCATCAACGTCTCGAAGCCGATGTTGTGGTCGTGCGAGACTCCTAATATATATAAGGTACGCACGGAGGTGATTCAGGGCGGCAAGGTAATCGATGAAGTAGAGACCACTACGGGCTTTCGCGACTTTAAGTTCGATGCTCAGACGGGTTTCTGGCTTAATGGCAAGAATTTCAAGCTGAATGGCGTTTGCGAGCACCACGACTTTGGTTGCTTGGGTGCAGCCCTCAACGAAGATGCCCTCCATCGTAAATTGACCAAACTCAAGGCCATGGGCGTTAATGCTATCCGCAGCTCGCATAATCCTCCTGCACCCGAATTGCTCAATATGTGTGATACGATGGGATTGATTGTGATGGATGAATCGTTCGATATGTGGCGACGCAAGAAGACGCAGAACGACTATGCCCGCTTCTTCGACGAGTGGCACGAACGCGACCTTTCCGACCTGATTCTTCGCGACCGCAACCATCCCAGCATCCTTATGTGGAGCATTGGCAACGAGGTGCTCGAACAGTGGTCCAGTGCTGAGGCTGATACACTTACCCTCGAACAGGCCAACCTGATTCTGAATGCCGGTCACGATGCCTCTACGCTTGCCAAGGATGGTGAGCTTTCCGTGCAGTCGCTGCTTACACAGCATCTCGCAGAGATTGTGAAGCGTTACGATACCTCGCGCCCCATACTCGCTGGTTGCAATGAACCCTCGCCTAATAACCACGAGTGGTGCCATCGATGTGATTGGCTTTAATTACCACCATCAGTGGGTAAAGGATGTGCCTCAGAATTTCCCTGGCAAGCCCTTTATCTTCTCCGAGAGCGTATCAGCCCTGCAAACGCGTGGCTATTACATGATGCCATCCGATTCTATTTTCGTGGCTCCTAAGCAATGGTGGTTGCCCTATACCGACCCTACCTTCATGTGCTCTGCTTACGATAACATGCACGCCTCGTGGAGCTCTACCCACGAAGAAACGTGGGATGTGGTAAAGCATACGCCTTACGTGGGCGGACAGTTTATTTGGACGGGCTTCGATTATATCGGTGAGCCTACACCTTACGGTTTCCCTGCGCGCAGCTCTTATTTCGGCATTATTGACCTTGCTGGCTTTCCCAAGGATAGCTATTACATGTATCAGAGCGAGTGGACGCAGCAGCCCATGCTCCACCTCTTCCCCCATTGGAACTGGGTGCCAGGCGACTATATCGATATGTGGTGCTACTATAACAATGCCGACGAGGTAGAGCTCTTCATCAATGGTGTATCCCAAGGCATTCGCAAAAAGAGTAATCATAACTATCCACTATCCGCTATCAGCTATCCGCTATGCACCGAATATCATGTCGGTTGGCGCGTAACGTTCGATCCGGGCGAGGTAAAAGCCGTTAGCCGTAAGGATGGCAAGGTGGTTTGCTCTCAGACCATCCGTACCGCTGGTGCCCCTGCCAAGATCCGTCTCTCGAAGGATTATGTAGGCCGCGAAACCACCTTTATTTCTGTCGAAGTGGTCGATAAGGATGGTAATCTCTGTCCTTGGGCCGAGGATTTGATTTATTTTATCTCCGAGGGCGATTGCACCGTTTTGGCTACTGATAATGGCTGTCAGACCTCTATGGAGCGCATGCGCGTCGTGGCTACACCAAGTAATCCCTATCCCTCAGCCCAGCGTAAAGCCTTCTTCGGCAAGTGCCTCGTGGTAGTCTCTGGTCATGGTTCCCTCACCGCCAAATCTGCCACCCTCTCGCCCGATGTCATCGAGTTTTAAAACTACTTATATCTTTGCACTGCAAAAATAGTCGCACAATTCGACCGTTTTTGCAGTGCATATTTTTATGCTGTTATCCATCTATGATAAAACTGGCAAGGAACTCAGCACTCGCCCTGCGAATTAAAAAAGCCTCCCCGAAGGGAGGCTCGTTTATGATTGGAGCTTTTGCCAGAGATTGGAGTCGGTCTTTTTGATGAGGCCTTCTTTTACCCAACGGTAGATGATTGTCTTCACTACGGGTGACTCATGGTTGGCCAGGCGGAGGTTCACCAAATCTTCTTTTGTAAACTCCTTGGGGAGCACATCCAGATAGCGGATGTTGCCCTTTGAAGCTTGCGGGCTTAGCGCATTATTATGAAGCGCATCGATCTTGTCACCATAAATCATCAACTGGTAATGCAGACAACGCTCGGCATACCAAACGGCAAACTTGATGGCTCGCTCCGTTTCTTTCCTGCCCTCCAGCAGATAGGCGATAATGCCTGCCCGGAAACCATTGAGGGCAGCTCGACGACGAAGCACATCGAGCGAATAGCGCAACGTCTGGAGATATTCCTGACGCTTTGACTCATCCCAGGCTTCGATGGCCTGATTAATCAGTGGCAAGTCCACCTCGCCTTCCTCGTCCATCAGGCAGAGGCACTGGCGCTTTACCTTTTCCTCCTCTTCCTTCGTCCAAGCCTTGAAATGCGGCATCTTGGCTCCCACCATATCTGGCAAAAGTACTGGGGTTACTCGGCTTACCAAGCCACTCTCGGCATCAGCGAAGAAAGCCCTGCACTTGTTGGGCGTGCCGCACATCACCATATTGTAATAGAGGGTGACCTTGCCAGAGAAAGAATCCTTCGAAATGCGATGCTGTCCCCAGGGCTTGTTGTCGTAGGCCAGTCGGAACAGATCGTTCTTTTCTGTCCATGCTCCGCCCTTGTTGTTCTTCAGAACAGTCTCAATCTCAGGGGCATAGGTAAAGAGGTGCTTGCCCTTGGCATAGAGCGCTCGCTCCAAAAAGGCCGAAACGCCGATGTTGGGCTCGATGATGCGGATAGCTGCACAAGGATTCTCCACATCCTGACCGTCTTTCTTAGCCAACGAATACTCGATTTCTTTCTGCCATTCCACTTCGTCTTGCTTGATGATGGGATCCATCAGCAGCTCGAACTCACTGTCAACAAACGACTTACCAGTGGCCTGAGGTGCCTCGATATCCACAAGGAAACTAGGAGAGTTCAGCTTGCCGTCGCGATACTTGGCTCGGATGCCTGTGGCCAGCGTGCCCAGCATGGGCATGGCTGCTATCAGAGTGGCCTCACGGAACTCCTCTGGCGCATGATCAGAAAGGTCTTGAAGGATGCCAGGCAACTCTTCGCTCACAGCAGTAATAGGCGATTCATCGACAGGCTCGGCCTCTGTTTCCATCGTTGCCCCCAACGTAGAAAGCACCTCATTCATCTGAGAAGGAATGCCAGCAGGACGGACACTGCTGACGGCACTCTTGATGGTAGACAGTACCTCATGATCAGACAGTCCCCAGTGAGGCAGGATGGCATAGAGCTTCTGCTCATCGAAGTCGCAGATAAAGCGCAGATAGCGGCTCATGGTGTAAAGGGCCATATTGCGCTCTCCCTCAGCAGGTGCATCGCCATAACCCAGTTTCCAAAGCAAGGCCTGAACGATGTTCTCGTAAGGAATGCCCTTGTAATTTAGAGGTGAGGGGTTGGTGTTTAGAGGTGAGAGATTAGTTGGAGTGTCAGAGACTGGTGCGGAAGAGTCTGTCTTCTTTCCACTTTCCTCTTTCCACTCTGATTCTTCGAAGACGATGGGGTCGAGCAACTTCACATACTGTTCGCTCACCATGAAGCAACAGCGGGCCAGGTCGGTAACATGCGAATCGTAAGTAACCCCCAGGCGACTAGCCAACTTCTGGATGTCCTCCTCGATAGAAAGTCCTGGTGTACGCCAAGCCCAGATGTGGGTTCCGCCGCCAGCACTCTCGGCAAAGTAGACGATTCGGAACGCCTCGATGAGATTCTCCTCGCGTACCTTATTCCAAAGCTGCTCTGTCAAGCCCTTCTCGTCGATGTCGAGGAAGAAAAGTCCTGAGGGCACCGCATCTTCGGCCTTACGTGTACCATTGTTAAATGACTCTGCAAGAGGCAACCATACTGGCAGCTCTTTCTTGCGGTTCAAATTCTTGTTCTGCTTCACGTCTGTGAGGATTTCCTCTACGTGATTCTCCGCCAGCAGTTGACGGTAAGCAGCCATGCTCGCCTTGCGAGGCTTGCCGCTAAAGGATGATGCAAACTGTATCATATCGGCGGCAAATTTCACAAGGGACGTTGCACTTAAAAAATGGGATAATTTTTGGAAAAAGTGCAACTATTGCTTAGGATGCGCTAAGTTGTTGTATTTCAGATAGATAGTGTCGAATTCTGATTTTGTAAAAGAATCCTCATTGTTCATTCCTTCCTGAATATTCTTCCTAAATGTGTCTACAAACTGCGTTTCTGCTATTTTTTTAGCCAAATCCATGTCGGAATGGCCTCCAAAGACGGCGCGCTTTTTCATTTCTCCCACCAAGTGGCAGAAGAAACGTGCCGTAAACAGATTGTTGTGCGGACTCTTACGTGTTACTCTCAGATGGGCAAAGATAATTTCGCTCTGAACCAAATCCTTCCACATCGCTTCATAATGCGGAAACCATGCGTTGTCTACCAAATCCTGTAGTTTTCCAGCAGCTGACAGTACGGCTTCGCCCACCTTTTGTAGTTCGTCGTTAATCAGCTGTTCATAGCCGTATCTCGTTGTAGGGTCAATTTCTCTGGTGATTTCATAGAGTGCAGCCAGATGGAAGATAAAGTGGCGGAGGGCCTCGTCGTCAAGGCCTGCATTGAGGAATTCCTCCTCGAAAACCTCGTAATCATTGGTCCACTTGGCAAACAGGCCTCCAGACACTTGCCCCAGTTCTGAGAGTTCCTTGGTGCGTTCGGCTGTCATGATGTCTTTCCACGAACCACAATCGTTTATCACCCGGAGCGTATCGCGATGCTCTTTCCAGTAGTTCCACCACGTGTTGCTTTCGCGTACGCGCCAGAGTACATCTTTAAATAATTGGGCCATTGCCTTGCTGTTGTTTCGGCTTTGCTTCATCAGACTAACCAGCAGCCCTGGCAACAGCATCAGTAAGAACAGCCATATCAGCATCATCTGCAGGCTCTCATTCATCTGGCCGTCTATCGTTTCCATCGTCTGGCGCAAGTTCTTCAGAAAGTCGTTCGTCTCTTCCTGATTCATCATCTCGCCCTCCGTCTTGATGTTCTGAACCACAGAGATCAGCATCATCAGGTCGTCGGGATTCAGATACTGGGCACAAACTGAGAACATGTACTGAAGGGGATCTGCTTTCTGAACGATAGCCTCCTGTTTATGTTGCGGCATAGCGAAGTGGTGGGCTATCGACTTGGTAACCAAATCAAAGAAAGCACCTTGCTGCTTTTTAGGCTTTTCGCCAATCAGCCGTTCCATCAATGTCATGACCGACTTGCGGATACGATTGTCTGCAACGGTGTTTCCGATGCGGTCGAGATACTCTGAAAACAGGTAGGCCGTTGGAATCATGTTCAGTTCCATCAGGGCCATCACTGCATTTTGCATACGCATGATAGCGGCATATATCTCTGCCTCGATGCAGGTATTCATATCAGTGGTCAATTCCTGAGCCAAGTCATCCAGTCGCTCAGTGGCCACTTCCCAATGATGGCACAACTGGGCAGTCAGTTGCTCAGCGCGCTCATCGTCTACGATTCTCTTTATTTCTTCTGTCGTCATATCTTCTTTTTCGTTCTTTCGGTCACATGGTCACAGCTGTGACCATGTGACCAATAACTATTAGAGTGATTCTGTTGCTAATTAAAACTATTTGAATATCAATAAGTTATAATGTGCTTATCTTGCTTTCGTTCTCTCTGCGGTCACATGGTCACAGCTGTGACCGTGACCAATGTGTGACCATTTTGTTCGATTGCAGAAACTAATGCTTTGAGGGACGATTACTAGTCCTGGCAGGTACAAACACCACGGGGAGCAAGGGCGAATAGCCTATGGAGTAATCGTTTGCCTATACCCAAACGATTGTGCGCCTATACGCAAACAAATGTTCGACTATGCCCAATTTGAAACGCTTTCAAACACAAGCATCATCTTAGAGTTCCGTGTAGATGTGCTCTTTACCCCTAGGCGTTTTCAGTAGCAAAGGCACGTCGCCCTTGGTCCACTCGTTCAGTTGCTTGCGGGCGGAATAGAGAGTAAGCCCAGAGGCCCTTGAGAACATGCCTGCCGTGATATAGCCATGATGCTGCTGGATGCAATCCCTCATTATCTGCTCCAGTTTCTCCTTATCGGCCAGTATTTCCTGGGTGTCAGGATTCTGCCATCGACGGAATCCGTCGAGCCACTTGTCGATCTCCTTGTCCCACAGCTTGCTGGGGTTATATTCCACGCCCTCGAGTCTCACATCACGGTCTTTCACCATATCGGGGTCAGTAATCTGCTTTGCCAGCGACAACTTGGGGGCAAACGAGCCGATGGGTGTCTCTATGCGATAACCCTCGGCCAGAAACCATCCTGCTGCTCTGATAAACATATCGAAAGCACGGCTCATCTCACCATAGCGAAGGGAGTAGTTGCGTTCGCAGTAACTCTCCAATTGCTTCATTGTCATTTTCAGTCCGCTTTTCGGACGGACGTAAACCAGGTTCTTCCCGTCCTCTCCCTTTACAGGCGTAGGGTGAACCTCATACCACATTCCTTTATTCTTTCTTGGCATTTTTCAAATTCGTTTAATTTTTAGCCTGCAAAGTTACGAAAAGTCGAGCACAAAATAAAGAAACTCGCTTCTTTTTTTGTCGAGACGGAGTAAGTTCGCCGTTGCAGACGGCAAAGTTACGAAAAAAAGTTGTAATTGGTAACGGATTTTGGAAGATTAATGCAATTCGGCCTAAAATAAAGGCAAGATGGGGAAAAACGGGGAAGTTCAAATTTGGACTAAAAGCAAATTGGGGAGGATTGGTGAAGGAGTTAGGTTGCCAAATCGTAACCCAATTTATGACCTTGGGAACGAGAAAAGTACCCCTTCAAAATAGTGAAGAATGACGCACCTTTCACCGCCCGTTTCTTATTCCACATATTTTGCATAGCGATGGATGCCTAAAAAGATAGTAGTTTTGCAGCCAAAATTAAAAAAGGAGTAAGAAACATGAGAAGTACTTTCAACATTCTGTTCTATGTGAACAAGAGTAAAGGGAAGAACGGTGTGGTGCCAGTTATGGGCAGGGTTACGATTAACGGCACCCAGAGCCAGTTTAGTTGTAAGAAGACGATTCCGCTTGATTTGTGGGATGTAAAGGGCAATAGTGCCAAAGGCCGTAGCAAGGAGGCGTTGCAGATTAACCGCGAACTTGATAATATCAAGGCGCAAATTATCAAGCACTATCAGCACCTGTCGGATCGCGAGGCTTTTGTGACGGCAGAGATGGTGCGCAATTCCTATCAGGGTTTTGGGAGCGAGTACGAGACATTATTGAGTGCTTTCGGCAAGGACATCGCCAATCAGAAGAAACGTGTGGGCAAGGACAGGGCTGCAAGCACACTTTGGGCTATGGAGCGGTCAAGAAAGGATGTGGCAGATTTTATCCAGTCGCACTACCGCCGTACAGATATGTCAATGCTTGAACTGACACCAGAGTTTATCAAGGACTTTGCCGCCTATCTCAGCACAGACCGAGGACTGGCTAATGGCACTATTTGGCAGCGGTGCATGTGGCTGAAAGGTGTTGTTCTGAGAGCACACTACAACGGCAAGATTCCCCGTACCCCGTTTGCGCAGTTCCACATCAGCCCTAATTGCAAGGAAAGGGAGTTCCTGACCGAAGATGAACTGAAGGCCGTCGTAACCCATGAGTTCGAGGATGACAATCTCGCCTTTGTTCGTGACATTTTTGTATTCGTGTGCTTCACCGCCCTCTCGTTCATCGACGTGAAGAACCTGACGACGGACAACATCGTGGACATCAACGGTGACAAG
>CAJOGK010000007.1 GCA_905234145.1 uncultured Prevotella sp. | reverse complement strand
GCACTTCAAAGGTACAAATTTTCCGCGACATACGGAAATCCCTGTGCTCTTTTTTGCGACCTTATCTCAACTAATTTTTAACATGCGAAACTTGAATAATATAATATAACGTTGTTTATAATTTTCCGACCTTTTCTTTGTAAGCTGTCGGGCTCATGCCCATGAGTTTAGAGAACAGTCGCGAAAAGTAGAGCGGATCTTCGATACCTACTTTATAGCAAATCATATTAATTTTCATGTCTGTAGTGCGTAACAGCCTACAGGCATGTTTGATTTTTAGGCGGTTAAAGTAGGAAATAGGATTCATACCCGTTTTTTTCTTAAACAGGGTGTTAAAGTGACTCTGTGAATAGCCCACGTAGTGCAGCACATCGTCCATCATCATGCGGTTTTCAATGTTCTCCTGCATGTAATGTATGGCTTGATCTACAATGTCGGTAGGTGCTTCGGCTTTGGCCCTGCGAAACTGACCTAAATAGCGCATGGAGGCTAAGAAATGGTGCAGCAAACTGCTGGCGTAGCGCATATCTTCGAGTTCCTTGCCGGCATAAAGTGTGGCAAGAATCTCCTCAAAAATGTTCAGACGTTCGCCAATGCGCGAATTGATGGTTACGTTAATGCTCTGTGGCGTAGCAGCACCTTGGGCATACACATGGGCTGCCGTACCTGCAAAGTGTACCCAGTAGACGGTCCAGTTGTGTTGGGTGCCGTAGGCGTGCGGTTTATGAGCAGGCAGTATAAAGTACTGGTTCTTAGTTACCTGGTGTTTCTTGCCATCCACCTCGTACCAGCCGTCGCCCTCTACACAGTATATCAGCACATACTGGTCGATGGCCTGCTGACGTATGCGATGGTGGTGTTCGGCCTTGGGGTAGTAGCCGATATCGGTAATATACAAACTCTGGCAGAGCTCGTCGTGCTCTTCCATCTCTATCAGCACAGGTGGCAGCACCACCGCCCGTTCACCCTGGAATCCGTCTTTTTTCTTAATCATGCTGAAAACCTATTAGTTGTTTCATGCCGCAAAAATACGAATAATTATAGACACTTCAAAGTTTTTACCGTAAAATCGTCCATATATATTTCTCCACCTTTCTATATGAGATGAGTGGGGATTTTTGTAATTTTGCACCCAAGAAACAAAATGTAGAAATGATGAAGCTAAAATTTTACGCAACAATGGCATTGCTCAGCATGGTGCTGACAGCTAATGCACAACAGGACGTGTCGCTCGACGGCCAGTGGGAACTGAACATTGCTGGTAAGGATTACACAGTGAATGTTCCACACACGTATAACGTGATGGAGGGGCTGGAGGACTATGCCGGAGAGGCGGTGTACAAAAGAACGCTGCCTATCACGGCTGACATGAAGGGCAAGACGATACGCTTGCATTTCGAGGCTGTTTATCATGACGCCATTGTATTCATTAATGGCAAGAAGGTGGGCGAGCATTTGAACAAGGGCTATACGCCGTTCTCGATGGACATCACCTCTTACATCAGCCATCAGACCTCAAACATCTTGGAGGTGCATACCTCTAACGCTTATACAGACAAGGCGCTGCCCTACATGCGATCGTTTGACTGGAGCAACGACGGCGGAATTTATCGCAGTGTAAAACTTCATGTCAGTGGTAAGCAATCATTAAGATATGTACATGTAACTCCACACGTGGACTTTACTGCAAAGAGTGGTAAGGCTCGCTTCGATGTACGCCTCTGGGATGATTCACAGAAGACCATAAAGGGGCGTCTGACAGTGAAGAACCGTCAGACAGGTGCAACGGTACATGATGCAGCCTTAAGCCTTTCGAAGAAAAAGAACGAGCAACATTTTACAACCACTATAGAGATAGAGAACCCGCAACTGTGGCACTTCGACACGCCAAACCTGTATGACTTTACGTTCGAGATTCCAGGCAGCGACGC
Source organism: uncultured Prevotella sp. (assembly GCA_905234145.1). Taxonomy (GTDB): domain Bacteria; phylum Bacteroidota; class Bacteroidia; order Bacteroidales; family Bacteroidaceae; genus Prevotella. The sequence continues at coordinate 36,917 of CAJOGK010000007.1, read as the reverse complement.
ACTGAGCGATCACTTTGGTTTCCGTGAGTTTAAGATCGAAGGTCGTGGTTTTGTGCTGAATGGCGAGCAGGTGCGACTGCCTGGCATCGAGGATATGCCTGGCTCAAATCCTGAGTTCGGCATGGCTGAACCTCGTGCATATATCGAGAAGACGGTGCGCATGATGAAAGACCTGAATACCACCATTACTCGTTTCCACTATTTGCCCGATGGTTATATGATTGATTTGATGGACGAAATGGGTATTCTTGCTGACTTGGAGCTTTCGTGGTGGCAACAGCCTCGGGGAAAACTGACGCCCGAATTGCGAGAGGTGGCTCGTGAGTCGCTTAGCGAGATGGTTGAGGCATATTATAATCATCCTTGTTTGTATGGATGGGGCATGAGTAACGAGGTGTCTGGCAATCATGAGGATGTGAAGCTGTTGGCTGACCATGTGCGAAAGCTTGACAATACACGTATCGTGGATGTGCTTTGCAACAAGATTTGGAAGAATCTGGCCGACGATCCTTCGTTGGTACTCGATTTGCCCACATGGAACGAATATACTGGCACTTGGCATGGAAACGATCGCGAGGAACTGCCGTTGCGTTTTGCCCGCATCGATTCTATCCTGAATGGGCGTCCGCTTCTCATTACTGAGAATGGACTTTGCGAACCAGTCTTTGCCGGTGGCGATGGTACACGTATCGATGATATGCTGTATCATATCAAAGAGTGGCAGAAGGCGCCGTTTGTTTGCGGCTACATCTACTTCTGCGTGCAGGATTATCGTACCCAGATGGGTGAGGAGGGACTTGGAAAGTATCGCATCCGCCGACACGGAGTGACGAAGACCGACCTTACACCCAAGCCCAGCTACTATGTGCTCCGTCAGTTGATGTCGCCCGTAGAAATCACCAAAGTGAGTCCCGCCAATGCGACCAAGAAAGAGGGATTGGCTGGTCAGTACGATATCAACGACAGTAATCGTGATGCCGAGGTAGTACTTCAAGTCAAAAAATCCATCCCTACCTATATACTTCGCGGTTATCAGCTCAAATATACAGATGGAGATGGAAAGGTGCAGATGATATCACTACCAGACATGCACCCTGGCGAGCGCTATCCTTTCGTTCTGAAGAATATCAATGCCCAGTACAGCTTCGAGATATTCCGTCCAAATGAGTTCAGTGTGATAAGCTATTAATTTTTGTATTCACTGAGAATGATGAAGAAACTCTTTTTAGGAATTCTATCGCTGATGCTGCCTGTTTTAGTCAGTGCTCAACAATATCTTGACCTTAGTGGTGAGTGGACAGTATCTATTGGTAAGGGCAATCAGCGTATAGTACTTCCTAATACCCTCGATGGAGCAGGGATAGGCGAACCCAACATGCTTACCCCTATGCTTCAGAAACCACAATTGTCGAGACTGACGCGTAAGTATTCATTTATCGGGATCGCTACTTATCAGCGCGAGATCACCATCAATGCAGAAATGGCCAACAAACCATTGCAGCTGATGTTGGAACGCGTGATGTGGCGCAGTAGACTACAGATAGATGGCAAAGATTTGGGTCAGATGCAGGAGAGTCTAACCTCGCCACACCTATTCTATATAAAGGAAGGCCTTAGCGAGGGCAAGCACACGCTCACACTTACGATCGATAACAGCAAACTACACGATATATCAGTAGACAACCTCGCCCACAGCTACACCAATGATACACAAATCATGTGGAATGGCGTGCTGGGTAAGATGGAGCTTAGCGTAGCCTCCGCCATTACCGATGTGCAGGTATATCCAGATATCGAGCAGCAGCAAATTAGCGTGCTGGTGAAGGGCATCAAGAACGCTGTGCCTGTATTTTCGTTAGATGGAAGGGAGGTAGCGCCTGTGTATGTGTCGGGCGATAAATATGTTCTGCCCATCAGTAACATGCGAACCTGGAGCGAATTCGATCCTTATCTCTACACGCTCGATGTGAAATATGGTGGACAGACCAAAACCGTTACATTTGGCATGCGCAGTTTTAAGGCCGACGGCAATCGTCTGCTCATCAATGGTCATCCCACATTCTTGAGGGGTACGCTCGAGTGTTGCGTCTTTCCACTGACAGGTACGCCGCCAACTGACGAACGCGGTTGGATGAAGGTATTTACTATTGCTCGCGAGTACGGCCTGAACCATCTGCGTTTCCACTCCTGGTGCCCACCGGAGGCTGCTTTCCGCGTGGCAGATAAGATGGGATTCTATTGTCAGGTAGAGTTGCCCAACTGGTCACTGACAGTAAATAAGGACTCGGCTACGGCCCGATTCCTCTACACCGAGTTCGATAACATCATTCGTAACTACGGTAATCATCCGTCGCTCTGTATCATCAGTTGTGGCAATGAGTTGCAACCTGATTTCATGTTCCTCAACGAACTGACCCATTACATGAAGACTCGGGATCCGCGTCACCTTTACGTTACTTCCACTTTTACTTTTGAAAAAGGACATGGCAAAAGGCAGGAGCCGGAAGACGATATCTTCATCACCCAATGGACTGATAACGGATGGGTGCGTGGTCAGGGTGTGTTCGATGAACATGTGCCCGACTTTAAGAGTGACTATCGTGAGGCAGCCAAAAATATCACAGTGCCATTGGTTAGTCACGAAATCGGCCAATACAGTGTCTATCCAAATATCAAGGAAATCGACAAATATACTGGCGTACTCGATCCCCTCAACTTCAAAGCCATACGTAATGACTTGCAGAAAAAGGACTTGCTACATAAAGCTGATGACTATCTGATGGCATCAGGTAAGCTTGCTGCCATTCTGTATAAGGAAGAGATAGAGCGAGCGATGAAAACACCGCAGCAGAGTGGTTTTCAGTTGCTCGACCTGCACGATTTTCCAGGACAGGGAACGGCACTCGTCGGTTTGCTCGATGCTTTCTGGGATTCGAAAGGACTGGTAGAGCCACAGCGTTTCCGCGAGGCATGTGCTCCAGTAGTGCCATTGGCACAGTTTGATAAAGCCGTATGGAAGGCCGACGAGACGTTTACAGCCAAAGTGGATATCGCCAACTATAGTTTCGAGTCGATGGATGATAAGACCATCAATTGGCAATTGGTTGATGAAGCTGGCAATATCTATGCAGATGGAACGGGCGAAAAGATAGCTATCCTATTAAATAAGGTGGAAAAGGCCAAGCGTTTTGAACTTGTTGTATCTATCAAAGATACCCCTTGGCGTAATCGTTGGAACATCTGGGTATATCCCGAGGTAATGATTCCTCAAGACAAGCAGCTGCTGATTACAGCCGATATCAATGAAGCCATGAAGGCTTTGGCAAGCGGTAAGAAAGTACTATTGTCGCCTAAAACTTCCGGTATCAAAGGGCTCGAAGGAAAGTTCCTGCCAGTATTCTGGAGTCCCGTTCACTTTCCCAAACAGGCTGGAACAATGGGACTGCTCTGTAATCCCAAGCATCCTGCACTCGCTGATTTCCCTACCGACATGCATAGCGACTGGCAATGGTGGAATCTTGTTAAGCGCAGTCGTGTGATGGTGCTCGACAGTATTCCGCAGGTAACGCCTATCGTTGAGAGTGTAGATAACTTTGTAAACAATCGCCGCTTGGCTCAGGTGTTCGAGGCAAAGGTTCTTTGCAAAGCAAAGCGGCATAGCCGAGCGGGCGAAGGTAGCCTGATTTTCTCGAGTATCGACCTGCTTACCGATGCCAATCTGCTCGAACTGCGCCAGATGCAGTATAGTCTGGTTCGCTATATGTTGAGTAGCGAGTTCCATCCAACGAATTCCCTTTCCGAGTCAGACCTCCGTACCCTGCTTTTGGATGAGGCAAAAGAACAAAAGACAGGCGCAACCTCAATATATGATTAGTTTTCGCCCTCGCACTTAATAACTAACGGCAAACCTTACCATGGTGCCGATGTCGGCGATTGCCGTTGGAAGCATTCCCCGCGTCCTTCGCTATGCGATATACTTCCCTAGGTTCTTTACGCAGCATCCATCTTTTCGTAGGTGCCAAGTGTTATGTAAAGTTAAGTTTTATCACAAAAAGTGCTTTTTATTTGGCCATGAAATATAAAATTACTAATTTCGCGGCTGAATAAAACGATATTTTTATGAAGGGTATTGTAGGTAGAGAGGCAGAAATAAGAGAATTGCAAGAGCGATACTCAAGCGATAGGGCTCAGTTTAAATCCCCAACTAGCAATATGTAGCTGGGGATTCTTATTATTATCGTTTTCCATTTGGGGATCACAGATCATAAAAAAAACACCTGATAGTTTGACAGGCGACTATTGCAGCGGAATCCACATCCAGAACAAAGAGCCTTTACCTTTTCCTTCGGAGATGACACCGATGTCGCCATGACAGGCATCGGTGAAGGCCTTACAGATAGAGAGGCCGAGACCTGTGCCCTGCACAAAATCATTGACTTTATAGAAGCGTTCGAAGATCTTGGGTTGTGCCTCGGGTGAGATACCGGCACCAGTATCTTCACAATAGACATACAAGCCCTCACACTGCTTGTCATCAATGGTTCTGGCCTCCGTACGGTAGCCTAGTTTGATATGTCCCTGATGGGTATATTTCACGGCATTGGTCAGGAAGTTGGTGATGACCTGTGACACACGATCAACATCGACCTTGATCGGAAGGGTGGTATAAGGATTGTCTTTGATGAACTCCACACTTGGCTCCTGTACCCTAGGCCGCAACGACTCAAACAACTCATTGAACGTCTTGGCAAAATCGACCTGAACGGGTCGGATATCCATGTGGCCCGACTCCAAAGAGGAGGCTGTCAGGATATCGTTGATCAGGCGCAGCAGCATGTCGCAGTTGTTCTTGATAATCTGAATGACTTCTTTTTTCTCCTCCATGCCATTCAGCGATGACAGCACTTCTGAGAAGCCTACAATGGCGTTGATAGGGGTACGTATCTCATGTGTCATGTTCGCCAGGAACAGACTCTTCATCTGTCCCGACTCTCTGGCGCGCTGCGTCTCCATGCGTAGCAGATCCTGCTTGTGCATCAGGTCATTGATGTTTCGCCATACACCAAATGCGCCCAACAACTTTCCATTCGCGTCATACTCAGGAATACAGTTGATCTGCACCCACTGGCTTTCTGTGGTAGTCTGCGTCACCATCGGATGCATTTGTCCGATATATACCAGCGGCTTCTTCAGGGCCTCAGAAGGGTTCGACAGTGCCTTAACGAACTCATTCTCCTGATCCACAAAAATCTTCTGCATCTGCCTGAGGTTGAACGAACGCACCACGGTGTTCAGGCCATCATAAAACTCTAAAGTCTCACGCTCCAGACTAATGCGCCAGGTCTGCATCTTCGAAGCCTCCAGCATATAGCGCAGCTCGGCCTCGTAGTTTTTGATGGCCTCGTTCATCTTATGCATTCTGGCATCGTTCTCCATAACGTTGAGGTACATGTTGCGTTCCTCTGTCACATCGCTAGCCGTCACAGAGATATAAATCAACTTCCCGTTTTCATCGTAGATGGGGTGGACGCTTATTTCCAGGTACACACGCATGTTCTTCTCTGGAATGATGCTCAGCGAGCAGGCCCAGTAGTCCTCAGGGTGCTCACGATCCAGCACCTCGTTGAAAGGCGTCACATCGAAAAGGTTCATCTTTGAGAAGAACTGATCCTCCGCATCATTGTCGAAGTTACAGATCTTACGCATGATGTGATTGGCGTCTATGAGCCAGCCATCAGGAGTATAGAACGACAGTCCGATGATAGAGTTCTCGAAGATCGACCTGTATCTTTCAGACAGCTGTTCCACCTCGCGCTCTTTCCGCTTCGTCTCCGTCTCGTCAGTAACAGTGGCGATGATGTTCACGGGCTTGCCGTCCTCATATTCGGCAATGCCGCGCAGATAATAATCGTGCCAGTCGGGCTCGCCCTGCCCTGTATAGTTGTAGTTCCAGCGGTAATGGCAGTCGGCTTCCATATCGGTGCCATCGCTCAGGCGCTGTACAAAAGTGCGGAACTTCTCGCAGTCGTCGGGATGGATATAGGTATAACACACCTCTATACCCACATTATTGCCGAACATGGCTTTTCCGTGCAGGTCGTATACTCGGTTTTCCTTCAAGTCGAGACACATCACGTGGTTGCCGCTGATGTTGAGCGCCATCATCATGGCCTGCTGCTCGTCAAACATGATATTCATCTTCATACCTCATTTCTTTTCTTTTCAATCACAGAGGCCGTGCAAGGTATCGATACCCATACACTCGTGCCCCTACCGTAGTCGGACTGCAGCTCGATGGAACCACCCATCTGCTTGGTCAGCAGCTGCACGATAGAGAGGTCGAGTCCGGAACCAATCAGTCCGCCATCCACCCGACGCGTAAATTGGTCGAAGACGTGCGGTGCCACATCTGCCGTAAATCCTGTACCTGTATCTTCGAAGTGGATGGTCAGTTCCCCATGATGATACTCGTAGCTGACAGTGATCGAACCGCGGGTGGTCATCATGCTGGAAAGACGGCACAGGCGCTGGATGATCATCGACAAATGACTCTCGTCGACATCCACCTCCAGCTTGTTGTAGGGCTGTACGATGACAGACTGCACACCTGGCTTGATGTTCGTCAGCCCATTCTGGCAATACCCCTCGAAGGCAAAGGCGAAATCCACATTATCTTTCTTGTATTCCTCCATATTGGCCTCCAGTCGCGAGATGTATAGGATATCGTTTACCACCAGCAGCAGCTCGTTGGTGCTGGTCTTGATCTGGTCGATGAAGAAAGGCTCATCGCTCTCGTCATGATCGTCGGTAAAGAGCCCCGCATAGCCGATAATGTTATTCAGCGGTGTACGTATCTCATAGCTCATATTCGTCAGGAAGGCTTGTTTCAGCACCTCTGTTTCCTGAGCTTTCTTGGTCTCTACAGCCAACCGCTGCTCCGTTTCCATGATGTCAGTAATGTCACGATAGGTGCCGAAGTAGCGTTCCACCTCTCCCTTTTCATTCAGCATCGGCACCATGTTGAAGAGCAACCATATCTGTCGGCCCTTCTTATCGCGAATCTCTATCTCTATCGCCTGTACAATACCGCATTTCGTCAGGTGATCCATCCTGTTCAGCGCACTGTTCACCGTTCTGCGGAAGCGTGGTGTAGCCAGTCGGATACAGCGCAGTTGTGACATGTGCAGTTTACTTTTCGACACACGATTGATCAGCTCGAACGTATAGGAATGGGGATAATAGTTTACCAACTGCACACCGCTCACGCTCAAGGCGTAGTCGATGTTGGCAAGATATTGTCTGATGCTGTCGGTGCCCTGCTGCAGTTGCTTCAGGCCGTTCTGCAGGCGATGGTAAGAGTTCACCATCTCCGAGACATCGTGGCCCGACATATAAACACCCTCCAGCTCACCCTTTTCGTTGCGGATGGGATTGATGGTCGATTCATAATACATCTTACCCTTCAGGTCGAACTCTTCCAATCGGTATTCAGGCAGATTAAACTCGTGGAAGTCGATGATACTGCCCGTCAACGTGTTCGTCATCTCATTCAGCGGTATCTGACTATAGAAGGGGTTATTCTTGAGGAGGAAGCTGCCATCGAGCACCTGTTCGCGACTTTTCACGTTAAAGGCCACACAGGCACGTTCGTTCAGATCAGTCAATACGCCGTTCTTGTCATAGTACAGCATATCGAGCAGCGACGAGTTGAATAACGTATGATAACGCGCCAACAACTGGTTGATCTTCTCCTGCCGTTGATGCTCCTCTGTCACATCATGCTGAATAGCCATCAACGAGGTGGGCAATCCGTCATCGCCCCGGCTCATCACCGAGAAGGATATCTCATAATGTCTGCAGTCTGATTCTTTTTCCGCCCTACTCCTTACGTTCACCTTGGCCGTATCCATCTTGCCTTCGCAAATGGCGAAGACCACCGTACGCATACTATCCAAGTCGTCGCGATGAAAAAACAGGGCGAAATCGGCAGGGTTGTATTCACGCTCATAGTCACCTGCCTCCGAGAGGTAACAGAAATGGCGCGTTGTAGGGTCGTAAAACCAAAGGCGCAGCTTACAGGTCTTCATGATCAGCGCCAGACGAGCCTTCTGTTTTTTATTGTCAACATCTTGATTCATGAACTGGTAAATAGTTGTTCTTTCTGCAAATGTAACTCAATTTTGGCACTTTTTGTCAGATTAGAAGATTTTTTAGCTTTTATTTGCATTTGTATATTTGTTTTTTGCTCGACTTGAACTAACTTTGCAGGCAAAATATAAAGCAACATACAAGCATGAAACAATATCTCGACATTCTGAACCGTATTCTGACGGAAGGAACAGAAAAGGGCGACCGCACGGGTACTGGTACCATCAGCATATTCGGCACACAGAGCCGCTATAATCTGGAAGACGGATTCCCCCTGCTTACCACGAAGAAACTGCACCTGAAAAGTATCATCTACGAACTGCTCTGGTTCTTGAAGGGTGATACCAACGTAAAGTACCTGCAGGAGCACGGGGTAAGAATATGGAATGAGTGGGCCGATGAGAATGGCGAACTGGGGCCTGTTTACGGACACCAGTGGCGCTCATGGCCTGACTACAACGGTGGCACCATCGACCAGATACAATATGTATTGGATCAGTTGAAGAACAATCCTAATTCGCGACGCATGATCGTATCAGCCTGGAACGTAGCAGAGGTAAACAAGATGGCCTTGCCCCCATGTCATACCATCTTCCAGTTCTACGTAGCGGGCGACAGACTGTCGTTGCAGTTGTATCAGCGTAGTGCAGACACCTTCCTGGGCGTGCCTTTCAACATTGCCTCGTATGCCCTGCTGCTACAGATGATGGCACAGGTTACGGGCTTTAAGGCTGGTGATTTTATCCACACCACGGGCGATACGCACCTGTACCTGAACCATATCGAACAGGCGAAGTTGCAACTGACGCGCGAACCTCGTCCACTGCCAAAGATGATACTGAACCCTGACGTGAAGAATCTCTTCGACTTTAAATACGAGGACTTTGAATTGGTGGGCTATGACCCGCATCCACATATTAAAGCGGAGGTTAGTGTATAGCGGATAGATAATAGTGGATAGTTATGATTAGTATTATTGCAGCGGTGGCGAAGAACAGGGCCATTGGCTATCAGAATAAGCTCATCTATTGGTTACCTAACGACCTGAAGCGCTTTAAGGCACTAACCACGGGCCATACGATTATCATGGGGCGGAATACCTTTCTTTCCTTGCCGAAAGGGGCATTGCCCAACAGAAGAAACATCGTACTTAGCCGCACGACATCTGCCTTTCCTGGTTGCGAAGTGTATCCATCAATAGAAGAAGCCTTGAAGCATTGCAGTGCTGAGGAGGATATCTATATCATAGGTGGTGCGAGTGTGTATAAGCAGGCGCTACCCTTGGCTGACAGGCTCTGTTTGACTGAAATCGACGATACACCAGCAGAGGCTGACACCTTTTTTCCTCCATATAAGGAAGACTGGAAGGAAGCGATGCGCGAGGATCATGAGACGGACGAAAAGCATGCTTATCGCTACGCTTTCGTAAACTATATTAAAAACACTTAGATGATAAAACCAGCATTCAACATGAAGCGCCCAGTCCTGGTGTTCCATCATTTCGGGAACAAGGGCTACTCGCTTTTTGCCTGTCTGGGCCGTGAGGTGGTATGCAGTGTGCTCTCAGTAGCCACGCTGACGTATGCCTCAGCAGAAAGTGTGGCAACGAACCCCGTTGTTACCGATTCTGTATCGACCACGACAGCACGCGAGATGATGCTCGAGGAGGTCAGTGTGACTGGCTCGAGGGCGCCCCTGACGAAAAGTCAGGCTGCGAGAATGGTAACTGTACTGGACAGAAGCGACATTGCGCAGGCACCAGTACAAAGTATTAATGACTTGCTGAAATACGCTGTAGGCGTGGATGTACGCCAGCGCGGACCCATTGGGGCGCAGACGGACATCTCGATACGTGGCGGAACCTCGGAACAGATTATCCTGTTGCTGAACGGCATCAATATCTGTGACCCGCAAACGGGTCACAATGCGATGGATTTGCCCGTAGACCTGAGCGAAATCGTACGCATCGAGGTACTTGAAGGCCCAGCAGGGCGAATTTATGGTACCTCGTCGCTCGTAGGGGCGATTAATATCGTTACGAAAGAGAGGAAAGCGTGGAATGTGGAATGTGGAAGGAGGCGCTCGGCTTTGCCGCTTGGCTTGTCCAAGAATGAGATTACTCTGCATGCGGAAGGGGGAAGCCATGGCTATCTGAATCTAGGAGCAAGGTATTCTCATTCCACAAGTATCTCCGCCAATTATACCCGAAGCGATGGGTATAGTCGCTCGAAAGCGGGAAACCTTAACACAGACTTTAGTGGCGCGAAGGCGTTTTACCAAGGGCAATATGAGCATGCGAACCTTCTTTTAAACTGGCACTTAGGCATCGCTGACAAGGGTTGGGGATCGAGCACTTTCTGGGCTTCACCTAAATGGCAGGCTGATAACCAATACGAGCATACCACGAAGGTTTTCTCAGCTATACAGGGCGAAACGAAAATTGGGAAGTTGCGCTTGGCACCCAGCCTCTACTGGAACCAGAATCGCGACCGCTATGAGGGGTATCGAAACGATCCTGAAAGAATGCCTTTCAATCACAATCGCACGAATGTATATGGGGCGAACCTAAGTTGTTATTTCGACTGGGGAGGTGGGCGCACAGCCTTTGGTGCAGAGATAAGAAACGAGGACTTAAAAAGCGGCAATTTAGGAGAGCCTCTGGATAAACCGCATGGCGATTACACGCTAGGCGTGAATCGTACGAACATGAGTGGCTATCTGGAACATAACCTGCTACTGAAGAATCTCACCATCTCTGCTGGTCTGGTTGCTGTCAGGAACACATGGAGCGACATGCATACCACTATCTATCCTGGTATCGATATCAGTTATCGACCCAACAACTACTGGAAGTTACATGCCTCGTATAACACCTCGCTCCGCATGCCCTCGTTTACCGAGATGTATTATAAGGTACAGGGCTATCGGGCTGACCCTCACCTGAAGCCAGAAGAAATGCGGGCGATAGAGGGTGGCGCAACCTTTAGCACCTTATCGTTCAAAGCCTCAGCCACCGTATGGCAACATTTCGGGCGAAACATGATCGACTGGATGATGGATACCTCGCTGGGCTCGGAAGCCATCTGGCAGAGCGTAAACCATACGAAGATAAATAGTACGGGCGTAGAAACAAGCGTAGAATTCTTTGTTGGCGCCAATCGATTTAATATCGACTACAGCTATATTCATCAGCATAAAGAGCAGGAGGCAAATATCGTGTCGCAATATGCCTTGGAGTATCTGCGCCATAAGCTCACAGCAAGAGCCAACATACCGCTCTCCAAAAGACTGATGCTGGGATTGCACCTGCGCTATCAGGATCGCGAAGGACAATATACAGACTTTGATGGCAAAGTATACGACTACGAGCCATACGCCCTAGTCGACATGCGCCTGACCTGGCAGCAAAACAACTGGAAGGTGTACGCAGAAGCGAACAACCTCTTTGATAAAGACTATAGAGACTTTGGGCTCGTAAAACAGCCTGGAAGGTGGATCATTATAGGCGCTGGTGTGCGCCTATAATTATTTCTTGAGTTTGAAGGAATTTTCGATACTGCTGAGTTCGTCGAGGAATGCCTTATCAATCTTAAGGCGCTTCTCAACCATGCTGCAAGAGTGGATCACTGTAGAATGATCGCGACCTCCAATCAGTTGACCGATACGCCCTGGAGGCATCTTGGTGTACTTCTGAGCCAGATACATCGACACCTGGCGCACCTGTACATACTCGTGCTTGCGGCTCTTGCTGAACACATGCTGCTGCTTGACATTGAAATGGCGACATACCGTCTCTAAGATATCATCCACCGTTAATGGGTGATTGTCAATCTTGACAGCACGCATGATGACACGCTTAGCCAAGCGCATATCGATATTGTTGGAATTAAACACAATCGAGTAAGCCATCAGCGAATTGACCACTCCTTCCAGATCGCGCACGCTACCATTGGCATTATCAGCGATAAACTGAATCACATCAGCAGGAATCTTCAAGCCATCGCGACGACACTTGGCATTCAGGATATCGATACACAACTGAGGATTGGGCTTCTCAAGTTCTGCAATCAGTCCGCAAGAGAAACGGGTGAGCATACGCTCGTGCAACCATTTAAGGTCGACTGGAGGACGATCGCTCGCCAGAATAATCTGCTTGCCCAGACGGAACAGATGATCGAAGATGTGGAAGAAGGTCTCTACGGTCTTCTGAGCTGTGGCCCACTCCTGTACATCGTCAACAATCAGCACATCAATCGTCTGATAGAAATGGATGAAGTCGTTCACCATATTCTGACGACTGGCATCGGTAAACTGCACCTGGAACAAACGGGCACTCACGTAAAGCACACGCTTCTGAGGATAGGTTTCCTTACAACGAACACCAATGGCATTAATCAAATGAGTCTTACCGCAACCTGAAGGGCCGTAGATAAAGAACGGATTAAAAGTAGAATTGCCTGGATGCTCTGCGATAGAGAGACCAACCGTGCGAGGCAACTTATTCGAATCACCTTCTATAAAGTTATCAAACTTCTTCTTGGGATCAAGCTGAGGATTGATTTGCTGAGGACTTGCTGCATCGAGCAAGGTAGGCGACTGATTAACCCTGTTGCCCATTGGTGGAACCTCCAGGGTAGCACCATCGCTCTCTACATCCTGTACCTTATGATGAGTAGAATCAGTAACGATTCGATAGCGCAGAATGACATTGGTTCCAAATACGCGTGCGAGTACCTTACCTAATAGTCCCACGTAGTGCTGCTCCAAGTACTCGTAGACATACGGACTTGGAACCTGCACCAAAAGCGATTGCTCTTGCTCTGAGTAGGACTCAAAGACAATTGGTGCAAACCACGTTTTAAACTGCTGCTCGGAAACATTCGCCTTTATTATTTGGAGGCAGTTGTCCCAAAGCGCCTGGTGACTATTATTCATTCGGCGATAATTAACTTTTTACTTCAATATTGATACAAGACTTAGGCTTGTAGAGTTATAATTGCGGTGCAAAGGTCGCAATTTTTTTTGGATTATGCAAATGTCAAAAAAGCCCCGTTGTGTATACAAGAACTTGTAACTACCTAGAAATAGCACACTTAGCTCGTTTCACACAGGTCATGGCCAAAAATCGCATTTGTTACTTACTAACAATCTGATTTACAGATAGCTACATAGAAAAACAACTGATGATACATGCCATGAATCAACACAGAAATTGCAAGTCAGAAAACGCTTTATTTAAACAAAATCTAAATTACTTGTCTTTCTTTCCAAAAACCGAAAAATGCACATATCGCTTTGGATGCGACTTCAAATCGATCATCAGTGAGTCGGCATGCATCATCGTAGAATTCAGATTCCAGTACAGGCTAGGATCGCGCATGAGCAAGCCCAGTGTACCTTCTTTACTATTCAACTTAGCGGTCATCTGCTCCACATTCTGAAGGGTATTGTTTACATGGCCCATTGTGGCAGCAATATTCAAGTCGTTCAAATTGCCTGTAAGTTCATTGGTATTAGCCAACACGCCATTGGCATTTTGCAGAATCTCAGGCATCTGTTTGTTCAGACTAGCCGTCAGGAGATTCAACTCTTTCGTCGTTCTGGTGAAATCGGCTGTAATCTGATCTACATTATGCAAAGAGTTAGCCAGTGCCGGGTCAGCAAGCAGCGTGTTAACACTCGCCAGAATAGAATCGAGCTTTGGCAGCATCTTCTCTATTTGCGGAATCATTTCTGCCGCTCTGTTCATCGCGCCCTTCTGTAATCCACCTGTCAAAGTATCACCAGGTGCCATCAGTGAAGTCGGGTCTGGACCAAAGTTCAGTTCGAGCTTGATGTTGCCAAGCAAATCGCTCGCAATCTCTGCAAAGCTACCTTTTGGCAAGCGCAACTGTTTGTCGACACCCACGACAGCAACTATATCACCACGCTTTTCGTAATCGAAGATGATATTCTCTACCACACCAACACGATAGCCATTGGCATAGACAGGACTAGAGGCTGACAAACCACTGATATTATCAAACTTCACGAAATAACGACTATCGCTCGAGAATATCTTTAGACCTTTTAAGAATTGAAGGCCAAAAAATAAAACCACAAGTCCGACAACGGCCACAAGGGCAATCTGGATTTCCTTTGAAAACTTACTCATATTATGATTCTCCTTCTATTTCCTTTTGTTACGTTTAAACTCTTGAATAGCCGCTTGCACATCCACTCTCACACCATTTTTAAAGGCGATAATGAAGGCATTCGGGTATCTATCAACGATCTCTTTCCTTAATCGGTAAATCGCATTATAATCTTCGGATGAGCCCACCGTATATTTATAAAGACCTCCATCCATGTAATAATCAACTTCATTAAGACCATCCAACTGTCTGTCGTTGGCTTTCAACTTGTGGTTACTGGCAAGAACCTGAACCTTGAAAACAGGGGCATCAGAAGGTTGCAATTGCGCAACAGGCTTTACCTCTGGTTTCACTTCTGGCTGCACAATAGGCTGCACGACAGGCTGTGGCTGTACATTAGGCTGAACATTGGGCTGCGCATAAGGCTGAATATTAGGCTGTACAACAGGTTGCGTAACAGGTTGCGTAACAGGCTGCGTAACAGGCTGCTTAACTGGTTGCACATAAGCTATTTTATTCGCTCTACGCTCATCAGGTATTGCTGATGGCAAACTTTCCCTAGGCGTAGGAGCCACTGGTAACATTTCTACTAACCGTAAGCCAACACTCTGAGCAGGTTCTGCACTCGACAATGGCTGGAAAGGAATCGTAGCACTCCCACCATGACGCTTGTAATAGGCCAGGAAGGCATTAAACATACCCCGTGCATACTGGCTCTCTGCCGTCTTGGAGTTCATATAGTTTTCCTCATCGCGTGTAGAGATAAAGCCCAACTCCAACAGGGCACCAGGCATAGACGAGAGGCGCAACACTGCCAGATTATCTTGTTGGGCACCCATATCCTGACGCCCTGTAGCCTGACAAACGTATTTCTGCATATATTTCGCCAACTCGATGCTATAGTCGATATTCTTATCCTGTACGATATCGAAAATGATATTACTTTCAGGCGAATTAGGATCATAGCCTTGATAAGTCTGTTCGTAATTTTTCTCCAGAAAGATTACAGCGTTTTCACGCTTGGCCACCTCTAGATTCTCAAGCACACCTGTTTTCTTACCTGTACGCTTACTGGTGCCAAGTGTATACGTCTGGAAACCATGGGCCACCCTACCCTTAGGGAGCGCATTGATATGAACAGAAATAAAAAGATCAGCTTTTGCCTGGTTCGCGATTTCCGCACGACGATACAACTCTACAAACACATCTTTCTTTCGTGTATAGAGAACCTTCACATCCGGACAATTGCGCTCTACCATCTGTCCGAATGCCAAGGCGAACTTCAGTGTCAGATTCTTCTCCTTCGAAATCGCACCCACGGCACCGGCATCGCTCCCACCATGACCAGCATCTATCACCAGCGTAAACTTCTTACTGGCAGCGAATGCTGTCATTGAGAGACCTACCAATAATATGAAAACCAAAAATTTCTTCATCAGATATGTATTTCTATGCCTGCGCCATCACAATCAGCGCCCATTGGCGGATTCTTCTTCATTAAATTTATATCGATGGATGTAACCTCAGGAAACCGTTCCTGTATGGCTTTCACAATCCTACCTGCTACATGTTCGAGCAATCGCGAGGGCTTTTGCATCTCCTGCTGAGCGAGCTCATAGAGTACCGCATAGTTGAGCGTAGCTTCTACATTGTCGCTCTCCATGGCCTGCTCAATGGGATAACCTACACGAAGGTCTAAAACATAATCCGCTCCCACAAGACTTTCCTGAGGCAATACCCCATGAAAAGCATGGAAGCTGACACCTTTTAAATACACATAGCCCGATTTGATTGCCATCATAGCGACTCTATTTATTCGTCAGCGTCAGCAGCGACATCTGCATCAAACTCCTCATGTCCGCCTGGCAGGTATTTCTTCAGTGCACGTTCCACACCTACTTTCCAGGTATTGATACTCTCATCTTTCAACGACAGAGAGGCTACCAACTTGATTACATGCTCCAAAGGCATGCGATAACGCAACACGCCTGAAATCAACTTAGCATAGTTCCAGTATTCTGGATTGAACTTTTCAGAAAGTCCCTCCACCGTGGTTTTATAGCCACGCTTGTTCTCGAACTGGAAATCATAGCGCTTGCTACCATCAGGATTCACCTGCTTGATAATCTTGCCATGCGTTACGTTCTTAGGTAGGATAATACCCTCCTCGTCGTCCTGCAAACCAGTAAAGATCTCGTATGGATAACCATCGAGCAAACCTACCAGTGCCACCCATTTCTCTTTGTTGTTCTGGAAGCGCACCACATCACACTCCAAAATCTGGGGTCTGACCTCAGTCACTTCTGGACGACGATTCTGCTGAGATGACAAGACAACCTGACTAGAAAGCGTCAGAAGTCGTTGTGCATCCTTAGAATCAATAGCAGTCAAACATTTCTCTATCAGCACAGAAATCTGCTTTTCAGTCAGCGAGATATCTGACTTCTGACCCATGATGGCAAGTTCGTGAGCGATACGCTGCACGGCCTCTTGATGCGTATTACCTTCCATATAATCACATTTTTGCGTGCAAAGTTACAAATAAATTGAGAATTATTCGTAAATTTGCAGCCAAAAAGTGACGAATAACGAGAAATATTAATCAAAAGCAACGCTATAATGAAGAATCTCCTTACAAGAAGAACAATACGCAAGTATGCTGATCGCGACGTATCAGAGGCACTGTTGAATAGATTACTGACAGAAGCAGCACGCACCCAGACGATGGGAAACCTGCAATTGTACAGCGTAGTAATTACACGCGACCAAGCCATGAAGGAGAAATTGGCACCTGCACATTTCAACCAACCCATGGTGAAAGAAGCCCCCGTGGTGCTCACGATCTGTGCTGATTTCAACCGCACCAGTCAATGGGCTAAAAACAGAAAAGCAGAGCCTGGCTATGCCAACTTCCTCTCGTTTATCAATGCAGCAACAGATGCCCTGCTTTATACGCAGACATTCTGCAATCTGGCTGATGAAGAAGGATTGGGCTATTGCTATCTGGGCACCACCGTTTACATGCCCCAGATGATTATCGACACCCTGCAATTACCAAAACTCGTGATGCCTATAGCCACCCTCACACTGGGATGGCCCGCAGAAGAGCCAACTCTCTCCGATCGCTTGGCGACAGACGCTTTTGTGCATCACGAGACCTACAAAGACTATACCCCACAAGCCATCGACACCTATTATCTGGCGAAAGAACAGCTTGAGGAGAATCGTCATTTTGTAGAGATTAACCAGAAAGAGACGCTTGCACAAGTGTTTACCGACATACGCTACACCCGTAAAGACAATGAAGCGATGTCGGAAAACTTACTGAAAACACTCAAACAGCAAGGCTTTCTTGACTGATACTAGGCATCAGCAAACACCTTACCGTCTTCGAGGGTAATCTGGAGCTTGGTGTACTCGCTGTGGAAATCGTTCTGTAGACGATCGAGATAGCGGGCACTCTCCCATTTGCACATGGGCAGATCGTGAAGCAGATAGTTGCCACAAGCCTCGGGGCGGGTAGCAGGCACTTCGGTTTGCTCAAGAATCCACTCTAAGCACTCAATGGTAAGCTGGCGCATATCCTCAACGGTATAAGTACCCGTCATGATGATATACATGCCTGTCAGACACCCCATAGGACCAACATAGACCACATCCTCTTTGGCGCGTGAGTTGCGGAACCAAGTGGCCATCAGGTGCTCCAAACTATGGATAGCTGAAGGGGCGACGGCAGGCTCCTTGTTGGGTTCCGTGATACGCAAATCGAACGTCGTAAAACCTTTATCCACACGCGAGACGTAAATGCCTGGTTTTAGGTGCGTGTGGTCGATGGTGAAACTTTGTATAACCTCCATGATTTGACTATTTGACAATTTACTATTTTACAGTTTACAGGCTTTCGATGAACGACTTCGTGGTTTGGAAGGATTTCTCAGCTACTGTGTCCCAGAAATTGTGGTATTGTGAGGCATCAGTATCACGCAGGGGGATGTCGCTAACGAGACGGAAAGAGATAAATGGCACCTTATAGATATAGCATACCTGAGCAATGGCACAACTTTCCATATCAACAGCCTTGGCCTCTGGGAAGTGACCCACAATCTCACGCATCTTTTCCTTGGTATCAACGAACCAGTCGCCAGTAACAATCAAGCCAGGTTTTGCACCTATCAGTTTTGCCTTCTCCAACAGATAAGGATCGGCCTGATAGCGTACTGGCAGACCCTGTACCTGACCATAAACAGTCGTCTCGTCTATAGCCTTTCCGCAATACACATCATGGTAAGTCAATTCCGAACTTACCACCACATCCTGCAGATTAATATCATCGCCATTACCACCTGCGCAACCACTCGAAATAATGCAGTCGGGCTTGTACTGGCGAATCATCTCTACTGTCTGAATCGCAGCATTGACGGTAGCAATACCACTCTTTTGAAGAATCACTTTATCTTCTGGAAATAATGGACGGAGCTGCTTCAACTCCTTTTCCATCGCAACAATCATTCCTATTTTCATATCTTATCGTTATTTGCTAGTCACTGATATCACATGCCAAGTGTACGCTGATAGGCAGCATTGCGCTGGCGCACGGCCTCGTAGATGAGGATTGCGGTGCTGACACTGACATTCAAAGAGTCAAGGCGCCCCAGCATCGGGATGCGGATATGCACATCGGCAGCATCACGCCACTGTTGCGAGAGTCCGGTGGATTCTGTACCCATGACCAGAGCCGTGGCCTGACGCATGTTGTAGTCGTAGTAGTCGTGAGAATCCTGCAACTGCGCTGTCAGGATTCTCACCTGGTGCTCCTTCAGAAATTCGATACATTCCTTGGATGAACAGGTGGCTACAGGCACGCTGAACACGCCACCGATGCTGGCACGTATCAGGTTAGGGTTGTAGACATCCGTCAGAGGATCGCACACAATCACAGCATCCACATTCGCTGCCTCGGCAGTTCGCAGGATGGCTCCCAGATTACCAGGCTTTTCAACGCTCTCCAGTACCACGATGAGAGGATTGGGATTATCGAACTTCAGGTTTTTCAGCCTGTGCTCCTTTACCTTTGCCACGGCAATAATTCCCTCTGTACTACCACGATACGCCATCTTCTCATAAACTTGAGGCGTTACGAATGTGGTTTTCTCATTTCTCATTCCACATTCCACATTCCTCGAGAAAATCTCCACGATCTCATAACCGCAAGCGATACAGTGCTCTATTTCTCGTTGTCCTTCTACCACAAAGAGCCCTTTCTCGCGACGAAGTGAAGACTTCTGCTGGAGGGCCACCACATGCTTGATGCGGGCATTCTGGACGCTTGTTATAATGTTTTCTTCCATATTTGGCTGCAAATATACTGCTTTTTCGAGACAAAAGAACAAAAGAAGCGAAAATAATATGTTCTTATGTTCTTATGTCTAAAAAATTTCGTATTTTTGCACGCAAATTAATAAACTTGCAAGTTATGACATTACTAAAAAAGTGTCTGCCTGACGTATTGGCAGTCCTATTATTTGCCGTTTTGGCATTTGCCTATTTCTTCCCTGCTGATATTGAAGGGCGCATTCTTTATCGCCACGATTCCTCTGCAGGACGTGGTGCAGGGCAAGAGGGTATCGAATATCTTCAGAAGACGGGTGAACGCAGCAGATGGACGAACGCACTCTTTGGTGGCATGCCCACCTACCAGATGGCACCATCGTATGGTTCCACAGACTTATTGACCAAAGCCGTGAATGCCTTTCATCTCTGGTTGCCTGAGAATGTTTGGTATGTCTTCGCCTATCTCTTAGGATTCTACATCCTGTTGAGAGCCTTCGATTTCCGTCAGCATTTGGCAGCTCTCGGTTCTATCATCTGGGCTTTCTCCACCTATTTCCTTATTATCATCGCAGCTGGACACATCTGGAAAGTATGGGCTCTGGCTTATCTGCCACCAATGATCGCAGGTATCGTGTTGGCATATAAGGGGAAATACCTTTGGGGATTCCTCTTGACGGCTATCTTCACAGCCTTCGAGATCAATGCGAACCATGTGCAGATGACGTATTACTACCTGTTCATCATCCTCTTTATGGTGATAGGCTGGTTCGTAGAGGCCATTCGCAAGAAAGAACTGGTGAAGTTTGCCAAAGCCACGGGTGTCTGTATCGCAGGCGCTGCGATTGGTGTGTGTATCAACTTGTCGAACTTATACCACACTTGGCAATATAGCCAGGAGTCGATGCGAGGCAAGAGCGAACTGGTAAAGAAGAACAGCGGAAACCAGACCAATAGTGGACTGGAGCGCGACTACATCACCCAGTGGAGTTATGGCATCGATGAGACATGGACGCTACTGGTACCTAACACAAAAGGTGGTGCTTCTGTACCTTTGAGCGAGAGTGAGAAGGCGATGGAGCATGCTGATAACAATTTCATCCCTATCTATCAGCAAATAGGCCAGTATTGGGGTGAGCAACCTGGCACCTCGGGGCCTGTGTATGTGGGTGCTTTTGTGATGATGCTCTTCATCCTAGGTCTGTTTATCGTCAAGGGTGCTATCAAGTGGTCGCTGCTGGCTGCCACCATTCTGTCGATACTGCTGTCGTGGGGTCGCAACTTCATGGGCTTTACCGATTTCTTCCTTGATTACATCCCGATGTACGCCAAGTTCCGTACCGTGGCCTCCATCCTGGTGATAGCAGAATTTACCATCCCATTGCTGGCCATGCTGGCTTTGAAGAAACTCATGGACGAGCCTGAGCAATTGAAGCCAAGAATGAAGTATGTAGGCATATCCTTCCTGCTCACGGGTGGTATCGCCCTACTCTTCTCGGTGATGCCTTCGATGTTCTTCGACAGTTTTATCTCTTCGAGTGAGATGCGGGCTATTCAGAGTCTGCCAGCAGAATATATCCAGCCATTGGTAGCCAACCTGACGGAGATGCGTCAGGCTGTATTCACTGCCGATGCCCTACGCTCGTTCTATATTATCCTAGTAGGTACTGGCATTCTGTTAGCATTCATGATTGGCAAACTGAAGAAGGAATATGCCATTGGCATTATCCTCGTACTCTGTCTTGTAGACCTATGGACGGTAAACAAGCGCTATCTGAACGATAGCATGTTTGTGCCAAAGAGTGAGCGCGAAGCACCACAACAGAAGACACAGACTGACGAACTGATCCTGCGCGACCAGAGTTTGGATTATCGTGTGCTGAACCTCGCCTCAAACACCTTTAATGAGAATGAAACCAGCTATTATCATAAGAGCATCGGTGGTTATCATGCAGCCAAGTTGCGTCGTTATCAGGAGATGATTGAGCAATACATCAATCCTGAGATGCAGTCGCTCTTTGGTGCCGTTTCGAAAGCTGCAGGCGATATGACACTGGTAAATGGCGATAGCATCTGTCCCGTGCTCAACATGCTCAACACGAAGTATTTCATCTTACCATTGCAGGGCGGACAAACTGTTCCCCTTCAGAATCCTTATGTGTATGGCAACGCCTGGATGGTTGACAAGATTCAATACGTCAACAATGCCAATGAAGAGATGGCAGCTGTAGGCAAGATTGATTTGCGCCATGAGGCTGTAGCCGATGCCAAGTTTAAGTCACAGCTTGGTGAGGCCATCGCACAGGATACAGCCAGCGTAGTGACGATCACCGAATACGAACCAAACCGTCTGAAATACTATGTCAATACTGGTAAGGGAGGTGTGCTTGTGTTCTCTGAGATTTATTATCCGGGATGGACAGCTACCGTAGATGGCGAACCTGTAGAACTAGGAAGAGTAGACTATATTCTGAGGGCTTTGAACATCAAGCCTGGCAAGCACGAAGTAGAATTGGCCTTCTTCCCGACATCAGTAAATACCACAGAGACCATCGCCTATCTGGCTTACGTGGTTCTGCTTTTGATTATAGCTGGAGCAGTGTTTATAGAATGGAGGAAACGGAAATGAAAAAGTTGCTCTCTTTGCCACCGAATCTGGTGGAAGCCTTTCACGAGGTAACAGGGTTAAGCCCTGAAGAATATTTCTGTACGTGCGATCCTGTAGGTCATCGCTTAGGTAGCGGTGGAGGTACTACATGGCTCCTACAAGAGGCTTATTCTAAGGAGTTTAGGAGTCAAGGAGAGACTTCTTTCTCTTTCGAGGAATGGCTCTCAAAAGAGAAGCGCATCCTTATTCACGCAGGTGGACAAAGCAAGCGATTACCCAGCTATGCGGTCTCAGGCAAAGTACTGATGCCTGTACCCGTGTTCCGCTGGGAAAGGGGACAAAAGCTTTCGCAGAACCTTATGAGTCTTCAATTGCCACTTTATGAGAAGATCATGGACAAGGCGCCTTCGAATATCCATACGATGGTGGTGAGTGGCGATGTCCTGATACGTGCCACGCAACCCCTGCAACCTATTCCCGAGGCAGATGTGATTTGCTACGGCCTATGGCTCGATGCCTCTGTGGCCAAGAATCATGGGGTATTTGTAAGCAGTCGTCAGTCGCCATCTGTCTTAAAGCAGATGTTGCAAAAGCCATCTATCCAGACACTGGGCGACCTGCAGAAAGACCATTTCTATCTCACAGATATTGGCGTATGGCTGCTTAGCGACAAGGCTGTAAAGCTATTGACAGAAAGGAGTCGTGATGGCGAGGGATTAAAGGAGTACGACCTGTATTCCGAATTCGGTTGTGCCCTAGGTACCAATCCTTCGAAACCAGATGATGAATTGTCGCAGTTAAAAGTTGCCATCTTGCCATTAGCTGGTGGTGAGTTCTATCACTTTGGCACCTCAAGGGAGATGATTTCCTCTACCCTGAGACTTCAGAACCTGGTAAACGACCAGCGCGAAATCATGCATCTGGATCGCAAGCCCCACCCTAGCATCTTCGTACAGAATGCCATCACAAAAATATCCTTTACCGAGGAGAATTTCAATATCTGGGTAGAAAACAGCTATGTGGGCCCTCGTTGGCATCTTACCCACGACCATGTAATCACTGGTGTGCCAGAGAACGATTGGGAGATCAGTCTGGAGCCAGGCGAATGTATTGATGTCACACCTGTGGGCGACAAGGAATATGAAGTAAGGCGTTATCGTATTGACGAGCCTCAGAACAGCAACGAACTTGCTGAGCGCGCCAATCTCCCCCGACTCTTTGCCCAGCGCCATCAGTATCGCAATCAGAACTGGGGCGCACTGGCTAAGAACTGGCGCCACAGTGTGTTCTATCAGCTCGACTTAGCTGATGCCCAGAAGGCGTTCCAGAATGAAAATATCCCGATGCCTGAAGCATTACCAGAAGATGCGCCTCTGATGACACGTATTCATGATGCCATGTTCCGTGGCGAGAGCGACAAGGCCTTCGCTCTGCTTCGCGAGGGGATTTTGTGGAATGAGGAATGTGGTAAGTGGAATGAGAATACACCGCATCTGTCCGTTGCAGAAGATCAGATTGTTTGGGGGCGCTCGCCTGTACGCATCGATATCGCTGGCGGATGGACTGATACCCCTCCTTATTGCTTGATGGAGGGTGGAAATGTCATCAATCTGGCTATCGAACTGAATGGCCAGCCTCCATTGCAGACTTACATCCGACCTTCTAAAGAGCCTCGCATCGTATTGCGCAGTATCGACCTCGGTGCGATGGAGATTGTAGAGAAAAACGAACAACTCACTGATTTCATGCACGTGGGTTCACCATTCTCTATTCCCAAGGCAGCCCTCGTACTCGCTGGCTTTGGAAGCAACGCTCCGCTCCGCTCTCAACTCGAATCTTTTGGCAGTGGCATCGAATTGACCCTTCTTTCAGCCATCCCTGCCGGTAGTGGTCTGGGCACTTCAAGCATCCTTGCAGCAACGGTATTAGGTGCGCTCAACGACTTCTGCGGATTAGGCTGGGATAAGAACGAGATAGGTCATCGCACCTTAATCTTAGAACAGATGCTGACCACTGGCGGTGGTTGGCAAGACCAGTTTGGTGGTATCTTAGGTGGTGTAAAACTGCTGCAGACAGGTCGTGGTTTCGACCAGAGTCCCAAACTCAGATGGCTACCCAATGACTTATGGCTCCAACCAGAATATAAAGCCTGCCACCTATTATATTATACTGGCATTACACGAACCGCTAAACAAATCTTGGCAGAAATCGTCAGAGGCATGTTCCTCAACAAAGGCAGTGAGATTCGTCTGCTCCGTGAGATGAAAGCGCATACGATGGAGATGTACGAAGCTATTCTTGGCAACGATTTCAGGAGTATGGGTCAACTGATGCGAAAAACGTGGCTACAAAACCAGCAACTGGATAGTGGTACCAATCCCCCTGTTGTAAAGGCATTAACCGATCTTATTGATGATCTCTGTCTTGGCTATAAACTGCCTGGAGCCGGTGGTGGCGGTTACCTCTATATGATTGCCAAGGATCCCGAAGCTGCTGCCCGTATCAAGAAGATATTATCAGAAAACAGCCTGAATAAGAATGCACGCTTCGTAGAGATGGAACTCTCTACCAAAGGTCTGCAGATTAGTAGAAGCTAGAAGTGGAAAGTGGATTTTAGGACGATCGTTGATATTGAGGATCCTGGTTTTAGGATCGGTCCTTGCGAGGAGATGCTCTTCGTAGGCTCCTGTTTTGCCGATAGTATCGGACGCAGATTTCAGGAAGAAAAGTTCCGTGCGGTGGTTAATCCTTATGGCGTGATGTATAATCCTGCCTCCATCCTCCATACCATCCAAAAACTCTCAACTCTCCACTCTCAACTCTCCACTATAACTACCGTCTTTCTGACGCTTGGAACCAATCATGTGTATCGACTGAAAGAAACGGGCGAGATTGTTGACAATTGCCAAAAACGCCCGCAATCACTGTTCGACGAAGAGGAACTGGGCGTTGATGCCTGTGCCGATTATCTGCAGCAGGCCATCGACATACTGCATGCTGCTAACCCCGATACACACATCGTTATCACCGTTAGTCCTATCCGCTATCGTAAATATGGCTATCATGGCTCGCAGTTATCGAAAGCCACGCTATTGCTTGCCACCCGACAGGTAACAGGCGCAAGCTACTTCCCTGCCTACGAAATCGTGAACGATGAGCTGCGCGACTATCGCTTTTACAAGGAAGATATGCTCCACCCTTCCGATCAGGCTGTGGAATACATCTGGCAGCGATTCTCTGAAATCTATCTGAATGATGAGGCAAAGGCCTTCCTTCGTGAGTGGGCACCTTTGAAAGCGACGCTCGCCCATAAGCCCTTTAATCCTGATTCAGAAGAATATCGCGCACTGATGGATAAAACAATGTTAAAAATTGCAGCGTTGCAGAAAAAATACCCTAACTTTGCATTATAAATTGTAAATCGTAAATTAGTAAATCGTAAATTAGTAAATCGTAAATTCGAAAATCATAGTGATGAAATATTCAATTGAGAAAGTAACAACGCTAATTGGCGCACGTCGTATTGGTGAGGCTGATGCCCAGATAGGTTGGCTGTTAACGGATAGCCGTTCACTCTGTTTCCCCGAAGAAACCCTGTTCTTTGCCCTGCGTTCTTCCCGCAACGACGGGCACCGTTATATTTCTGACCTGTATCGTCGTGGTGTACGCAATTTCGTCGTCGAAGCGAAAGGCATCTTGGAAACACAGACGAACAGTTTGGAAAACATGGCCGATGCCAATTTCCTGATAGTCCCCTCCCCTCTTGCCGCCCTTCAACGACTGGCAGAGCGCCATCGCGACGAGTTTAATGTGCCCATTGTGGGCATCACAGGTTCTAATGGTAAGACGATGGTTAAGGAGTGGCTCTACCAACTATTGCTCCCTTCACAGAAAATCGTTCGTTCACCTCGCAGTTATAACTCCCAGATTGGCGTGCCCCTTTCTGTTTGGTTGCTGAACGAAAAAACCGAAGTAGGTATTTTCGAGGCTGGCATCAGTCAACCAGGCGAAATGTATGCCCTGCGCGATATCATCCAACCCACCATTGGCGTATTCACCTCTTTAGGTACAGCCCATCAGGAGAATTTCCGTTCGATGGAAGAGAAGTGCATGGAGAAGCTGGAGCTGATGCACGATACCGAGGCGATGGTTTATTGTTCCGACAACGACACGGTAAGCCGTTGTATCCGTCGCATGCAGTATAAAGGCGAGAAGATCGCCTGGTCTATGTGCGACAATCAGGCTGCCCTCTTCGTCAAATCCATAGAAAGAGGAACTTCCACTAAAATCACCTACGTTTGGCAGGGCGAAGAGAATTGCTTTGAGATACCTTTCATCGACGAGGCCAGTACCGAAAATGCCATCACCTGTGCGGCTGTGGCCTTACACATGGGACTGACCCCTGCACAACTCGCAGAACGCATGCCCCATTTAGAGCCCGTTGCCATGCGCCTTGAGGTAAAAGAAGGTCAGCGTGGTTGCTTGCTTATCAACGACTCTTACAACAGCGATATCAACTCCCTCGATATCGCCCTCGATTTCATGAACCGTCGTGAGGCCACCAAGAAAACACTCATCCTGAGTGATATCTTCCAGACGGGTGCTACCCCCGAGGCGCTTTATTCGCAGGTAAGCGATCTGGTTGTAAAACGTGGCGTCGAGAAGTTTATCGGTATCGGCCCTGAGTTGACTGCTCAGGCTGATAAGATTAAGATTGCCGATAAGCAGTTCTTTATGGATGTGCCCCATTTCCTTTCAAGTGAGACTTTTGCCAGTCTGCGCAATGAACTGATTCTGCTGAAGGGTGCCCGTTCGTTTGGCTTCGACCAGATTACAGAATTGCTGGAGCAGAAGGTACACGAAACGATTCTTGAAGTCAACCTCAATGCCGTGGTGGATAACCTGAACTACTACCGTTCGTTCCTGAAGCCCGATACCAAGATGGTTTGTATGGTAAAGGCCGATGCCTATGGCGCTGGTGCCGTAGAGATCGCCAAGACACTGCAAGACCATCGTGTAGACTATCTCGCTGTGGCTGTCGCTGATGAAGGTGTTACCCTCCGCAAGGCAGGTATCACAGCCAATATTATGATTATGAACCCCGAGATGACAGCTTTCAAGACGATGTTCGACTACGACCTGGAGCCCGAGGTATACAGTTTCCGTCTGATGGACGCCCTCATCAAGGCAGCCCGTAAAGAAGGCATCACAGGTTGGCCTGTACATATCAAACTTGATACGGGCATGCATCGCCTGGGCTTCGATCCCGTCAATGATATCGACGAGGTTATCGAACGCCTGAAGCATCAGAATGCCATCATTCCCCGTTCCGTATTCAGTCATTTCGTAGGTTCTGATAGCGATGGCTTCGATGAGTTCTCTGCCCGTCAGTTTGAGCTCTTCGAAACAGGCAGTCAGAAGTTGCAGAGCGCCTTCTCGCATCGCATTCTGCGCCACATGGATAACTCCGCAGGTATCGAACATTTCCCAGAGCGCCAGATGGATATGTGTCGCCTAGGCCTCGGCCTTTATGGCGTTGATCCTCGCGATAACCGTATCCTGCATACCGTATCCACGCTGAAGACCACCATTCTTCAAATGCGCCATGTGCCAGCTGGCGAGACCGTAGGCTACAGCCGTAAGGGTAAGATAGAGCGCGATAGTGTGATTGCCGCTATTCCTATCGGCTATGCTGATGGTTTGAACCGTCACCTTGGCAATCGTCATTGTTATTGCCTGGTGAATGGTCAGAAAGCCGAATATGTGGGCAATATCTGTATGGACGTGGCCATGATTGATGTCACCGATATCCCTTGTCATGAGGGAGATCAGGTAGAGATTTTTGGCGAGCACTTGCCTGTTACCGTTCTGAGCGATGCCCTCGACACCATCCCTTACGAGGTATTCACGGGTGTCAGCAATCGCGTCAAGCGCGTCTATTTCCAGGATTAGTCTAGTTTTTATAGACAAATGTAACTTTTACACCTCTATATTTCGTCCACTTTTCGAGAGAAGGGTGGACGATTTATTTTGCTGATTCTCAAACACTTGTAATTTTTGCCCATCGAAAAACATCCACTTTTTGATTTAATCGACCTGATTTGAGTTCTTATTTTTAATAATTTTGCACCCAGAAAACCAAACAAGGTAAATTCTAACACATTATATTAACAATTATCTAAAAAAAGTATGAAACAAAGCAGGTTTATGATGATGTTGTTGACACTGATGTTGTCGATGGCGATGCATGCCCAAGGAATCTTGGGAACTGTGACAGACGATCTTGGGGATCCCATTATCGGAGCTTCTATCGTCGAGAAAAGTAACCCTCAGAACGGAACGATCACGAATGTTGATGGTCAGTTCACGATTAATGTCAGCGAGGGTACACCTATTATTATTAGTTACATTGGCTACACCACCCACGAGGCTAAGGCCAAAAACGGAATGCTGGTTACGCTGAAACAAGACACCCAGACACTGATGGACGTGATCGTGGTAGGTTACGGTGTTCAGAAAAAGAGTGTGGTTACAGCAGCCATCTCGAAGGTAACTGGTGACGACCTGAACCTGACGAAGCCCTCACGTATTGAGGATGCCCTGAAGGGTAAGGTATCTGGTGTGCAGATTACGCAGTCGTCGGGTCAGCCAAACTCTGATTCTAAAGTTCGTATTCGTGGTATCGGCTCTGTAAACAGCTCTGAGCCGCTCTACATCGTAGACGGTATGCCCGTAGGCGGAGGTATCAACTATCTGAACCCAACGGATATCGAGTCGGTTGAAATCCTGAAGGATGCTGCCTCGGCAGCTATCTACGGTAGCCGTGCTGCCAACGGTGTTGTTCTTGTTACCACCAAGAGCGGTAAGGCTGGTAAGACCAGTGTAAGCTACGACTTTAGCTTCGGTTGGCAGAACCCTTGGAAGAAGAAGGCAGTACTGAATGCTAAGGAATATATGACAATTATGAACGAGGCTCAGGTAAACGATGGCAACGTACCTCGCTACTCAGCTGATTTCATCAACAACTACAACGGTCCTGACACCGATTGGCAGGACGAGACCTTTAACTACGATGCACCTGTACAGCAGCACCAGCTGAGTATCAATGGTGGTAATGAGAAGATTACCTACTTCCTGTCAGTAGGTTACTTTAAGCAAGAGGGTATCGTTGGAGGTAACTATGGTCGTTCAAACTACGAGCGTTTCAGCGCACGCAGCAATTCTACTTACACCGTATTCGAGGAGAACAGCCGCAACTTCCTGAACAAGCTGAAGGTGGGTGTTAACATCGGTTACACACGCGATACTTCTACTGGTATTGAAACCAACTCTGAGTATGGCTCAATCCTGGGTAGTGCCATTTCATTCTCTCCACTGGTTGCTCCTTATGCAACAGAGGCTGAGGCTACTCAGATTCTCGCCGAGCACCCCAATGCCGTAACTAAGGATGGGCGCGTATTCTCATTGCCACCTGCAGGATTCCAGGAGCTCACAAACCCACTGGCTCAGCTGAATCGCCCCAGTGCTGGCAAAAACAACTCTGATAAAATTGTAGGTTCATTCTACGCTGAACTCGATATTCTGCCAGGACTGAAGTTCCGCAGCAGCTATGGTGTTGACCTCGCTTTCTGGGGCTACGACGGCTATGGCTACGAGGATTACCTGGGAACAATGACTCACACAGACAATAGCTATGTACAGAGTCAGATGAACCGTGGTCTCCGTTGGCAGACTGAAAACTACTTCACTTATAACCAGACATTTGCTGATGTTCATAACCTCTCAATCGTATTGGGTCAGTCAGCTTCTCGTTATGAGTCACGCAATTTGGGTGGGAACGACTCTCAGTTGTTCGACCATAATCCTGTACACGCACATATCGACTCTGCTATCGCTCCTGAGACGGAATCGTCTGTATGGGGGGGCAATGGTGGTGTAACCCACACTTCACTCGCCTCTTACTTCGGTCGTATCGATTACAACTTCAATGAGCGTTACATGCTGCAGTTCACCATGCGTCGTGATGGTTCTTCTCACTTCGGTCCTAACCACAAGTGGGGTACTTTCCCTTCATTCTCTTTGGGTTGGAACGTATGGAATGAACCCTATATGGAGAAGGTTAAGCCCAGCTGGTGGGATGTACTGAAATTCCGCTTCTCCTGGGGTCAGAATGGTAATGAGTCAATCCCCGACTTCACATATCGCGCTCTCATGAATGGTGGTCAGAACTATTACTTCGGTGGTAGCTACGAGGTTAATCCCGATGCTTCTCAGCCCGGTGTTGAGGCAGGTAAGATGGTTTATGGTACATCACCCGACCGCGCTGCTAACCCCGACATTAAGTGGGAGACCTCTACTCAGACCGACCTCGGTGTAGATATGCGCTTCTTCAGAAGCCGTCTGAGCTTCGGTTTCGACTACTATTACAAGAAGACTACCGACATGCTCTTCGAGCTGAATGTTCCTACCTATATCGGACAGAGCAAGCCTTACGGAAACCTCGGAACCATGGAAAACTGGGGTCTTGAGTTCGAGATTGGTTGGAAGGACAGCATCAAGGACTTCTCTTACTGGTTCAATGCCAACGCTTCATTTGCTAAGAACAAGCTGATAGAACTGGGTAACGCTTCAGGTGAGCAAAACTACGAGAGTGCCGGTGCATCTGGTGTAGGCGACTATGTACACGCCAAGAACGGTGAGGTTTGGCCTTACTTCTATGGTTACAAGACCAATGGCTTGTTCCAGAATCAGCAGGAAGTTGACAGCTATGTAAACGCTCAAGGCGAGAAGTTGCAGGCCTCTGCACAGCCTGGTGACGTACGCTTTGTAGATGTAAACGGTGATGGCAGAATCACTGACGAAGACCGCACAAAGATCGGTAAGGGTATGCCCGACTGGACCTTCGGTTTCTCATTCGGTGCTGAGTGGAAGGGCTTCGATGTAAGTTTTGCCTGGCAGGGTACCATCGGTAACGATGTATTCGACTTTGCACAGCGAGGCGACATTCCCGCAATGAACCGTCCTTCATGGATCATGGATCGCTGGCATGGCGAGGGCACATCCAACAAGATTCCTCGTATGACATCAGCTAACTCCAACGGTAACTGGAAATCATCTGACCTCTATATCCACAATGGTTCTTACCTCCGTCTGAAGAATGCTCAGATAGGTTACACACTGCCTGTTAAGCTGACGCGTGTTGCTTCTATCCAGCGCCTCCGCGTATATGTTGGTGCAGAGAATCTCTTCACCTTCACAGGCTACGAGGGCTTCGATCCTGAGCTTGCCTCTGGCAACTACACCACCCTTGGTGTTGATAAGGGTATCTATCCACAGGCACGTACTATCACAGTTGGTGCTAACGTTACATTCTAATTCCACATAAATATATACGACAATGAAAAATTTCAAATTATATATTGCAGTAGCGGTTTTGTCATCAGGCATGGCACTCACTTCGTGCAGCGACAGCTTCCTGGAGCCTGAACCGACCACAAAGGGTGCTGCCGGAGCTGCCGGTGACCCACTGAACATTAACGCCGGTCTGGCTGCATCTTACCAGATCCTGGGTTTCGACTCTTACGCTAACGGCTCTTACGAGTCATCAGTATTTATTGGCGACATCCAGTCTGACGACCTCTGGAAGGGCGGTGGCGATGCCAACGATGGTATGAATGGTATGAACCTGGCTGTATCTATGTTTAATACCAGTGGAAACCTGACACTGAGTGGCACATGGAATATCTACACCTCAGGTATCACCCGTGTAAATAGTGCTCTCGGACTGGTAGCAACTGCTACTACTGAGAATCCCGCCGAGGTTGCTCTTATCAAGAAGTATAAGGCTGAGGGACTCTTCCTGCGTGCTTACTATCTCTATATGCTCTGGCGCAGTTTTGGTTCTGTTCCTTTCCAGGAAGACCTCTTTGAGCCTCCCTATGTATGCCGTCAGCTCACTCCTGATGAGGTATATGCCCAGATCATCAAGGACGTAGATGGTTCTATTGAGAGTTTTACAGATGCAGAAATGAATACCAACGATGGAACCAACAATGGACGTGCCAGCCTTGCTGCTGCTTATATGCTGAAGGCTCGTGCCGTGATGTACCAGAAGGATCAGGCCAGATATCAGGAGACGGCCAAGGGTCTGGCTGCTATCATCCGTAGTGGCAAGTATTCTTTGGTATCCGATTATGCAGGCATGTGGCTGCAGAGCGGTGAGTTTGGTCCAGAGTCTATCTTTGAAGCCAACCACGTACCAGGTTCAAAGGACTGGGGTACAGCTTGGAACAGCGGTGGTACCAACCTGCCTTCTTACATCTCGCCCAGCAGCTTGGGTGGTGACCCGGGTTACGATGGTGGATGGGGATTTGCTCCAGTACGCCAAGAGGCATTTGAAATGTTTGAGAATGGCGACCAGCGTCGCGACGCTTCTGTACGCGACCTCCGTGGCGATGCCACAGGCGGTAACGTAGGCGACAAGAACACCACTTCATGGGGTGCCAACTACGTACTGCGATTCCAGGACACTGGTTTCTGGTTGGCTAAATATGCTGCACGCACCGGCTATCATAAGCCCACAGGCACTGGCGACCTGAACTGGAGTAACAACCTCCGCATCTTCCGCTATGCAGAGACCCTGCTTGCTTATGCTGAACTGACTCTGACCACTGGCGACGTAGATGGTGTAAGTGGTATAGATTGTCTGAATCAGGTACGCGATCGCGCATTCGGTAATCAGAACCACCGTGTGCCTCTTACATTGGAGAACATCCAGAAGGAGAACCACCTGGAGTTCGTTGGTGAGGGACACCGCTACTATGACATCGTACGCTGGGGTATCACCAATGTCCTGCACGTTGACAATGTGCCTGGACTGAACACCTCACGCGACTGGAAGGAGACCAACAAATACGTGGCTATTCCTCAGGCTGAAATCGATGCTACTAAGGGTACTGAGTTCGAACTGAAGCAGAATCCTGGCTATTAATCCCATTAACAGATAAAAGCAAGATCATTATGAAAAAGATTATATATAGTGTCATTGCAGCAACAATGTTCGTTTGGGGGCTCTCTTCCTGCAGCCCTGTGGACAGCGATGATCACAGCTTAGGCGGTTCACCCGTCAATTCCTCAGCACTCTCTATCAGTGCTAATGTTACAACCGACGAGACTGGTCAGGCTAATGTGGTAACAGTTACCAATGGCTCACAGGCTCAGAGTGGTGTGCGCTATTACATCAGTCTCGATGGCAAGTCGCTCATTGAGACAGCTGCCGGCGCATCAGTCTCACAAATTGTCAAGAAGAAGGGCGACTATACCGCGCAGCTCTATGCTTTCTCAGCCTGCGATCAGCAGATGATTTCTACCAGTTACTCTATCGCTGAAAACTGGAAAGATCCTAATGCTTCTGACGAGCCTGAAGGATGGATGGGCTTCACAGCTGGTACCAACCTCCTGGCTACATGGGCACATGATAACAATTACTGGTTCTCACCTTCTGACTGGTCGGGTGGTCTGAATCCAAATCTCGACGGAAACCTACAGGAAGGCCTCACCTTTACTATTCCAGCCGGAACAGGTGGCGACCAATGGATGGCTCAGGTACACATTGAGCACAACGGACCTACACTGAGTGCTGGTAAGAACTACGATTTCTCTATTGTAATCATTAGCCCCGTCGGTGGTATCAAGGCCACTGTTAAGCCTCAGATGGAAGGCGACGACAACACCTTCTTCACAGCCGATCAGTATCCTCTGAACGAAGGCCTGAACGTAATTGCTCTGAGCAACAAGCCTGGTTGGGATGGACTGTTCAAAATTGCTCTCGACTTTGCAGGTGCTCCTGCCGGTGCAGAGTTCACTGTTAAACGCGCCTTCCTGACAGAGCACAACGATGCCAACGTCGCTCCATTCGACTACAACAGCAGCAAGAACCTGCTGAAGGATCAGCCCTTCGGTACCGACTTCCGCTTCTGGTTTGCCGATGGCGGTTGGGCTCAGATTGCCGATCCTGAGCACGATGGCGATGCCACATCTTTATTCTGTCTCACTGTTCCAAGCGGTATGGGTGGCGACCAGTGGCAGGGTCAGGTACACATTCCTTTCGACAATGTGAAACTGAGTGCAGGCAAGAAGTACAACTTCTCTATCGTAGTTGTTGCAGACAATAATGTTCCAGGCCTCACCGTGAAGCCACAGAACGATGCCGACGACAATACATTCCTCTCTGCCGATCGCCACGCAATAGCTGCCAATGTTCCAACAGCAATCGTCTTCACAGGTCGCGAAGGCTTCGATGGTAAGTTCCGTCTTTGCCTTGACTTCGGTGGCACACCTGCCGGTACAAAGGTAACTATCCTCGACATGTATCTCGCAGAGCAGTAAACAAATGATAGTAACTCTTATGGTAGATTAACTCAATATGATAAAATTTGTAAGAATGACAACACTTTGGATGATTACAGCAGCTGTGATTGCTGCTTGTGGAGGTGGAGGCGATGAACCTGAAGTTCCTGTAACGCCACCGGTAACCCCTCCTGCAGAAACAGAAATTGTACTGACTGTCTCACCTGGAAAGATTGAGGCATCTGCCATCGAGAGTACCTATGAGATTTCCGTTACAACGACTGCCAGCAGCTGGAGTGCAAAACCTTCAGCTGACTGGATGGTCGTGGCGACGGAAAACACCACAGCCAAACAAGGCAAGGTAAAAGTTACGGTATCAAGTAATACCTATGCAGAAAGAAACGGATCAGTAGCTATTACAGCCGGTAATAAAACCGAATACGTATCCGTAGCTCAAGCAGGAGCCCTTCGTGCATCTATATCCGACCTGCTGCTACCCTCTGGCACCAACAACGTAGCAGTAACCATCTATGGCACTGACGACTATGAAGCTAAGACCACTAGCGACTGGCTGACACTGAGCAAAGCTGGCACCCAGCTCACACTGACAGCTAAAGCCAACGACCAACTGAAGAATCGCTATACCACAGTAACAGTGGCTGGTGCCGGACAAATCATCAGCATCAACATCGGACAAGAAAGCATGAGCGACCCAGCTACCAACATCAAAGCTCCCATCAATGGCTACGAACTGGTATGGCACGACGAATTCAACGAAGGCAGCCAACTGAGCGCAGATCATTGGGAGTGGGAGGACTGGAAACCAGGCAATGTGAATAACGAGCTGCAAGCTTACCAACCTGGCGGACAGGATCTGGGTGGAAAGCACACCACCGACTTGTCGGATGGTAAGCTCAACATCAACTGCTTTAAGCACAACGGTGGTATCTATTCAGGACGTGTAAATGCCAAGAACAATAACAAGGGCTGGCAATACGGCTACTTTGAAGCACGCATCCTGTTGCCTAAAGGCAAGGGTACATGGCCTGCCTACTGGATGATGCCACTCCACGTGGACTGGGTCAATGATAACTGGCCACATTGTGGCGAGATTGATATCATGGAGGAGGTGGGCTGCGTGCCTAACGAGGTTTCCTCGTCACTCCATGCCTCAGGTCATAACCACACCAACAACACTCAAATTACACATGCTATGACCATCGACAAGGCAGAAGGTGAGTATCATCTGTATGCCTTGGAATGGACTCCCAACTACATCCAGACTTACGTAGATGGAGCCAAACAGCTCTATTACGAAAAGAAAGCCGATGCTGATGACAAATGGATTGATGCCAACTGGCCTTACGACAAACCATATCACCTGATTCTGAACCTGGCATGGGGAGGCAGTTGGGGCGGTATGTATGGTGTCGATGACAGTGCACTTCCCATCACTATGAAAGTTGATTACGTACGAGTATTCCAAAAGAAATAAAAACAAATATAAGTATGAAACATTTTATCATGTCTGCCCTTATATTAGGCGCTCCAGCCAACACACAGGCACAGAGTCTGCCCATATATCTAGACGAGAGCAAACCAGTGGAGCAGCGTATCGATGATGCCCTTCAGCGCATGACCCTCGATGAGAAAATAGCTGTAATCCACGCACAATCCAAGTTTTCCAGCCCAGGAGTTAAGCGTCTGGGATTTCCTGATCTCTGGACGGATGACGGTCCTCACGGAGTGCGCCCTGATGTACTTTGGGATGAATGGGAGCAGGCAGGACAAACCAACGATTCATGTGTAGCCTTCCCTGCCCTCACCTGTCTGGCAGCTACATGGAATCCGCAGATGGCACGCCTCTATGGCGAAAGTCTGGGCGAAGAAGCCCTCTATCGCAATAAGAGCGTGATGCTGGGGCCTGGCGTGAATATCTATCGCACCCCTCTGGGTGGCCGTAATTTTGAATACATGGGCGAAGACCCCTGGTTGGCTTCTCGCATGGTAGTACCCTATGTACAAGGTCTGCAGTCAAAAGGAGTCGCAGCTTGCGTCAAGCACTATGCGCTCAACAACGACGAGGAATACCGCCATCAGGTGAATGTCATCATCAGCGATCGCGCCCTTCATGAAATCTATCTCCCTGCCTTCAAGGCTGCTGTTACCGAGGCTAACGCCTGGAGTATCATGGGTGCCTACAACCTCTATCAAAACCAGCACAATTGTCACAACAGCATATTACTGAATAAGATTCTGAAACAAGACTGGCAGTTTGACGGCGTTGTCATCAGCGACTGGGGTGGTTGCCACGATACGGAAGAGGCGATTACCAACGGACTCGACCTTGA
>CAJOGK010000006.1 GCA_905234145.1 uncultured Prevotella sp. | reverse complement strand
CTACCTTGACTTCCTGTCATTTTGAAATTGGCTTTTACACCATCTTTTACAGTGATGGTTGATGCTGCTTTATCAAGCACGCTTTTAGCGGTTTGAGCGTAAGAAGTTGCACACAATAATGCTGTAGCTATCAGAAAACAAATCTTTTTCATTTTAAACTATTTAAAAGGTTATTCAAACTCATTTCATCCTGAATCATCACCTCGCGGGGCTTTGATCCCATAGCAGCGCCAACTACGCCAGCCTTCTCTAACTGGTCCATTAGACGACCTGCACGGTTGTAACCAATGGCAAACTTACGCTGGATTAGTGACGTAGAACCACTCTGATTAATCACAATCAATCGGGCTGCATCCTCAAAAAGCGGATCGAGATGCTGCATATCTACATCTGCTCCACTACCGCCTTCTCCTAAATCAGCCTCTGGTGTATCTGGCTCAGGCAATTCGAATGGCATGTTGTAGCTTTGCTGTTTCTCGATGTATTCGTTGATTCGCTCTACTTCGGGTGTGTCGACGAAAGCACATTGTACACGAACAGGCTCAGAACCTCCAACAAGCGCCAACAGATCACCTCGTCCTATCAGTTGCTGAGCACCTGTACGGTCGAGAATGGTCTTGGAATCAATACCTGCTGATACCTTGAAGGCGATACGGCTTGGGAAGTTGGCCTTGATAGTACCTGTAATGATGTTGGTAGTTGGTCGCTGTGTCGCAATAATCATGTGGATACCCACAGCACGTGCCAATTGGGCAATACGAGCAATAGGTAGTTCCACTTCCTTACCTGCAGTCATAATCAAATCACCAAACTCATCTATTACAACTACAATATATGGAAGGAATTTATGTCCATTGTTTGGATTCAGCTGACGATCAATGAATTTCTTATTATATTCCTTGATATTATGTGCTCTGGCACTTTTAAGCAGATCGTAACGTGTGTCCATCTCCTTACATAGTGAGTTTAGCGTACGTACTACCTTCGTGACATCAGTGATAATTGGATCAGCCTCTTCATCTGGTACCTTGGCTAAGAAATGGTTCGCTATAGGCTCATAAAAACTGAATTCAACTTTCTTCGGGTCTACAAGAACGATTTTTAATTCTGCCGGATGCTTCTTATATAATAAAGAGGTGATGATGGCATTTAATCCTACTGACTTACCTTGACCAGTTGCACCAGCAACAAGCAGATGGGGAGCCTTTGCAAGGTCGAACATAAATACCTCGTTCGTAATGGTTTTACCAAGCGCACAGGGTAATTCCATCGTCGATTCCTGGAATTTCCTTGAATTCAGGATTGATTCCATCGATACAATCGAGGGTTTTGCATTCGGCACCTCAATACCAATGGTTCCTTTTCCTGGCATTGGGGCAATGATACGTATGCCAAGTGCTGACAGTGTTAAGGCGATATCGTCTTCAAGGTTCTTTACTCTGGCAATTCTTACACCTGGAGCAAGTGTAATTTCATAGAGGGTAATTGTAGGACCAACCGTTGCCTTGATACTGGCAATTTCTACGCCAAAATTACGCAATACCTCAACGATACGGTTTTTGTTGGCTGTCTGTTCTGCCATGTCAATATAAGGCTTTCCATCATCCTCATATTTCTTTAATAGATTGAGGGTTGGATATTTGTAGTTCTCTAAATCTCGTTTCGGATCGTATGGCTCAAGGTCTTCAGTTTCTACAAGAACTTTAGAATTTGCCGCTTCTTCGCCTTTTGCGACATTAACCTTCATGTCGATGTCTTTGTCTGAAGTCTTAGAATGCACCTTTCTTGTTTTTGCTGGTGATCCATTGTCTTCATTTTGGTAGCCTTCGTCAATAACGACAGCTTCGCCATTGTCTTTGAAATCTACCATTTGAGTGGCGGGATCGTCGAAAACCAATGGCTCAGTTCCTGACTCACTATCTGTCTCGTTTTCCTTATTATTATAGTTTTCATCGCCTCCAGTTTTTGCAATTTCGAATTTTACTTTATCGAGAAACCTTGTGGGATGAAGTAAATGACGAATAAAGAAGATGGTTTCTGCACTAATATATGTCATGAAACCAATGGCTGTAAGAGCCAGAATGGCGATGAGACCAGGGGTTCCTGTCAGATTCTCAATATACTGACAGATATACAAACCATGATCGCCTCCTGGACAATAACTAGCATCTTCAAACAACGGAGCGAAGAATTTGGCCATCATGACAGATCCCCAAATCATCATAATCATTAAGGACAGGAACCATTTAAGCAGATTTACTCGGTATGCTCTGATCAAATGTATACCCAGTATGATTATAAACAAGGGTATCAGAAAAGCAGGTATTCCAAAACAGCATTTGATAAAATACCAACTGATGTAGGCACCAACACTACCACAGGCATTGGTGAATTCATGATGTTCATTGAGGAATTCTCCATCTTTAGGAGCTTCTATAAGACTTTGGTCAGCTGCACTTGTGGAAAAAAACGAGATAAATGCATAAATCATGAATCCTGCAACAAAAATAAGTATCAAACCAATGATACCCTTGAATATCTCGTTCTCCAAGAAGTTTCTGCTACTGCGAAACCAAGATGTATTTGAACTGCTTTTTTCGCTCTTTATCTTCTTTTTATTAGCCATCTTTGACATACTTTGCAAAATTTGATGCAAAAGTAGTTTAAAAAAGTCAGATTTCATCATAAATCGCAGTTTTTTTTGTATTTTTGCACTCAGAAATGAAAAAGTTAATATATAATAAGGTGGAAAAGAATGCCATCGCACGCCTTAAAAGGGTAGTGTTCCCGGGCAAAATAGTGGTGGTGATCTCTCCTGAAGAGGCAGAACGATGTGTTGATTATCTGCTCTCTCAACGTGTTCTTGGTTTTGATACAGAAACACGTCCTGCGTTTAAAAGAGGTGAGCATTTTAAATGTTCACTGCTTCAGGTAGCTACAGAAGATAGCTGTTTTCTCTTCCGCCTGAATTATATAGGATTAACACCTGCAATTGTCAGATTGTTAAGTGATGATACTGTAACAAAGGTTGGTTTGGCTTGGAAAAATGACATCCTCGCACTTCATGAGTTGGATGCTTTTCAACCAGGTAATTTTATTGATCTTCAGAATATGGTTAGTGAAATAGGTATTGAAGATCAAAGCCTTGTTAAAATATATGCGAATTTATTCCAAGGACGGATAAGTAAAACAGAACGATTGTCTAATTGGGAACGTGATGTTTTAAAGGATAGTCAAAAGATGTATGCAGCTATTGATGCATGGGCATGTGTCAAAATTTATAATGAACTTATTCGCTTGAAAGAAACCAATGACTATGAGCTGGTTGTTGTACAAGAGGAACCAATAATTGAATATGATGAAACAGATATATCTTAAGCGTGGTAAAGAGGAGAGTCTTCGCCGTTTTCATCCATGGGTGTTTTCTGGTGCTATCTTGAAAACAGATGATGGTGTCGACGAAGGCAATCTGGTACGTGTTTTGTCGAATGATGGTAATTTCATTGCAGTAGGCCATTATCAGAAAGGATCTATTGCTGTTCGTGTCTTGTCATTTAGGGATGTTGAAATAGATGATGAATTCTGGGCAGCTCGTTTAGA
Organism: uncultured Prevotella sp.; assembly: GCA_905234145.1. Classification (GTDB taxonomy): domain Bacteria; phylum Bacteroidota; class Bacteroidia; order Bacteroidales; family Bacteroidaceae; genus Prevotella. Next base: position 35,823 of record CAJOGK010000006.1, on the reverse strand, counting down.
ATCTGCCTTGAATATGCGTATAGCTATAGGTGTTGCTGATAATCCTGATAATAATACTTATCGATTGGTTCATGGCGAAGGCGATATGGTACCAGGATTAATTATTGATGTTTATGGTAAAACTGCAGTAATGCAGGCTCATAGCATAGGCATACACAATTGTAGGAAAATGATAGCTGAGCAGCTTGTCAAGGTAATGGGCCATCGTCTGGAAAATGTTTATTATAAGAGTGAGACTACATTGCCGTTTATGGATAATATGGAAAATGGGTTTATCTATGGCGGTAGCGATGATAATATAGCCATTGAGAATGGCCTGAAATTTTATGTAGATTGGTTGCGTGGTCAGAAGACGGGTTTTTTTGTTGATCAGCGTGAGAATCGTGCTCTTTTAGAACATTTTGCTAAAGGGAGAAAGGTGCTTAATATGTTTTGTTACACTGGTGGCTTCTCTTTTTATGCGATGCGAGGTGGGGCTAAACTAGTGCATTCCGTTGATAGTAGTGCTAAGGCCATTGAGCTCACGAATAGAAATGTAGAATTAAATTTTCCTGGAGATCAACGTCATCAGGCCTACTGTGAGGATGCATTTAAGTTTTTAGAGCAAGATGGTGATCAGTATGATCTCATCATCTTGGATCCTCCTGCTTTTGCCAAACACCGTGGAGCTCTTCATAATGCTTTAAAAGGTTATACCCGATTAAATAACAAGGCTTTTCAGAAGATTCAGTCAGGTGGAATACTTTTCACCTTTAGTTGTTCTCAGGTAGTAACTAAAGAGCATTTTCGTAATGCTGTGTTTACTGCTGCTGCTCAAGCAGGTCGAAAGGTCCGTATCCTCCATCAGTTGCATCAGCCTGCCGACCATCCTATTAATATCTACCATCCTGAAGGTGAATATTTGAAAGGTTTAGTGCTTTATGTTGAATAAAGTATCTAAATATATTGATGAAAACTGTTTGTTGTCTCATGAGGGGCTACATGTCGTAGGTTTGAGTGGAGGTTCGGATAGTGTGGCTTTATTACATGTTCTGAAACAATTAGGATATCATGTTGAAGCTGCGCATTGTAACTTTCATTTACGTGGAGCTGAAAGCGATAGAGATGAGGCATTTGTGAAGAAACTATGTTCTGATTTTGATGTTAAGCTTCATTTAGTACATTTTAAACCAGAAGATTACGCTATCTTACATAAAGTAAGTATAGAAATGGCTGCTAGAGATCTTCGCTATGCATACTTCAGGCAATTATGTCAAGATATTGGGGCTGAGTCGATCTGTATAGGTCATCATCGAGATGACGTTGTTGAGACTTTCTTGATGAATCTTTTAAGGGGAAGTGGTATTCATGGTTTGACAGGTATTAAGGCTAAAAACGGGATCGTTGTCCGTCCATTACTTTGCGTAAGTAGGCAGGACATTATAAATTATCTCGATTCTATCGGTCAAGATTATGTGACCGACTCTTCTAACCTTGTTGATGATGTTTTACGTAATAAAATACGTCTGGACGTACTGCCTCTTTTGAAGGAAATAAATCCTTCTGTATCTGAAAATATCGATAAAACGGCAAGTTATCTTCAAGAATACGATAAAATAATTAATAATGAGGTGGAACGGGAATTGGAGACTATTGTACATCAAGACTATTCGTCCGAAGCTCAATATGTGTCGATTCCTGATCTTAACAAACTGCCATCTCAAGAAGTATTTTTGTATGAATGGCTGTCTCCATTAGGTTTTAACCGTGCGCAGATTGAACAGATTTTGCGCCATCTTGTCGGTATGCCAGGACGTGTGTTTAAGAGTCGCTCTCATGCTTTGGTAATAGATAGAGATCGAGTTATTGTTGAACATCAGAAAGATCCGATAAAACCGATAAAAATACCAGAAACTGGTCATTATTATCTTACAGATAAAATATCCTTTAAATTTGATATAGAAGATATTATAAATATTTCTAAATCAAATAATTGTATTACGATAGATAAAGACTTAATTAAATTTCCATTAAGAGTTCGTTTAGCTGAGATTGGCGATTCATTTTGTCCTCTTGGAATGGAGGGTCATAAATTAGTGAGTGATTTCTTGACTGATTTAAAAGTATCTCTCTTTGATAAACAACACCAATTAGTTGTAACTGATGCAAATGATGAAATTATATGGGTTGTTGGACGTAGAATAGATAATCGTTATAAAGTGACAAAACATACTTCTTCGATTTTACGTATAACACTTTGTAATTCCCTCTAATTTACTTGAAACAGCCCATTATGTGTTTCATATCATTGATCCTCCCCCAAAATAAACGATTTTTTATGTTAATGATGTGAAAAGTGAACGGTATTTTGATATTTTTTAGTAAATTTGCGCCCAAAAAATAATTAGGTTAATTAACACAGCACTAAATTATGTCAAAAGATCAAATTGTAGTGGGCCTTAAAATTAAGAGCCTTCGTGAGTCAAAGAACTTATCTGTAGAGGAAATCGCAGAGCGAAGTGGTTTGTCAGTAGATCAGATTAATAATATAGAAAATGGTCAAAACTTACCATCTTTGGGTCCGTTAATCAAGATCGCACGTGCATTGGGTGTTCGCTTGGGAACATTCATGGATGATAATGATGCTTTAGGACCAGTGATCACTCGTGCAGAAGAACGTGAGCAGAATAACAGTATCAGTTTTTCGAATGATGCAGTTGATGCTCGAAAGCATATGGAGTACCATCCGCTAGCACAGCAGAAGGCAGGTAGACATATGGAGCCTTTTATTATCGATATCAATCCGGAAGATACACCTAACTTCCAACTGTCTGCTCATGAAGGTGAGGAGTTTATTTATGTGATGAACGGTGAGGTTGAAATTGTGTATGGAAAAGATACCTATTCTTTGAAAGAAGGGGATAGCATTTTCTACGATTCAATCGTGAAGCACCACGTGCACGGTGCTCCCGGCAAGAGTGCAAAAATCTTAGCAGTAGTATATATTCCTTTCTAAAAAAGATGAGTAACGTAAGATTAGATATGGCGGGTCGTCCGTTGCCCGATAGAACCTATCCAGCTGAGACAGGCTCGGCTGGCTACAAACTTCATGAACGTACACTTGGCCAGTGGCTTGAGTATTGGGCTGAGACAACACCTGATAAGGAATATATCGTTTATTCTGATAGAGACCTTCGTTTCACTTGGTCAAAATTCAACGAGCGTGTGGATAATCTAGCCAAGGGACTGATATCAATCGGTGTGAAAAAAGGATCGAACGTGGGTATCTGGGCCACTAACGTACCAGATTGGCTCACCTTCCTCTACGCTACGGCCAAGATAGGTGCTGTACTGGTAACTGTGAATACCAATTACAAGCAGAACGAGCTGGAGTATCTTTGTAAGGACTCCGACATGGAGGTGCTCTGCATTACTGACGGAACATGGGATTGTAATTATGTAGACATGACCTACACTATGTTGCCCGAACTGAAGACCTGCGAGCGTGGTCATCTTAACAGCGAGCGATTCCCATACCTGAAGAACGTAGTATATATAGGTATGGAAAAGTATCGTGGTATGTACAACACCGCCGAGTTGCTGCTGCTTGGACAGAATATCGAAGACGAGACGCTGAACGAGATGAAGAAACAAGTGAGTTGCTTCGATGTGTGCAACATGCAGTACACCAGCGGAACCACCGGTTTTCCTAAGGGCGTAATGCTGACTCACCATGGTATCTCGAATGATGGCTACTTTACTGGTGAAAACATGGGATTTACCCAAGACGATAAGCTCTGCGTGTGCGTGCCCTTGTTCCACTGTTTTGGTGTGGTGTTAGCCACGATGAACTGTTTGACACATGGTTGTACTGAAGTGATGGTTGAGAAGTTCGACCCGCTGGTGGTTCTGGCCTCTATCCATAAGGAACGTTGTACCGCCGTATATGGTGTGCCAACGATGTTTATTGCAGAGCTGAACCACCCGATGTTTTCGATGTTCGACCTGAGCTGTCTACGTACGGGTATCATGGCAGGAAGCCTTTGCCCTATTGAGCTGATGAAGCAGGTTTCAGAGAAGATGTATATGACCATCACGAGCGTTTACGGACTCACCGAGTCCTCACCAGGAATGACACAGACTTGTTTGAATGATACTTTCGAGCAGCGTTGCACTACTGTTGGGCGTGACTTCCCGTTCGTAGATGTAAAAGTGCTTAACCCTGAAACGGGCGAAGAGTGTCCTGTTGGTGTACAGGGTGAGATGTGCTGCAAGGGCTTCAATGTGATGAAGGGCTACTATAAGAATCCTGAGGCTACGGCTGAGGTCATCGACAAGAATGGTTATCTGCATTCCGGTGACTTAGGTGTAAAGGATGAAGAGGGTTTCTATAAGATTACGGGACGTATCAAGGATATGATTATCCGTGGCGGTGAAAATATCTATCCTCGTGAAATTGAAGAATTCCTGTATCATATGCCTGGTATCCGTGATGTTCAGGTTGCAGCTGTTCCATCGAAGAAATACGGTGAGGCAGTAGGTGCCTTTATCATATTGGAAGAGGGTGCACAGATGACAGCAGAGGATGTGCAACTATTCTGTCGTGGCAAGATTGCACGTTATAAGATTCCAAAATATGTGTTCTTTATCGATCAGTTCCCATTGACTGGTTCTGGAAAAATCCAGAAGTTCAAACTTAAGGAGATGAGCCTTGAGCTTTGTAAACAGCAAGGAATAGAAGTCATTTAATAACGATGCGGTAATGAGGAGGTATAGTGTTTTGGTGTTGATTGTGCTGCTGTTGCAGTGTCGTTTGGGCTTATATGCTCAGATGCCAGAACGCACATTTACGAGATATAGTGCTGCTGATGGTTTGGCTGACAATAGTGCTCATACCATTCACTGTACCAAAACCGGTCGTATGGTTATTTCTACAATGGGGCAAATTAATTTCTATGACGGACAGAGATTTTCTTATATAAACCCTATTGACGAAGAAGTTTATTCTTTGCCAGAATACTATGGCAATTATCACCTGTATTTTGATAAATTCCATCATATTTGGCTAAAAGATACGCATAGTGTAGTATGTGTAAACCTTACTACAGAGCGTTTTGTTTCATCTATTACTGATATTTTTAAAGAATTTGGTGTTACTGGTCAGGTAAAAGATTTGTTTGTAGATCAAGATGGGAACGTTTGGTTATTGGTTGATGATGGTCTTTATAGTGTGAAAGATAAAAAGACCATTAAACTTACCCAAAAACAGAATTTACAGGATTTGGAAATAGTTGACGATGGAAAAATGCTGTTGCTTTTCTATCAATCTGGTTTAATGGAGGGTTATAATGTTGAAACTGGTAAAATTGTGGTTTCAAAAAGACCTTATGATCAGGAAGATGCAGCCCGTTATAACAAAACAAGTGTATTGCTTCATAGAGGTAACGACATTTATCAAACAAGGAATGGTGCACAAGAAGGCATACTTTTACAATATGATATAAAAAAGCAACAATGGAATGAACTTCTTAGAACACCATACAAGTTGACGAATCTGGCAAGTAAGGATTCTATACTTTATATTCCTTGTGAATATGGTTATTGGCTGTATAATTTGAAGAGTCGAGAATTTGTTCATCGTGAAGGAATGAAGCTTGATAATGGGCGAGAGGTAAAAACTTCTATTAATGTTATGGCCTTTGATCGTCAAGGGGGACTTTGGATAGGAACAGAGTGTTCAGGCTTGCTTTATTCTAGACCTTTTACGGCTCCATTTACTCAATTGACCTGGGATAATCTCCAAGCACTTGAATACGGCAATATGGCAGCAGCTTCTACTCAACCTAATCAATTTAGAGGAAGGCCAGTAAATTGTGTTTATCGCGATTCTCGAGGTTGGACATGGGTTGGTACTGCTTATGGTCTTCAGTATTATCGCTCAGCTGATAATCATCTTCCAAAGGTAATCACAAAGCGTGATGGTTTGTTGAATAATGTCATCCATTCCGTTATAGAAGATAGGATGCACAATATATGGGTATCAACGAGTTATGGTATAGCATGTGTACAAATTAAGAATGGAGACGTTCATTTTGTAAATACCTATAATTTGTATGACAATGTCCCTAATGAGTCTTTCTTCAATGGTCAGGCTTTATGTTTGAGTGATGGTACCATCGTAATGGTAGCAACTGATCATGTTGTTACTTTTAATCCTTCCAAGATGTCTACTATAAAGGAAGATGGCTCTGTTAAGTTATATCCGAAACTCATTAAATTAATGGTTAATGGTATCGATATAAGGACTGGTGACGAAATGGATGGCAATGTCATTCTTGAAAAGGCGATAACACGAGTTTATGAGATAAATCTTAATTATAACCAGAACTCATTATCGTTGACTTTCTCTGCTCTGAATTTCTTCCGTCCTTGCCAAACGTATTATAGAGTTCGAGTTAAGGGATTGATAGATGACTGGCAGATATTTACATCATATAATTCAGGTGGAATGGTGGATTCAAGAGGATTGCTTCATTTGCCGATGATGTCATTGCGTCCAGGATCATACGAGATAGAATTACAGGCATCCATGAACCCATATAAATGGGAAACTACACCATATAAATGGGTTGTAAACGTGCATGAACCCTGGTGGCGCACATCAGTAATGATAGTGATTTACTGTGTGCTATTGCTTCTTCTTATCGGTGTAAATACCTATTTTTATCTGAAGAATGCTAATATGAAAGCAATGCGTAATAGTGGGGAGGTGAACTTACTTAAACGCATTATTAGTTTCTCTGAGCGTTGTAGTCTTTCTGGACACGAACTGTTTGAGCCTTCTTCAGAAGAAGTTGTAGGTGATGATGACATCAATAAAAACGAATTGGATCCTGAATTTATTGATATGATGGTTAAGATAATACCAACTGTTCAGAAAACGAATCCAAAACAGCTGTCTATGCGATTGTTAAGCGAAGAGGCTGGGTTTGAGGTTAAAGCTTTCTACTCGATGGTTACCTCGAATATTTACAAGAGTCCTCGTCCACTTGCTATAAAGATGATGTTGGATCATGCTATCATGCTTATGAAGACAACCGATAAGAGTCTTGAGGAGATCTCTACGACCTGTGGATTCGTATCTCCGAATTATTTCACCGCATTGTTCTATCGTTCTTTTAAGACTACTCCGAAAGAATTTCGCGTACAGCAGTAAGTCGCCATGTGCGTTCTCCTAGTTTTTTGTAGTAGAGATATGCTTGATAGCGATTTTCTGTTTGATAAAAGTTTCCTTCAGAAGGTAAGAAATGTATAGTACCATCATCTTTATGCCAAAGGTATTGAAATGAATAGTAACCTTGTTTTTGCAATATTTGTGTCTTGTAAACTTTTTCCTTAGCATCATAATGCATCAGGTATAACTCTGGCATCTCTGTTGTCCATCTACCTTGTATGTAGATGCTTCCATTTGATAATTGAGGTACACGGAATCGATAGTTTACCCACACATAGTCGCAAGTTGTTTCGTTCTCAATGTTATCGCTATTTCTAATATAGAATGAACCATTGGCATCTTTGTCATAGATGTAATGTGGTCGAGGCATATTGATAAAAGGATAAACTTGGAAATACATCCCATCCCAGTGGATATAGTCAATGCCCATAGTAGGATGACTTGTGTCTAATATCTCATATTTGTGATATTCGTTACCAGATTCAAATATTAATTCACGGCAATGTGTCCACTCCATATTATTATCACTGATATGAGTTGGTCTGATATTTTTGCGGCAATTATCTTCCCGATTATTTTGAGTGACAACAAAATAAATCTGTTCTTCAGGATTTGTTATTTGTTCTTTACCAAAGATCAAGCTGGCAGATATTTGCTGATGGCTCTTTTGAAAATCAATATCAGTATTGGTGGATAAGTGCAGCGCGAGAGACATAGATTGTTCTGATACCATAAATTCTACACTTGCCACAATCTCATCGCCTTCTTCTTTGATAATGTTCAGTCGGTAGTTTCCACTTAATTTTAATCTGCAATGATCATTAGGTAGCTGTAGATGATAATGAATATAGGGTATCGTTGTATTTGTAGAGTAAGCATAGTCATCGATGATATTGTTGTTAAATCCTTCTAACCAGTCACTTTCGAATACTTCAGTTGATGTCCCCCAATCTGCTTCACATCGTTCTAAATGATAGGCATATTGATGGAATTCTTGAGCGATATCATCGAAATCAATACTAAGTACATCATCAGTATCCAATCGCATCACAGTAGGAGCGAGCCAGTCTTTATTGACAACAGATTGGAGAGACTTTATCTGTGGATTATAGACAATATTTTTTGCTTGTATCTCGATGGTGAGACACAATGATAGTATTAAATAGAGATACCTCATCTGCGACGTTCTTTCAAAATTCCATGTCTGTATGCATAAAGCAGTTCTTTCAAATCTGCAACCTGCGACTTAAGTTCGTTGCCTTTATCAGTATCAGCTACCAACATGCGATGAGCAGACATTTCGATAATTTGTGTGGTCGATTTAATGTCTGTCTCACGTACAATAGCATCCTGTGTAGATGTGAAAGGCTCATGCTGTACAAGTTGGAAACCACGCGAGTGATAGACGAGTGTATAGCCTGCAATACCTGTCTCTTTATGGTAGGCTTCTGAGAAACCGCCATCAATCACCATTAATCTGCCACCTGCCTTAATTGGATTTTCACCTTTCGAGGCATGCACGGGTACATGGCCGTTGATGATATGACGATTTTGTCCTTGAACTTCGAAAGCATCGAGAATACGATCACATATTTCCGCTGAATCACGTAGCTTAAAGTAATTACCTTTTTCTTCTTTAAATGTTTCTTTGTCGTTAAGGAAATAACGTTCAAAGGTCGCCATCTTCGACTTGTCAAATAACGGAGAATTCTTACCACACCATAGATAGAGAAAGTAGTCACGAGCATATTCGCGAGGATACTCTTCTGTAGGTTCTTCAAATGCGGCTCGTATCATCATACCAATATTGTGCATGAGATCCTTGCCAGAATATTTGATGCCTGGATATATTTCGACTACTTTCAGCGAACCATCGTCATTAAGAGGAATGGATGCATGAAATAGCAAATTAGAATTGCTGATGGAATACATGCAACCATGAGAGAGTAGGGTGCGTATGTGCTTGTGAAGTTTCTCGCATATTCTGAAAGAGTGGTGCAACTTTTGCATCAGATCAGCTTCGTCGGTTGTTAATTTACATGGATCTGAAGGATCAATCGTTGGGAAATTACAACTACGCATATTGTATTCCTTACCCTCGATAGTGCATATGCCACGTTCATAATCTATGTAGTTGAATAAGATACGATCTTGCATCTGCCATTCTGGATGACGTGAAATGATAGAGGCTTCTTCTTTAAACTGAATCACAGTTATGGCTTTATGCATCTTAGCCGTCAGTAAGCGTGTTTTTTCATCCATATCGTTACCTTGGAGTAATTTTGGCAGAAATTCCTCACAGGGATCGTTACCATAAGCCTCAAGTGCAAATGTTGCTAATGGTACTAGGTTAATGCCATATTCCTCAATGGTCGCAAGGTTAGCATAACGTAAACAGAGGCGTAGTACATTGCAGATACATGCATTGTTTCCAGCAGAGGCACCCATCCATAAAATATCGTGGTTACCCCATTGTATGTCCCATGAGTGATACTGACGTAGCGTGTCCATAATGATATGAGCGCCAGGTCCTCTGTCATAGATATCTCCCAGAATGTGTAATTGGTCAATAGCCAAACGTTGAATCACATTACAAATGGCACAGATAAAATCATCAGCACGTCCCGTTGAAATAATAGTGTTTACAATCACGCTTACGTATGCTGCTTTGTCATTATCACTAACACTTTCATGAAGCAACTCTTCTATGATGTAAGCAAAATCCAGAGGTAACGACTTGCGTACTTTTGAACGTGTATATTTTGAAGATACGTCTCGACATATCTTTACCAGCTGGTGGATGGTTATGCGATACCAATCCTCAATATCTTTTTCCTGAGCCTTTATAAGTTCAAGTTTCTGTTCTGGATAATAGATAAGTGTACATAGCTCTTTTTTTTCTACCTCTCGAATATCATTCCCAAAAAGCTCGTTTACCTTTCTTTTAATGTTTCCAGATGCATTCTTTAGTACATGCCGAAATGCTTCACTCTCACCATGAATATCAGCTAAGAAATGTTCTGTACCTTTGGGCAAAGCCATAATCGCTTCAAGATTGATAATCTCAGTAGAAGCATCGGCAATCGTTGGAAACGATTGGGCTAGTAGTTGCAGATAGTGCATGTCTGCATCTATTTTAGAATGAGGTATCTTTGTCATATTTTTAAATGATTAGTTAGAAGATTCCGAATATGTTTTGTTTGTTTATCATCGATGGGAGGAAGGGGCATAAATCCTTCGTCAATTAGCGTTTGTTCTTGAAGTATCTGCATCAATCTTGCTGCATATGATTTGAGATTTTTTTCTTCAAGCAGGTCAATTAGCTGTTCATCGTTAACTGTATTTCGATATAATTCGCGTGTTAATTCAATGAGGTGGAGTAGTAGGGGGTGTTTATTGATTTGTCTGATGATTCGCATCAGATAATCACTCTCGTTGCCACTATAATCACCGATTAATTCTTTCACAGGTAGGGGCTTTTTGTAATTATCAGGAAAAAAAGCATGAATTTGTTTGGTATCGATGAGTGGGGTTGAGAAACCTAATATGTTGATACCATAGTCTATGTAATTCCTAATGTTTTCATGTTCAGCATAAACCAAGAGTTGTCGCCAAGAAATATTTGTGGGGTCGAACATCATACTCTGGGTTCCGTCTAGCCACCTGCGATCTCCAGTGATACCTGCTTTAATGATGGCAGCAAGAGCGAGAATGCTGTCTTGATTCATTAGTTCCAGCGTGTTGGAATCCATCACTTTCTGATACACAGCAAATGTCTTACTGCACATTTCTGCTTGCGAAATGGTATTGGTAATCACTGCATTATGTATCTTCTCTATTCTTTTGTTCCAACCAAGTTTAAGGAAGTTTGCCCGTTCAAGCTTGCCTAATGTAATTATTGCATATGCTTGCTCAATCGTACTGCGTTGCCACAAGAGTGTCTTAAAGATGTTCTCTTGTAGGCTCTTTTGCATCATAATCCAGGGTTCAAGTTGCCCATGTAATGTGATTATTAGTCTTGCCCCATGCTTAATCGCACTTGTAGAGGCTCTGGCGATTCCATATTGCCAACATCCATGAACATGAACTATATCAGGTTCCATATCCTTCAGGATTTGTCGGAATAACCCTACATTATCAGCCTTCTTCACATCAGCGCTCTGTCGCATGCCTTCTGTAAGATATGCGACATGACGTTCGATGAGGCTGTCATTTTTAGGATATAGATGTAGGACTTTCATTGGCTTTCAACTTGATATTATGATGATACAAGCAGCGTAGTTGATGAGCGCCTTAGCATGTTTTTCCAGATAATCTTCATACGCATGCCAGGCAGTGTCCTGTGTGGAATCTTTTGTTCATAAAAGTTCAGAAGATCATATAGCTTTTCTTTCTTCACGATAATAAAACTGTATCTGCCCCAAAAATAATTCAAGGCTTTTCCTTCACGTACAATCGTTAGCTTACGCTCAATTCTTGTTACATGATCTTTCACTTCATTAATTGATGAGAAAGGTTGCAATCTGATGCCTTTCTTGGTGACATATCCAAGTGTAATATCTGCATCGTCTTCCAACACTTCATTAATAGCCTTTAAGATATATGTATTTGCAGGTTTATTCCTTATTTCAGTGATAATAAGCCATTCGTTTTTTGCAGCTTTTGCACCAATATTAAAGGCAAGCTTCCTACGGAACCTTTTTCTGTCAGGTTTGGGAAGGAAGGTAGAATATAGCTGCTGATATTCATTTTTGAATAATTTAAGTACATCGGGTGTACTATCAGTCGAGGATTCATCCACGACAATCACCTCATACCCTCCAGCTTCGTATTCTTGCTGGAGGTATGTAGGCAGATTCTCCTTTAACTCTTCCGACTGGTCATAGACTGTCATTATAACGGAGAATTTATGATTTGATTTATTCATATATCTAAATTATATCTCATCGCTCATATACCCTATAGGCAATTTGCGACAATTATACTGTGATGCCATGATTTCGCCATAGGCGCCAGCAGATCGAATAGCTAGCAGGTCACCACGTTTAGTCTTATTGAGATCGATTTGCTTGGCAAATACGTCCGTCGATTCACAGATAGGTCCAACTACGTCGTAGGCTTCCTTTGTTTCTTCACTCATGATGTTTTCTATCTTATGATAGGCTTGATAAAGCGCTGGTCTGATAAGATCGGTAAATCCTGCATCAACAATGGCGAACTTTTTTAATGCGCCCTCTTTAATATACAATGTTTTTGTAATTAAAGACCCGCATTGTGCAACTACTGCTCTTCCTAATTCAAAGTGGAGGGTTTGGCCTGAGCGCAACTTTAGTTTTTTTGCGTAAGTGTCGAAGTAGGCTTTGAAATCAGGAATAGAAAGTCTGTTTGGATGTTCATAGTCAATACCGAGACCACCTCCTACATTGATATGTTCTACACGGATGTGGTGTTTCTCTAACTGATCTTGCAGTTCGTTTACTCTATTACAGAGTGCCTCAAAATCTCCCATGTCGAGAATCTGTGAACCAATGTGGAAATGCAGTCCCACAAACTTGACGTTAGCCAAATGCTCTGCTTCTTCGATGACTTTCTCCATATCTTGCATGGCAATACCGAATTTGTTTTCAGCCAAACCAGTTGTGATATTTGCATGTGTATGAGCACCAACATTTGGATTCAAGCGGAAGGCTACACGTGCAGTTTTTCCTTTAGCTGCCGCCAGTTCATTGATGACCTCTAATTCAGGAATGCTCTCAACGTTAAAACAGAATATGTCATAGTCAAGTCCGAGATTGATTTCCCAATCACTCTTGCCTACACCAGCAAAAACAATTTTCCCACTTGGGAACCCTGCTTTCATAGATGCATCAATCTCTCCACCACTGACACAGTCTGCACCCAATCCAGCTTCACGAATGATTCGTAGAATCTTTGGGTTCGCATTAGCTTTGATTGCGTAATGAACTACAAAACCCTCATGTTTGTTGGCTTCTTCGTTAATCTTACGCAATGTTTGGCGCAACAGTTCTGTATCGTAATAGTAGAAAGGTGTCTGAATCGACTTCAACTTATCTACAGGGAATAGTCCTTTTGCCATATTAGTCTTTTGTGATGTTGAATCAACATTATTTGTTAAATATCGTGTTGCTAAGGCTTTGGAGGGCACGTTTCTTGTCTTCCTCACGAATCAAGAACGAGATGTTATAGTTAGAGCCTCCATAGCTGACCATTCGAACAGGAATATCCTTTAAGGCATCAAGTGCAAGGGTTTCAAACCCAATGTTTGACCAGTCGAGATCTCCAACAACACAAATGATACACATATTAGTATCTACAGTAACTGTACCGTATTTCTTTAGTTCATCTACAATCTCACCCAAATGTGCAGAGTTATCAATACTCATTGATACACCAACCTCAGAGGTACAAATCATATCAATACTTGTCTGGTAGCTTTCGAAGATCTCAAATACTTTACGTAGGAAACCTGTAGCCAGTAACATACGGCTCGACTTGATTTTTATAGCTGTAATGTTGTCTTTAGCTGCGATAGCCTTAATCTTTCCGTATTCAGTCTTGTTGCTGATGGTGGTACCTTCTGCATCAGGATCCATCGTGTTCAAGAGACGTACTGGAATACCTGCATATTTAGCTGGTTGTACGCAAGTAGGATGCAGAATCTTCGCACCAAAGTAGGCTAACTCAGCAGCTTCCTCAAAATGAAGCTGGTGTACAGGCTCTGTTTTGTCAACTACTCTTGGATCATTGTTGTGCATGCCATCAATATCAGTCCAAATCTGTATTTCTTCAGCGTTGATTGCGGCACCGATTAGCGATGCTGTATAATCAGAACCACCACGCTGCAGATTATCTACCTCACCATAGGCATTACGACATATGAATCCTTGCGTGAGAAACACCTGTGCACCATCATTTTCTTCCAACAGTGGTTTCAGTTTCTCTTTAATGTAAACGGGGTCTGGTTCTGAGTTCTTGTCGGTACGCATGAAGTCGAGGGCATTGAGCAATACGGCGTGGATACCCTGTTCCTTCATGTAGTTTACAACCATGTTTGTAGAAATCATTTCACCCTGAGCAACAATGCTTTTTTCCTCAAAACTGGTGAAGAGCTCCTTTGTAAATGAACGTAAATAATCAAATTCTCCACGCAAAAAATCACGTGTAGCAATTTTCATTTCCTCTGTAGAATAGAGCTCCTCTATGTGTTTGGCATATTTTTGCTCCAAACGATTGATTACTTCGTTGGCACCATCAGGATTCTTCTTGTAGAGATAGTCTGAAATCTCTACAAGCGAATTAGTTGTGCCCGACATTGCTGACAAAACAACAAATACAGGGTTGCCTGACTTTGTAACCAAATTGGTTACTTCTTTCATTCTCTGTGGAGTGCCGACGGAAGTACCGCCGAATTTCATTACCTTCATATCTTATTATTTTTTAATTATATTTCTTCTCTTTCTGAATACCTTACTTTGGTTTCGTCAACATCTAGTGTGTCGTCAATCATCACTAGATTATGGAAATCAGATGTGATTTCTTCCAACTTTTCGTCTTGACAACGGAATGTAATGGTAGGATTCTCTTTAACCAAAGGGATGTTATGTGTAGACATGATGACTGCTGTTCCTGATTTAGATATCTTAAACAGTAGTTTCATAATCTCCTGTGATGTTTCAGGGTCAAGATTCCCTGTTGGCTCATCAGCGATGATTAGTTTTGGATTGTTAAGAATCGCTCTAGCGATGGCCACTCGCTGTTGTTCTCCACCTGAAAGTTCAAAGGGGCGATTCTCTGCTTTATCATCCAAGCCCACCGCAGTTAACACTTTGTGAATACGCTCATCAATATACTCTTTCTTTTTCCAACCTGTGGCTTTCAACACGAATTCCAGATTCTTATACACTGTGCGATCGGCAAGCAGTTGAAAATCTTGGAAAACGATACCCATTTGTTTTCTCAGGGCAGGAATATCTTTGGGGCGGATGGCCAACAAATCGTTGCCAAGGACGGTAGCCTCATCAGCCTCGTCAATATCCAACTCACAATAAAGTGTTCTCAGTAAGGTGGTCTTACCTGATCCAACACGACCAATAAGAAAAACAAACTGTCCTTCTTCCACTTCAAAATTCACGTTTCTGAGTACGCAAATTCCATGTCGTTGGTAAATGTTGGCATTCTTATAATTAATCAGCTTCATATATAGCTTATTTTATTTCATTTCTCCTTTGGCTTTTGCTTCTCTGCGCTTCTTGTCCCAGTTTGGATCGTGGCGCTTGTGCAGTTCGTCGGCAATCTGTTCTATGCGCAATCCTTTGCTTGTGAGCAATACTATTAGGTGATACAGCAAGTCACTAGCTTCATAAACCAGATGGTCTGATGTGCCATTAGTGGCCTCAATCACAGTCTCCAAAGCCTCTTCGCCTACTTTCTGGGCAATTTTATTCACACCGTCTTTAAATAGTTTTGTAGTATAGCTACCCTCTGGCATCTCCTCATGACGTTTGTCGATGAAGTCCTGCAAATCACTAAGGAAGAGTAGGGGATTATTGTTATTTTCTTCGCCCCAGCATGTGTCTGTACCAGTGTGACAAGTAGGACCATCAGGAATTGCTTTTATCAAAAGTGTGTCGTTATCGCAGTCCACCTTTATATCTACAAGGTTCAGGAAATTACCCGATGTCTCACCTTTGGTCCAAAGACAATTACGAGAGCGACTCCAAAAAGTAACTTTCTTTGTCGCTATCGTTTTATCGTATGCCTCTTGGTTCATATAGCCCAACATTAGCACATTCTTAGTGTTGGGGTCTTGAATGATGGCAGGCACGAGTCCATCGCTCTTTTCAAAATCTATCTTCATATACGTACGTTTATTCCTTCTGATTTTAAATATTGCTTCAACTCTGGTATGGGTATTTCGCCAAAGTGGAATACGCTAGCAGCGAGTGCTGCATCAGAGTGACCTTCGATAAAGGTATCTCTGAAATGCTCTTTCTTTCCAGCACCACCACTGGCGATGATGGGTATAGACAGATGATCAGCCAGTTCTCGTAGCGCCTCATTAGCATAACCTTCCTTCACTCCATCATGGTTCATTGAGGTAAAGAGTATTTCACCAGCGCCACGTTCTTGTGCCTCATGTGCCCACTCAAATAGTTTCCGTTCTGTACGTTCACGTCCACCTTTGAGATAACAATGCCAACCATCTTCATCTAAACGAGCATCGATAGCACATACGCACACTTGAGAACCAAAACGATTGGTAATTTCATCGATTAACTCTGGGTGACGAATGGCTGCACTGTTCACACTCACTTTGTCAGCACCAGCATAAAGTAAGCGCTCAACATCTGAAAGTTCATTGATACCACCACCCACTGTAAATGGGATATTAATTTCTTTGGCTACGCGTGTAACCATCTCTGTAAATGTCTTACGCCCCTCAAACGATGCTGTGATATCAAGGAAACATAGCTCGTCAGCTCCTTGCTCACTGTAGGCTTTGCCAAGTTCTACCGGGTCGCCTGCACTACGCAGATTTACAAAGTTGGTTCCTTTTACGGTTTCACCATCTTTCACGTCCAAACAAGGTATTATGCGTTTTGCCAGTCCCATAATTCATTCAGATTAATTTTTCCTTCATAGAAGGCTTTACCAAACACCACGGCTGGTATACCAGCAGCTTCTAGTGCCTTAATATCGTCAATCGATGAAACTCCTCCGCTTGCTATCAGGTGCAATTGCGGATAGGTCTTCATCACCTTCTTATAGAGTTCAATGGCAGGACCCGTTAATGTTCCGTCTTTTGAGATTTCTGTGCAGAGCACGTTTTTTACACCAGCATCCACATATTTCTGCAGGAATGGTAACAAGTCTTCTGTTGAATCTTCTTTCCATCCATTGATACTGATTTTGCTCTGTCGTACATCTGCGCCCAGTATGATTCGCTCCGTACCATATTTCGCTAGCCATCCCATAAACAAGTCGGGCTGGGTAACAGCGATAGAACCTACAGTTACCATCGATGCCCCTGCAGCAAAAGCTTTTTCGATATCTTCGTCTGTCTTAATTCCGCCACCAAAATCTATAGTGAGCTGCGTTTCTGTTGTAATAGATTTCAGTACAGCCTCATTTACGATATGCTTCGATTTGGCGCCATCGAGATCAACTATATGTAAACGCTTAAAGCCAATGGCTTCAAATTCCTTGGCCATGTCCAAAGGATTACCGTACACCGTCTTCTGGTCGTAATCGCCCTTCGTCAGGCGTACACACTGACCATCGATAATATCTATAGCGGGAATCAACTCTATCATAGCGCTAAAAAATTCTTAATTATTTGTTCACCTACCTTACCACTCTTTTCTGGGTGGAACTGACATGCGTAAAAGTTGTCTTTATGCATCGAGGCAGAGTATGGTAGAATATAATCAGCCGTAGCGATAGTCTCCGTGCACAACGGAACATAATACGAATGAACAAAATAAACGTATGGACTTTCACCTAAATCTTCCATCAAAGGTGATTTTAAGTCGTAAAGCTCATTCCATCCCATGCAAGGTACCTTATCTTCATGCTTCAGTGGTTGAAAGCGCTTCACCTCAGCTTCGAAGATACCAATGCAATCCACATCGCCTTCCTCAGAATATTTGCAAAGCAATTGCTGACCTACACAGATGCCAAATACAGGCTGTTTCAAGTCACGAATCACCTCGTCGAGTCGGCGGGCTTTTAGATATTCCATCGCGCCTCGAGCTTCTCCTTGTCCAGGGAAGAGCACTTTATCTGCCTTCCTCAGCAGCTCAGCATCATCCGTAAGAACGGGTTCTATGCCCATTCGTCGGAGTGCATTAACTACCGAATATATATTCCCTGCGTTATACTTTAAGATTGCAACGTTCATGAGAAGATAATGGTCTTATTCTTATAAGTGAGAATCTTACGCTGGATATGCTTTGAAACAGCGTGCGATAGCACAATCTTTTCCAAATCTTTGCCTTTCAGTACCAGACTTTCCGGGGTGTCCTTATGCGTAATGCGTGTTACGTCCTGTTCAATAATTGGTCCTGCGTCAAGGTCTGCTGTAACGTAATGACTGGTAGCACCGATAATCTTCACACCTCTTTCGTAGGCCTGATGATATGGCTTAGCACCAATGAAAGCGGGCAAAAATGAGTGATGGATATTGATGATATGATGTGGGTATTCAGCAATCATCTCATTACTGATAATCTGCATATAGCGAGCCAGAACGATAAACGAAATATCCTCTTTCTTCAAAAGTTCCATCTCTGCAGCCTCTACCTCTGTCTTGTTTGAATGGTCTTTCTTGATACTCCACACGTAGTAGGGAATACCAAATTGCTCGGCTACATAGCGTAAGTCCTCATGGTTTGACACGATGCAAGGAATGTCGCAATTAAACTCTCCTGCTTTCCATCGGGCGAGCAAGTCGTAAAGACAGTGACTCATCTTCGATACGAAAATGGCCATTCTTGGGCGCTTGTCACTGTAATACAAACTAAACTTCATCTGATAGCGCTGAGCATATAGTGTTGTAATATAATCATAAAGCTTATCACGAGGAATCAGAAATCCGTCGAGTTCCCACTCTATGCGCATGAAAAACATACCCTCTACCTTATCAACATATTGATCCAGATAAACGATGTTTCCTTTATTATCTGTAATAAACTTAGTCACCTCTGATATAATACCCTGTTGGTCCGGGCAATGTAAAAGCAAAATTGCTGTTGTATCCATTATTGTTAACTTCTTTGAAATGATGAATATTTAATCGTCTATATTATCAGCAGAGCGTAATATGATACTTGTAGCTCCGATAGTAAAAAGTGCCCCGTCGTCGATAATCCTGCGCTCTTTTGGAGTGAGTTCTACATTATCAACAAAGGTACCAGTATTGCTATTGTTATCTTTTAACGTATATTTCAAGTTGCCTTGCTTCGTGCGACTTACGATAATCGTACAGTGATTCAAGTCTACGCTGGGATCTACAGTCTCAAACGCACAGTTTGCAGGATTGCCCTTTTGATATCTTCCTATCACATTGTCGCCAATATGCAAAGGGATGACCTGCTTATAATGAAACATGTTTTCTATAATCACGATACTGCCACAACCTTCTTCGTTAGCTTGTTCGTCAGGATGCTCGTCTTTCTGGCGCTCACGAAGTTTGCTCACACCGATTCGAATGCCAAACTCTTTGCCACAATCTGGACATTTGAATACAAGCGACTGACCAACCTTATATTTTGTCTCGTCGAAGGTTATATATTGGTCGCATTTGGGGCAGCGTACTCGTTTCATGTTCAATTATACTTATAAACCCAGGCATCATGAAGCGCCTTGTCTTTATGGATCTTGCGCAATGTGTTATAAGCATCTTCTTGCGTTTCAAAATTGCCATAAACCACGCGGGTTATATTGTTGTGAATATATACTTCAGATTCTTGGTAGCCTTTCTTTTGAAGACTTTCAATAAAGTTAGCTGCATTTTTCTTTGAAACACAACTAGCTAACACAATGCAGTAACCTTTCTTAACCGAATCTTTTTTAGCAATCTCGATAGGTTTTGCGGGATTTTCCTTTATGATGGTGTCAACTTTGACTGACTTCTGAATATCAACTTTCTTAATTTCAATTTTGCTGGTGTTAGTATCCTTTGACATCATGCCAAACAAAATATTGTTGTTTAGATTACTAATGGTGCGCGTCATCATCTCTGTCTTACCCGTGGGGAGTGCCAATAAGAAAATAGCCAGCAATACTGCTGCGATAGCAATCGTATTGCGAATCCATGAGAATTTGATTTTAATAACATCCTCACCATCATCTTCCGTTTCGTCTTCAACAATGGGACTCATGCCAACAATCTTGGCTGTTTCTACCTTTGCGCTAGGGACTACTTGGATGTCTGCATTTGTTGCAAGTGTTGTGGCGCAGAACGAACTTAAACCGTATAGACTAGGTGTCAGTATACCAGATTCGCAGGGGGTGAAAACATAACTTCCGTTATCGTTGATGGCCAGTGTGCCAATATCATTTAGTGTGTACGAGCCATTTGTTTTAATGTGCATCTTTAACTCGTTTACCTCATCTTCCACACGTTGCTGCGCCTCAGGATAACTAATGTCGTAAGCCTCAATATATGATTGAACCAACAGCGAGTCGTTAATCTTAAGTTGCGAATTGAATCCAAGTGTACGTAAGGGTGGGAGGAAGGTCTTTTCCTCCTCACTATAATGTGCTTCAACATGATGCGTCATAAACCCTCCTAAATCAGGTACTATGACGCAATCATTATTTAGCAACAAGACTTCAATATGTCTCTCTAATTCAATCACGAGTGCAAAATTACAGCAATTTTTTGAGATAAACAAATAAAAGATGCTTAAAATGTTTGAATAAGTAATTTTTTTAATGTATCTTTGCCCCAAAATTTAGAATAGATGAAATATATTAAGGCTAATATTGAGGGCGTTTACGTGATCGAACCAAATGTTTTTGAAGATGCTCGTGGCTATTTTTTCGAGGCTTGGAAACAAGCTGAGTTCAACGAACAAATTGGAAAAGTAGATTTTATTCAAGATAATGAATCAAAATCATCTTTTGGCGTCTTGCGTGGTCTTCATTATCAGAAAGGCGACACTTCTCAGGCCAAGTTAGTAAGAGTTATCAAAGGTCGTGTACTTGATGTGGTAGTAGATATCCGCAAGTCGAGTTCCACGTTTGGTAAGCATATTATGGTGGAACTTAGCGAAGAAAACAAACGCCAACTATTTATCCCGCGTGGTATGGCACACGGTTTTCTGGTATTGAGCGATGAGGCAATCTTTACTTATAAGGTAGACAATCCATATTCTCCCCAAACCGAGGCTGGTATCCGATGGAATGATCCAGACCTCGCCATTCAGTGGCCTATCAATTTAGCTCAGCTTAAAACGAGTGAAAAGGATTTAAAGCAACCCTTTTTTAGAGATGCGGAAGTATTTGATTAACATTTAATTATCATATAATAATGAATATTGCAATTGTAGGAACCGGCTATGTAGGTTTGGTATCGGGAACATGTTTCGCTGATACCGGTGCTAATGTAACGTGTGTAGATGTAGATGAGAAGAAAATTGAGCGTCTGAAGAACGGCGAAATACCCATCTATGAACCAGGTCTCGATGAACTTGTTAAGAAGAATGTAGCTGCAGGTCGACTGAAGTTTACAACCGACTTGGCCTCTGTACTAGACGATGTAGAGATTGTATTTTCAGCTGTAGGAACTCCTCCCGACGAGGATGGTTCAGCTGATCTGAAATATGTGCTCCAAGTTGCTAAGACTATTGGTGCGAACCTCAATAAATATGTGGTGGTTGTTACCAAGAGTACAGTACCTGTAGGAACAGCTAAAAAGGTTCGTAAGGCTATCGAAGAAGAGCTTAAGAAGCGTGGCGTTAACATTGAATTCGA
Source organism: uncultured Prevotella sp. (assembly GCA_905234145.1). GTDB lineage: Bacteria > Bacteroidota > Bacteroidia > Bacteroidales > Bacteroidaceae > Prevotella. The sequence goes on along the minus strand of CAJOGK010000006.1, from coordinate 14,111 downwards.
TGTGGCTTCTAATCCAGAGTTCTTGAAAGAGGGTAATGCTATTAAAGATTTCATGTCGCCAGATCGTGTTGTGGTTGGTGTTGAGAGCGAACATGCAAAGAAGGTGCTCACTAAACTTTATAAGCCTTTCTTGATTAACAATTTCCGTGTGATTTTCATGGATATTCCTTCTGCTGAGATGACGAAATATGCTGCCAATTCGATGTTGGCCACACGTATCTCGTTTATGAATGATATCGCCAATCTTTGCGAGCGTGTGGGTGCTGATGTTAATATGGTACGCGCAGGTATAGGTTCTGATACTCGTATTGGACGTAAATTCCTCTATGCAGGATGTGGTTATGGTGGCTCTTGTTTCCCTAAGGATGTGAAAGCCCTTATCAAAACTGCCGATCAGAATGGTTATTCAATGGAGGTTCTCAAGGCCGTAGAACGTGTGAATGAGAATCAGAAGAGTGTTCTTTTCGAGAAGTTGGTAAAGGCTTTTGGTAGCGAGGCTGCGCTCAAGGGTAAAACCATCGCAATGTGGGGACTTTCGTTTAAACCAGAAACCGATGATATGCGCGAATCTACAGCCCTCATTATGATTGAGAAACTATTGGCAGCAGGTTGTATCGTTCGTGTTTACGACCCCATCGCAATGAATGAGTGTAAGCGTCGTATAGGTGAGTCGGTAACCTATTGTCGCGACATGTACGATGCCGTTCTCGATGCCGATGCCCTTTTGCTGCTCACCGAGTGGAAGGAGTTCCGTTTGCCAGGATGGGGCGTTATTGGAAAGGCCATGAAACGTCGCTTGGTTATAGATGGACGAAACATCTTCGATACTGAGGAGTTGGCAGAAAACGACTTCGAGTATCATTGTATAGGTAAATGAAGAAGAGTTTAATCATAACAATCTTGGCTACTTTCTTGGTGGCTTGCAATCGTCAGGGCAATAGTGTGCGTCTTGTCGAAGATAAAAGCGCCAAAATTATGCTTCAGGGTATATGGCTCGATTCTGAAGATGGGGCAGTGTCGTTCCGTGTAAATGGTGATACCATCTATTATACCGACTCTACCAGTATGCCCTCCTATTTTAAGATTATTGATGATTCGCTTGTTTTGGGTTCAGGCACCAAATATGCTATTGTAAAGCAGACTGAGCATACATTCTGGTTTAATAATCAGAATGGTGATGTGGTAAAACTTGAAAAGAGCGATGACCCGGAGGATGAGCACGAGTTTGTTCACGATACTCCCAAGGTGTTGTCTTACACTCATCAGGTAAAAACCGATTCAGTTGTAATGTATGGTGGTGAGCGTTACCATTGGTATATTGCTATCAACCCTACGAAGTATAAGGTTACCAAGCATTCTTATAACGAAGATGGTTTGGAAGTAGAGAATGTGTATTACGATAACATCATGCACATCAGCGTTTTTAAAGGTGCTAACTCTATTTATTCCAGCGATTTCCGCAAGCAGCAGTATGCCGATAAGGTTCCTGCTGATTTCCTGGAGCAGGCAGTATTGGGTAATATGGAGTTCAGCCATGTTGATTCCGAAGGATTACACTTCAATGCCACGCTCTGTATTCCAGATGGTGCCAGTTGCTATCTCGTAGAATCGCTCATTGCTTTTAACGGCCAGATGGTTATGAAACTAGTTGAGTATTAATGTCACAAGATTGATAATTAAAAATCCCGCTCGATATGGGCGGGATTTTATTATTGATTAGCGGGCTGATACGTATTTGTGGAGTGTCGCACGGACAGCTCCAGGGCCAGCGTAGAGTTCTTTAACGTAGATCTCGATTTGTTCGCCAAGACCTGCCTCATAGAGATCGAGACCAAACACATCTTTGCGGCTATAGAGGGCTTTCAAACAACTGTAATCTTGATTAGCTTTGCCAATCTCTAATGGTGCTACGATAGCCTGCAATTCTGCCAGCATGGGGTCGGGTGATGGCTCGAATGGGGTACCATCATCCTTAATACCTTTAAGATATCGGGCATAGCCAGCGAGTGTTAATGGGATGAGTACGAGATTACTCATGTCGAGACCGCGAGCGATATACTTCTTGATGGTTTCACCAAAGCGGATAGGTAACTTCTGAGAAGTGTCCATTGCAATACGCTGAGGCGCATCGGGCATGAATGGATTGGGCAAGCGACGATTAATCACAGCACCAATAAACTCATAAGGATTCAAAACACCTGGATCGGTAACTACAGGCATAGCCTCCATATAACCAATCTTCTGGATAAACGGACGCAAATCCTCATCAGCCATCTCGGCAGAAATCAGCGTATAACCCAGCATGCAACCGTAGATACTCATAGCGGTATGGAGTGGATTCAGACAGGTGGTTACCTTCATTGTTTCTACCTTGTCTACTGTCTCGCGTGTGGTATAAAGGGCGCCACCAAGATCGAGTGGGGGACGTCCATTGGTATAGTTGTCCTCGATAACGAGATACTGCACTTCCTCTGCATTAACGAATGGGGCAGTAAAGGTGTGCTTCTCGGTCTCAATATAATCGTTGTCGTCGAAACCATCGGCAGCAAGCATCTCTTTTACTTTCTCGTGTGGACGTGGGGTGATCTTATCAATCATCGACCATGGGAAGGTAATCTTCTGCTCATCCTTCAGGTAAGCGAGGAAAGCTTCGGGAACCAACCCGTCGGCAACCCAGCGCTCGGCATAAGCAAAGACACCAGCCTTAACCTTATCGCCATTGTGAGAACAGTTGTCCATACTCTGTACGGTTAATGGCAACTGACCAGCATTGAAGCGCTCCAACAAGAGTGCGCACACCTTACCCATAGCGAATAATGGCTTCAGACCACGGGCTAGATCGGCCTCGTTGTAACTATAACCTTTCTCGGTGATAGTGAAAGAAATCATCTGTAAAGATGGATTCTTGAAAATCTCAACAAGACGATTCCAATCAGGGAACTGAGGATCGGCTTTCAAGGCTTCGGTAACAGAGGCGATAACCTTCTTCTCGATGGTGCCTGTAGACTGCAAGCTAACGAGTAGCGAGAGATTATTATAAGGTGCGTATGCCTTATCGACAACCTCGAAATCAAAAGTTTCAGCTACAATCACGCCACGATCGTATTTACCAGTGTTCAGAGCATCATTGAGAATGGCAGCAGGAAAAGCACGGAAGATGTTTCCACCACCGAAATGAACCCAAGTTGGCTCTTTTGCGGTTTTCTCGCGAACAGCCTTGATGTCAAACTTAGGAAGCTGGTAGCCTTTGGCTTCCCATTCTGCGGCATTGAAATTGCCAGAAATAATATCATTTAGTCTCATATTTCTTAATCATAAAAACCGGGTTGTTTATACTCAATTCCTAACTCGCGATCGACGGTAGCAAGGATGCCTTGTACCTGTCCGAGGGCAAACATACGGCCCAGAAGGGTGTAACCAGAATTGTGGCCATGACTGCTCTCGTCGAAGATGCCGCCAGGCTCATCAGTAAAGGTCATACCGTGGTCGACACGCATGGGAAGTGCAGGGTTCTCTTTCTCAAAGATACGGCAAAGCTCGATGAGATCGGCACGTCCACCCAGGTGAGAAGCTTCTGTAAAGTCGCCGTTGGGGAAGATATGGCAAGAGCGCAAGTGTACGAAATGTGTGCGCGATGCAAACTTCTTGGCGAGTTCTACAACATTATTATAGGCACCAGCACTCAAAGAACCAGCACAGAATGTCAGTCCATTATGCTTGTTGGGCACCGCATCGAGGAACCACTGGATATCCTCTTCGGTACGAACGATACGTGGTAAGCCAAGTACCTCAATGGGGGGATCATCTGGGTGTACACACATGTTCATGCCACACTCTTCGCAAGTAGGCATAATGGCTTCGAGGAAGTATTTCATATTAGCACGAAGCTGGGCTTTGTCGATACCTTTATAGAGGTCGAGGAAATCGCGGAACTTCTGGATAGGTGCTTCGTCGTTCTCGCTGAAGTTACCTGATACGAAGCCCTGGGTCTTGATAATGATGTTCTCCACGAGCTTGTGGTCTTTCTCTGGTGTCATGGTCTTGGCGAGTTCATCGCACTCTGCCAAAACATTACGACCTTCGCCAACGCCCTCTGGGAACTTGAACTTTGCCCATTCCTCGCGTGCACCCTCGCGCTTCAGGATATAGATGTCGAAGTAAGCAAACTCGGCATAGTTAAAGTAGAGGTTTGAGGCACCATTGGGATTATCGTGCATCAAATCGGTGCGTGCCCAGTCGAGTACTGGCATGAAGTTATAGCAGATACAATGGATGCCCTCAGCAGAAAGGTTGCGAAGACTCTCCTTATAGACCTCAATCTGATGGTCGCGATCAGGACCACCATATTTAATGGTTTCAACTACTGGCAGCGATTCTACCACGCTCCAGCGCATACCGTAACTCTCGATATACTCGCGCAAGTCGCGAATCTTTTCACGTGTCCAAACCTCACCAAGAGGTACATCATGAAGGGCTGTAACAATGCCTTCTACACCAATTTGCTTAAGCTGGGCAAGGGTAATCTTGTCTTTCTTGCCAAACCATCTCCAAGTTCTTTCCATATAGTTTGTTTTAATTAAAATTAGAATGGCGCAAAGATAGCAAATAATTGCGATATTTGCTTGTTTTTATTACTCAAAAATTAGTCTATTTGTACTTTTTTAGCGATTGCCCCATGATAAGTTCACGGAAATTGAATGGTTTTCGCTTCTTTTCCGTGCAATTGGATGTAGAAAGTGGACTGCTTTCGTTGCCATACCTGTCGATGGCAGTGATGGCGTAATGGAGCTTTTTACCCTTATGGGGTACACTAAGACTGCAATCTCTTTGGTGAATCGCAATCAAGTTGGCGCTGCACTCTGTATCTACTGGCCATTTTTCTGAGGCATATATATTATATAATAGGTAATCAGCCCCGGAATGATCGCGAGCAGGCATCCACGACAATATATCGAGCTGTACACCTCGCTTTAATTGTATAGAGCCTGTCATGGTTGGTGCTTGTTTTCCTGCCCAGGTCATTGGTGGCACAAGGGCTGGGTATTGGTTAAAGTGATTTGTAAAGTCGTAGATACCTTTCGTATTGTCTGTGAAGAACTTACTGCGAAAGAATACATAACCCATTTCCAACTCGCGCACTACACCGAGTTCGCGTGTAATTACCTCCAAATCCCAGTTCTGCTCTTTGGGATGCATCATGTATACAGCCAGTCCTGGAGCCACGATGCGCCCATAGCTATGCTGTTTCCAATCCACAGCGAATGGATAGAAATTGTTGCCTTGGAAATACATCATGGGAAAGAGGGCGTCCATCAGTCCTGAGCGTAACCATCCTTGGGCATCCTGACATACCGTAGTATTGGCGTTCCAACCATTACTTTTATATCGAGACATGTCATCGTATTTACCTATGGGAGAGCAAGATAGCTTAATCCATGGCTTCAAAGGTTTAACTGCTTGATTGATCTTTCGGACGATATCTGTGATATACTCGCGACCTTGTTGACGAGTCACTTTCAACTTCCAATTCTCAGGGTATCGGATGTAGTCCAGATGTATGCCGTCAATATCATATTTACTTGTTACTTCGGCACAGAATTTTGCCAAGTAATCGCCTGTTTGTGGCATCTCCGGATTCATATATCCCTCGTCGCCAATTTTTCGTATCAGTGATGGGTATTTCTGTCGCAATTGTCTGCAGCCTAATCCGTTCCACTTTCCCACGGGGATGGTTACTATCCACGCATGGCACTCCATACCTCGACGATGGCATTCTTCGATGCAGAATTGTAATGGATCGTAGCCTGGCGATATGCCTGGATGGCCAGTAATACAACCATCCCATGGCTCTGTAGTAGTGGGAAAGATGGTCGTGGCTCGTATTCGCGTTTGAATCATCACGGTGTTAATACCCGCCTGTTGTAGTTGATCAAGAATTGAGATCATCTCGTTTTGCTGGGTATCGGCCGAGTAGGAGTGAGGCCAGTCGATACCACCGATCGTAGTAAGCCAGACTGCTCTGACTTCGTGTTTTGGATTGCCTGCTTTTGTGCTTAGCACTAGTGCTAAAAGCACGAAAATATGTATAATTGTCTTCAAAATGATGCTTTTTTTCCTAAATTTGGTGCAAAGTTACTTTATTTTTTCCATTTTTCAAATAAAAACACTACTTTTGCACAATATTAATCAAAAAATTAGCTAAAGAAAGATGATTTCGTTTTTATTGAGTCTTGTGGCTCTTGTTTGTGGATACATGTTCTACGGTCGACTCGTAGAGCGAGTTTTTGGCCCAGATGATCGTGTTACGCCCGCCGTTGCGAAGGCCGACGGACTAGATTACATTGTATTGCCCTCGTGGAAAATCTTTATGATCCAGTTCCTCAATATTGCTGGTACTGGTCCTATCTTTGGTGCCATCATGGGTGCCAAGTTTGGTCCTGTAGCTTATTTGTGGATTGTGTTTGGCTGTATCTTTGCAGGAGCAATGCATGACTATTTCTGTGGTATGCTCTCTATGCGCCATGACGGGTCTAGTTTACCAGAGTTGATAGGAGAGTATCTGGGCAAGACCACCAAGGCCATTATGCTGTTGTTTACTGTTTTGCTGCTGATTATGGTGGGAACTGTGTTTGTATACAGTCCTGCTGAGATTCTGCACTCTATCGGAGGCGAAACTATGATGTGGGTCGGCATCATTTTCTGTTATTACATTATCGCCACAATGCTGCCCATTGATAAGATAATAGGTAAGATATATCCGCTTTTTGCTTTTTCGCTGCTGTTTATGGCAGGCGCGCTGATGGTATGGTTGTTATTGCATTGGCCTACAGTACCAGAACTTTGGACTAACTTCTATAATATGGGTGCTGCTACAGAACCTGATACCTGGAAGGACAACATCTTCCCAGCCTTGTTTATTACAATTGCCTGTGGTGCTATCTCTGGATTCCATGCAACGCAGAGTCCGCTGATGGCCCGTTGCGTCAAGAGCGAGAAGATGGGTCGCCCAATATTCTACGGCGCGATGATTACCGAGGGTATTGTAGCACTCATCTGGGCTACGGTTGCATCGTGGTTCTTCTATGGCAATCCTGCTCCTGGCTATACATTGATTGAGCAGGCCACGGCTGGATTCCATACTTCAGCCCCCGCTGTTGTTAATTTGGTTTGCAACGATTGGCTGGGTGTAGCTGGTGCCATCCTGGCTATGCTGGGTGTGGTTGCTGCGCCTATCACTTCGGGTGATACAGCTTTCCGTTCTAGCCGACTAATTGTGGCCGAGTGGTTGAAGTTGGACCAGCGCCCCATCCCCAAGCGATTACTTATCTGCATTCCCCTGTTTGCAATATCTATTGCCATGCTGGTTTGGCAGATTGAGAATCCTGATGGCTTCAACACGATCTGGCAGTACTTCGGTTGGAGTAATCAGGCACTCAGCGTGTTCACACTTTGGACTATAACCGTCTATCTGGTGCGCAATCACAAGAACTTCTGGATTTCGCTGATTCCAGCGCTCTTCATGACCACCGTTTGCACTACCTATATCTTTGTGTCGAAGCAGATGCTGGGTTTGGGCAATGCGGGTTATCCATACGGCGTGGCTTGCTTGGTAGCAGCCATCGTTTGGTTTGCTATATGGTATAAGAAACAAAACAATAATAAACAATAAACATTAATTTTTGAATAATGAGAAAACTGATGATGGCTGCTATCGGCCTTATGATGGCAATGAGTGCTAATGCACAGTATTTGAATACGTCTGATAAAGTGTTCTCTCAGGACAAGTGGTATGTAGGTGTTTCTACTTCTGGTCTCGACCTTAATTGGAACAAGATCTCAAAGTGGAGTTTGAACCTTCAGGCCAAGGGTGGTTATCTGTTTGCCGACGACTGGATGGTAATTGGTAATTTAGGTTGGGAGACACAAGCCGATGCACCTAATTTCTTTAAGGCTGGTGCTGGTATTCGTTACTACTTCGAGAGCTGTGGTATTTATGCAGGTTTGATTGGCAACTATTTGCATTACGATGATTGGAACGAGTTCCGTCCTGAGCTGCATGTAGGTTATGCTTATTTCCTTACAGGTAAACTGACCATCGAGCCAGAGCTTTACTACCAGCAGACCACGAAGAGTGGTGGCAGCTCAGGCATTGGTTTGAGAGTGGGATTCGGTGTGTTCTTCTAAACATTAAATATTATGTTAAGTGTTGATGAACTTGTAGACAGGCTGATTGATCTGTCGTTCGCAGAAGATATTGGCGATGGCGATCATACCACGCTATGTTGTATTCCAGAAGACGCGATGGGTAAAAGTCATCTGCTGATAAAGGAAGATGGTATTCTGGCTGGTGTAGAAATCGCCAAGGAGGTATTTCGTCGTTTCGACCCTGAAATGAAGGTTGAGGTGTTGATGGGCGATGGTACCCGTGTTAAGAAGGGCGATATTGCGATGATTGTAAGCGGAAAGATTCGTTCGCTGCTCCAAACAGAGCGCCTCATGCTGAATATCATGCAGCGCATGAGTGGTATTGCCACGATGACGAATAAATATGTAGAGCGCCTGAAGGGTACCAACACCCGTGTGCTCGATACCCGTAAAACCACCCCTGGTATGCGTATGCTCGAAAAGCAGGCAGTAAAGATTGGTGGTGGTTGCAACCATCGTATTGGTCTTTTCGATATGATTCTGCTCAAGGATAATCATGTCGATTTCGCAGGCGGTATCGTAAATGCCATCGATCGCTGTCATGCTTATCTCAAGGAGAAGGGTCTCGACCTGAAGATTGAAATCGAAGTGCGCAATTTCGATGAGCTACAGCAAGTGCTCGATCATGGTGGCGTAAACCGCATTATGCTCGACAATTTCAGCGTGCCCGATACCAAGAAGGCTGTCGATACCATTGCAGGTCGTTTTGAAACAGAGTCGAGTGGGGGAATTACATTCGATACCATTCGCGACTATGCCGAACAGGGTGTAGACTTTATTAGCGTTGGTGCACTCACGCACTCTGTAAAAGGCCTCGACATGTCGTTTAAGGCTTGCTGATCTCAGATAAAAGAACAAAAGAAGATATTTTATGATGAAAAAATTAGTTATTTTACTACTAGCTTGTATGACGGGAGGTTCTGCTTTCGCATGCACAAACTTTATCGTAGGTAAGAAGGCGAGTGCCGATGGTTCTGTCTTTGTTACCTATAACGCCGATTCTTACGGTGCTTTCATGCCCCTTTACCATTACCCAGCCGCCAAGCATCAGCCTGGCGATATGCGTAAAGTTTTCGAGTGGGATACTGACAAGTATCTGGGCGAGATTCCCGAAGTAGCCGAAACCTATAATGTGATTGGTAACTCTAACGAGTGGCAGGTAACTATCGGCGAGACGACCTTTGGCGGTCGCGAGGAAATGGCCGACTCTACGGGTATCATCGATTACGGCTCGCTGATTTACATCGCCCTGCAGCGTTCAAAGACAGCCCGTGAAGCCCTGCAGATTATGACTTCACTCGTTGAGGAGTATGGTTACTACTCTGAGGGCGAAACCTTCTCTGTAGCCGATAAAGACGAGGCTTGGATGCTTGAGATGATGGGTTGCGGTCCTGATCGCACCAAATCTAAGGAGCGCACCGTTTGGGTAGCTGTCCGCATTCCCGATGATGCGATTGCAGCCCATGCCAACCAGAGCCGCATTACGCAGTTCCTCGATGGCCGCTATACTAGAATAAAGGTAAAGGATCTGTTCAACAAGAAGTATGCGCTCGACGCTAAAAAGCCCATTACCAACCTCATGCTTTGTTCCGACAATGTGGTAAGCTATGCCCGCACGATGGGTTGGTTTGATGGTAAGGATGCCGACTTTAGCTATAATGCCGCTTATGCAGAGCCTGACTTCTCTGGTCGCCGTTACTGCGAGGCCCGTGTTTGGAGCTTCTTCAACCGTTTTAGCGACGATTTCTCAGAGTATATTTCTTATGCAGCTGGTTTCGAGAAGGATGCCAAGCCCATGCCGCTTTGGATTATCCCTAACAAGAAGGTAACCCTTCAGGACATTCGCGATGCCATGCGCGACCATTACGAGGGCACCCCGTTCTCTCTGGATAAGGATATGGGTGGCGGTATCTATCAGATGCCTTATCGTCCTACACCTCTTTCATATAAGTTAGATGGTAAGGATCTCTTTAACGAGCGCCCCATCTCTACCCAGCAGACGGCTTGGAGCTTTATCTCTCAGATGCGTAGCTCAATGCCTCGCGAAGTAGGAGCCTGCTTCTGGTTTGGCAACGACGATGGCAACATGGTAGCCTATACACCTATGTATTCTTGCATCACCCGTCGCCCCAAGTGCTTTACCGAAGAGGGTGCCGACGATGTAACCTTCTCTATCGACAATGCCTTCTGGGTATGCAACTGGGTAAGCAATATGGTTTATCCTCGCTATTCGCAGATGTTCCCATCATTGCAGGCCGTACGCGACTCGCTCGATGCTTCTTACGATAAGCTGCAGCCCGAGATCGAGGCCAAGGCTTTAGCCCTGCCCACAGCCGAGGAGCGTATCAAGATGCTGACGGATTACAGCTGCCAGAAGGGTAACGAGATGATTGCCCGCTGGAAGCAGTTGGCTTTCTTCCTGATAGTAAAGTATAACGATATGGCCGTTAAGCCTACGGATGAAAATGGTACTTTCCTTCGTACCCCGTATGGTGGTGGAAAGCGTGTTGAGCGTCCTGGATTCCCAGAGCCTTACGCTCGCGAACTGATTAAGCAAACGGGCGACAAATTCTTAGCCCCCGCCAAGTAAAATAAATCCCCGCCAACTAACAACTGGCGGGGATTATTCTTTTTATTTGCAAGGAATCTTATCGATTCTCTTTTGGTGTCGGCCACCTTCAAACTCAGTCGTGAAATACTCGTCCATAATCTGTCGGGCAGTCTCTTCCGAGATAAAGCGTCCTGGCATCACGAGCACATTGGCATTGTTGTGCTGACGGATGAGATGAGCAATCTCAGGAATCCAGCAGAGACCAGCACGAATGCTCTGATGCTTGTTCAGCGTCATGTTGATACCTTCACCCGAGCCACAGATAGCGATTCCTGGAAATACCTCGCCCTTCTCGATGCCCTCAGCCAGTGCATGACCAAAGTCGCTGTAGTCGCATGAGTCCTCGGTATAGGTGCCGTAGTCCTTATACTCGTAGCCCTTTTCCTCGAGGTACTTCTTTACAAACTGTTTTAAGGCAAAACCAGCGTGGTCGGATGCTATACCTATTACTTTAATATCCATAGTTTTAAACGAAAATAGATGTTATGCAAGCAGTTTCTTTACCTGTTCGTAAACATTCTGACCTGTGAAGCCCAGCTTCTCGTCAAGCACTTTATAAGGTGCAGAGAAACCGAAGCTCTCCAGACCCCATACAGTACCGTCGGCACCTACCAAGCCTTCGAGGTTTACAGGCAGACCAGCGGTCAGTCCGAATTTTTTCTTGCCTGCGGGCAGAATGCTCTGCTGATACTCCTTCGGCTGGCTGCGGAACAGACCCTCAGAAGGAACGCTTACGATACGTGTCTTGATACCGTCGGCAGCAAGCAGCTTAGCACCAGCCTCGAGGGTAGAAACCTCAGAACCAGAAGCTAGCAGAATCACGTCGTAATCCTCATCAGAGCCAGCTACGATGTAAGCACCCTTAGTAGCCTGGTTGTAGTCGTTGCCTTCGGGCAGCATTTCGATGTTCTGACGAGAGAAGATGAGCGCTGTAGGCGTATCAACATTCTCCATAGCCATACGCCAGCATACGGTGGTCTCCTCTGCATCGGCAGGACGAACTACCAATACAGAGTTCTTACCGTGGTGGTTCTTCAGCTTCTCCATCAGACGAATCTGTGCCTCCTGCTCAACAGGCTCATGGGTAGGACCATCCTCACCTACACGGAATGCATCGTGCGTCCAGATGAACTTAACAGGAAGCTCCATCAGGGCAGCCATACGAACAGCAGGCTTCATGTAATCAGAGAATACAAAGAAGGTACCGCAAGCGGGGATAACACCACCGTGCAGCGCCATACCGATACAGCAGCAAGCCATGGTGAGCTCAGCTACACCAGCCTCGAAGAATGCACCGCTGAAGTCGCCCTTCACGATGTCCTTGGTCTTCTTCAGGAAGCCGTTGGTATTATCTGAGTTAGAAAGGTCGGCAGAAGCGCAGATCATGTTGGGCACCTGCTCAGCCAGCTGACCGAGAACAGCAGCGCTGGCGCTACGAGTAGCCGAGCCGGCCTTCTGCTCTACCTTGCTCCAGTCGATCTTTGGAGCCTTGCCGCTGAACCACTCCTCCAGCTGCTTAGCCTGCTCGGGATGACCCTTAGCCCACTCAGCCTTCTCAGCGTAGCGCTCAGCTACAATCTTCTTCAGCTCCTCAACACGCTTAGCATACATCTCCTTCACCTCTGGGAAGATCTGGAATGGATTCTCAGGATCGGCACCCAGATTCTTCATGGTGTTGATATATGCGTCGCCACCGAGAGGAGCACCGTGAGTAGCGCAGTTGCTCTCGTAAGAAGAGCCATCGGCCTTGCGGGCACCCTTACCCATTACGCAGTGTCCGATGATGAGACTTGGGCGCTCCTTCTCAGCCTGAGCCTTCTTGATAGCCTCACGAATCTGGTCAACATCGTTACCGTCGATCTTCTGAACGTACCAGCCCCAAGCCTCGTACTTTTTAGCAGTATCCTCGCAGGTTACTACCTCAGTCTTTGTAGAGAGCTGGATATCATTAGCGTCGTAGAACATAATCAGGTTGTCGAGTCCCAAGTTACCAGCGATACGGCCAGCACCCTGTGAAATCTCCTCCTGCACGCCACCATCACTGATGTAAGCGTAGATAGTCTGATTCATCACATTGCCCAGACGAGCCTTCAGGAATTTAGCGGCGATGGCAGCACCTACAGCGAAGGTGTGACCCTGACCGAGGGGACCGGAGGTGTTCTCGATACCACGCTCAATCTCGCGCTCGGGGTGGCCTGGTGTAACAGAGCCCCACTGACGCAGGTTCTTCAAATCCTCCAGCGTGTATTTCCCAATCAGGCAGAGCTGGCTGTAGAGCATTGGAGCCATGTGACCTGGGTCGAGGAAGAAACGGTCGCGTCCTTCCCATGCAGGATTCTCAGGATCGTAAACCAAGAACTCACTGTACAGGGTGTTAATGAAATCAGCACCACCCATAGCGCCACCTGGGTGACCAGATTTTGCCTTCTCAACCATCGAAGCAGCAAGGATACGGATATTATCCGCTGCCATGTTCATAACTTTGTTGTCGTTCATAATGAATAATTATATTGAATAATTAATTTGGTAAAAATGTTAATTGTGGGGCAAAGATACATTTTTTATTCGGTATCTCCAAATTTTATGGCAACTTTTATAAATTTTTCAGTCACATCGGCAGCTGATAAAGTAAGCGCCCGGCTTCTTAATCGTCGTCGCCGCCGCCGCTTGGGTCGGGTGTGGGGTCGGGCGTAGGTGTAGGCGTGTCGTCCTCTTCCTCCTCGTTGTCCTCAGCCTTGGCCCATACCAGCTTGGCGCTTGCGCCTTTCGCTCTGCAAATATATGAAAAAATCCCGCTGGCTGTTCATCGCCCTGCGGAATTTTATGATAATTTAATACTGTTAGTTTCCTGCGCTGCCAGCCCTATATACATATTGCTAAAGAGTCTTTATATCGACACCAGCTGCAAAGATTCAAGTAATAACAAATGTTAAATCTATACCAAGCCATTGTATGTTTTCTAATTATTTTCGTACCTTTGCACCCGTGATTCGCAAGGGTCACAAATGTTATTGCTCATTTTTCCTCTCGAACTTGCACCTCGGAAAAGAAAAGAGCAAATCATACATCTAGGAGTATGCGCCATTGGCGCAGGCTTCTCCATAGGATGTATGAGGTTGTGCAAGGCCTGAGAGGAATATGGTGGGTCTGCGCTTTTCTGTGGGAACCAGACAGCAACCATCATTGGTATATAAACTTAATTCAAGTTTCGCATGTTAAAAATTAGTTGAGATAAGGTCGCAAAAAAGAGCACAGGGATTTCCGTATGTCGCGGAAAATTTGTACCTTTGAAGTG
>CAJOGK010000005.1 GCA_905234145.1 uncultured Prevotella sp. | reverse complement strand
CTTCTTTCTATTTCCTGATTCACCACGATGATTTACAATTTACTTATTTACAATTTACAATTTTGAGATACACTCGGCTAAAGAATCTTCCCAATAAGGGATTTCGAGGCCGTAAGTATGTTTAATTTTCGTTTTATCGAGTACGGAGTAATGGGGCCTGCTAGCTGGCGTAGGATATTCTGCCGTGTGCAAAGGACGAACATGACAAGTGTTGATACCAGCAATGCGATGGATGGCTTTCGTAAAGTCATACCACGAGATAACGCCCTCATTCGAGAAATGATAAATGTCCGGGATGATACCCTTGTTGACGGCTTCGAATATCGCCACAGCCAAATCGCGCGCATAGGTAGGCGTACCTATCTGGTCGAAAATCACACCCAGTTCCGGTTTCTCTTTCCCCAAACGAATCATCGTCTTCACGAAATTATTCCCAAACTGGGAATAAAGCCAAGCCGTACGGATAATCATCGTTTTGGCGCATGCTTTCTGAGCAGCCTCTTCTCCAGCTAATTTCGTACGACCATACACGCTATTAGGGCATACAGGGTCGGTCTCAACGTATGGCGTATGGTTGGTACCGTCAAATACATAGTCTGTGGAGATCTGGATGATCCATCCGCCACGCTTCTCTATGGCTGCAGCCAGATAGCCAGGAGCCACCGCATTCAGCAGATGGCACAACGCCTGATTCTCTTCCGCCTTGTCGACAGCTGTATAAGCGGCACAATTGATGATACCGTCGATGGCATTTTCATTCACAAACGACTCGATAGCAGCCTCGTTGGTGATATCCAATTCTGCCACATCCGTATTAAAATAGCTATGCTGGGGATTGGTCATCTCCAGCAATTGTATTTCATTTCCAAGTTGGCCATTACAGCCCGTAACCAATATTCTCATATTACTCAAACTTCAGTCCTTCTTCCTTATCCTTTTTATAATAATCAGAAAGCATGCCTATAAAGGTTGATATCTCTTTCACGGCATGGGCTGTATCGGGCGACAGCTCTTTCTTCTGCAATCTCAGCAGCATCACGCCATAGAGCGAGTTAAAACAGGTTTCTATCTCATTCTCCTCTTTATTAGCGCCACGATTGCGCAACTCTACGATAAAAGGCAGCACCTTATAATACTCTGTATTGTAGAAGGGGAATTTCGAAGACTGTAGCAGTTGGTCGTGCAACTCTATCAGCATCTGGAGTGTTACCTTATTAATCTGCAGATGTCCCTGTTCGCGACAACCTTCCTGATTCATCATACGAATCAGATTCCCAAACCAGTCTATCTCCTCTTCTTTCTGCTCGTCGTCATAATCAAAGCGCGCCACGTACTCTTGCTTGATACGCGTCAGCGAACAACCAAACGCACGTATCGTATCTTCTATTTGCCACATATACAGCAAATATTCAGCTATATTACTCTTTCTTAATTCCTGTGCTATAAACATCTTCTAAAATCTAACAAGGTTTGTTGTCGTACCCAGTAGCATAATCAAAGAACAGAGAATCACAACGACACCAATCACCTGATTGATAATCCTGATACCGTTGGTATCAAACTTGGTGCGAATCTTATCTACCAGCCATGTAAGGCCCCACCACCAAAGCAAGGCACCACCTACAACACTGGCAAAGCCCACGAGCATCTCAAAGGGATGGCTCGGCAGCACAAAGGCAAACTGGGCATACAACGCCAAGAAAAGGAAAATAATCAAGGGATTAGAGAATGTTACAAGAAAAGCTGTCCATGTATTATACCAAAGGGATCCTTTCTGCTGTCCTGACTGGTGCATCTTCGCTGTAGGGTCTGTACGATAGGTATAAAGACCGAAACCTAAGAGCATCACACTACCAACAATCTGCAGATAGAACCGATTCTGGTCGTTGTTAATCAAATCCATCACAAACGACATACCATAACCGGCAAAACCCGCATAAAGAATATCGCTGATAGCCGCCCCCATACCTGTAGCAAAACCATACCAACGCCCTTTGTTCAGCGTACGCTGTACACAAAGGATACCAACAGGACCCATCGGAGCACTTGCAATCACTCCGATAATCATCCCCTTAAAGATGAAATCTAATATATTAATTGGTATATGTAGTGGCATATCGTGTGCAAAGTTACGAATTTATTCTCACATTACCAACAATTTATCGAATAAGATGGTTAATTTCCGTAAAAAAGCTGCAAGAAATGAAATTTTTGATTATCTTTGTGGCTTGAAAGCGAATTATTAATCAAAACGATAAACTAATATAATTATGAACGAGCAAAATGCATCAATCAAGCCTTATGTAATAGGCTTAGACTTAGGAGGAACCAACTCAGTTTTCGGAATCGTTGACTCACGTGGTGAGATTAAGGCCACTACAGCTATCAAAACGGGCGGATACGAGAAGGTAGAAGATTACGTAGCTGCTTCTGTAGAGGCTTTGCAGCCCATTATCGAGCAGGTAGGCGGCATCGAGAAAATCAAGGCGATGGGTGTCGGTGCTCCCAATGGTAACTATTATAATGGCACAATCGAGTTTGCTCCCAATCTGCCTTGGGCCCACGATGGTGTCGTACCCCTGGCAAAATTGTTCAGCGATGCACTGGGTATTCCTGTAGCCCTCACCAACGATGCCAATGCAGCTGCTATCGGCGAGATGGTATATGGCGTGGCTCGCGGCATGAAGAACTTCATCGTGATTACGCTGGGTACCGGTGTAGGTTCTGGTATTGTGGTTAACGGTCAGTTGCTGTATGGCCACGACGGTTTTGCAGGCGAATTAGGCCATGTAATCATGGTTCGCGGCAAGGAAGGTCGCCCCTGCGGCTGTGGTCGTACAGGTTGTCTGGAGTGCTATTGCTCAGCAACAGGTGTAGCCCGTACCGCTCGCGAGCTGTTGGCAAAGACCGATCGTCCATCACTGCTGCGCGAAATGGATCCCGAGGCTATCACATCGCTCGATGTATCTATCGCTGCCGGCAAGGGCGACGAATTGGCAAAGGAGATCTACGAATTCACAGGCCATATGCTTGGTGAGGCTTGCGCTGACTTCGCAGCTTTCTCTTCTCCTGAGGCATTCATCTTCTTCGGAGGTATGGTAAAGGCAGGTGAACTGATTATGAAACCTATCCGCGAGGCTTACGATGAGCACGTGCTGAAGATTTTCAAGGGCAAAGCTCAGTTCCTCGTTAGCGGACTCGATGGCGCTTCTGCTGCCGTTCTGGGTGCAAGTGCTATCGGATGGGAAGTGTAAAAGAGATCCTCCCCTATAATTTCCAAGCCGTTGGTCTCACAGCCAGCGGCTTTTTGTTAACGTTTACGTTAATATTTTGCAAGCATTTTATAGGTAGTATGATTCCTTTTTCGTACCTTTGCACAAAACTATTCGCTAAAACGTAAAAATATCATATATGAAGAAGCTATTTCAAATCCTGGCCATCTGCTTGTTATTCCCAGTGATAACAATGGCCCAAGTCTGGAACGAAGCCCAGTACAAAGAGATTGAGCAGAGTATCCGTGAACCACAGTTTGCCGACAAGGCGTATGTCATCACCAAGTTTGGTGCCAAGCCCGATGCCACGGCAGCAAAGAACCAGAAGGCCATCCAGAAAGCCATCGACACCTGTTCTAAGAAAGGTGGCGGTAAGGTGATTGTGCCTGCTGGCGAGAAGTTCTTTACTGGTGCCATCACGCTGAAGGATGGTGTTAATCTGCATGTAGAAGAAGGTGCCGTTTTGGAGTTTGCCTTTGAGCCCGAGCTCTACCCTATCGTTGAAACGTCGTGGGAAGGCTTGGAGTGCTTCAACCTCTCGCCATGTGTTTATGCCTTCAAAGCTAAGGATATCGCCATTACAGGTAAAGGCACCATCGATGGCGGTGGTTCGAATGATACCTGGTGGCCTTGGAACGGCAATCCCCGTTTCGGTTGGAAAAAAGGTATGACGTCGCAACGCGATATGGGTCGTCCACGCTTGTTACAGGTGGGCGAAGACGGCATTCCCATGTACAACGAGAAGGGTGAGCGTTCTCCAGAGCGCATCTTTACCGAGAAAGACCGTCTGCGCCCCCAGCTGGTAAGCTTCAACAAGTGCGAAGGTATTCTGCTCGAGGATATCACCCTTTTGCGCTCACCGTTCTGGGTAATCCATCCCCTCCACTCTACCGATATTACCGTACGCAGGGTAAAGATGATCAACGACGGCCCTAATGGCGACGGATGCGACCCCGAGTGCTGTGACCGCGTACTGATCGAGAACTGCTTCTTTGATACGGGCGACGACTGTATCGCCATCAAGAGCGGCCGTAACCGCGATGGCCGTGAGCGCAATATGCCATCAAAAAACATGATTATTCGTAACTGCGAAATGAAGAATGGTCATGGTGGCGTGGTAGTAGGCTCCGAGATTTCCGGTGGTTTCCAGAATCTGTATGCCCACGATTGCGTGATGGACTCGCCCGAGCTGGAGCGCGTACTGCGTATCAAGACCAATAGCTGTCGTGGTGGTATCATCGAGAACATCAATGTACGCAATATCACCGTTGGCGTGTGCAAGGAAGCCGTACTGAAAATCAATACCGACTACGAGCCGAAGGAGATCTGCTGTCGCGGTTACTACCCCACCGTTCGCAACGTGCTGATGGAGAATGTCACCTGTCAGAAGTCTCAGTACGGTGTGATGATCGTGGGTTACGAGGCTGATTCGCTCTCATACACCGTCAACCACATCACCGTTCGCAACTGTAAGTTCGAGGGTGTTCATGGTCAACCCGTCTACCAGATTGGCAAAGCCGAGGATATCAAGTACGAGAACCTGATGATCAATGGTCAGCTGGTACTGCAGGAGAAACCCTATAAGCACTATTCCGAGTGGCTCACCTATTCAGAAATGAAGCGTGTGCCCAAGAGCTATCTGCTCGATTTCTCTACCAGTCCCAAATGGAGCTATGTGATGGGTATTGAACTCGAAGGTATGCTCGACACCTATCTGGCCTATGGCGGAGAGGATATTCTCAAGTACTGTAAGGAGTATACCGATACAATGATCAACGAAAAGGGTGATATCCGTGGTTACGATATCCAGGAGTATAACCTTGATAATATCCGCACGGGCCATTTCGTTACCCGCATGTACAATCTCTACCCCGAGAAGAAGAATCTGCTGGCTATCCAGACTCTGATGAAACAGTTGCAGAATCAGCCTCGTACCATTGCCGATAAGGTATTCTGGCACAAAGCCGTCTATGCTTACCAGGTATGGCTCGATGGTATTTTCATGGGTCTGCCTTTTCGTTGCCTTACCGCCGCTTCACAGCTCAAGCCCAAAGAGGCTAATAAGATTTACGACGATGCCGTTAATCAGTTGAAGATTACCTATGAGCGTACACTCGACCCCAAGACAGGTCTGAATCGCCATGCTTACGACGAGACGCGCGATGCCTTCTGGAGCGACAAGGAAACAGGACTTTCCCAGCACTGTTGGGCACGCGCCCAAGGCTGGTACTCAATGGCGCTCATCGAGGTGCTTGATGCCCTGCCCGAGGATTACAGCCGCAGGGGCGAGGTGATCGAACTCTTGCAGAAAGACCTTGATGCAGTCATCAAGTGGCAAGACAAGGCCACTGGCACTTGGTATCAGGTAATGGACTCGCCAGGACGCAAAGGCAACTATCTGGAATCTACAGCCACTTCGATGTTTGCCTACGTGCTGCTGAAAGCATTCAACAAAGGCTATCTTGGCGACAAGTATCGCGATGCAGGCATCAAGGCCTATCAGGGCATTATCAAGAATATGATTCGCGTGAATGCCGATAAGACCATCTCCCTTACCAACTGCTGCTCAGTAGCGGGACTTGGTCCCGCTGCCACGCCACAGGTCATCGAGGCCATGAAGAAAATCAATCCCAAGGGCAAAGTAAAGGAAAACAGGTCTCGCGATGGAGGATACGACTATTACCTGTCTGAACCCATTCGAGACAACGATGCCAAGGGCGTAGGGCCATTCATCTGGGCCTCGCTAGAGATAGAAAAACTCGGATATAATGTAAACAACGTGACGGCCTCTATAGACCGTCACGTTATTGTTAATCGCCATAACCCAGTCATTACAGAGGCCAACGATTTGGCCTCTCTGTCTGTTGGCAATGGTCATTTTGCCACCACCGTTGATATTACAGGTCTGCAAAGCTACCCTTTTGATTATGAGGCAGGTGTGCCTCTGAACGCCATGTCCGACTGGGGCTGGCACAAGTTCGAAAACACCAAGCATCTGGCACCATCCGAGAGCGAGAAAACTTTCGACTTCGGACATGGCCACCAGGAAATCTATGCTGTAGAATACAAAAAGGCAGAAGATGGTCGCCATAAAGAAGCCACTGCATATTTCCGTGAGAATCCCCATCGTCTGAATCTTGGTACAATTGGTCTTTCGCTCAAAGATGCCCAAGGCACACCCATTCCCTTAAAGGTGCTCACCGCTATCCGTCAGGAACAGAAGCTCTGGAATGGTGAGATCGAATCCCGCTTTAAAGCTGATGGCGAAGTAGTGGAAGTAGCCACAGGTGTACGTCCTGATAAAGATGTAATCTACGCACGCATCCATAGCAATCTCCTGAAAGACCAACGGGCTACGGTATCTTTCAAGTTTTCTTACCCCACTGGCAAGCATGCTGATGACGCCAACGACTGGAGTAAGCCTGAGTGCCATGAAAGCAAGCTTCTATTTTCTGATAATCATAGAGCCCTCATCGAACGAAAGCTCGACGATACCAAGTATTATGTCGCTGTAAGATGGGAGGGCGATGCACAATTCGACACGTACAATCGCCATCATTTTGAGTTGTCTACTGGCAACGATGTGCTCACTTTCTCAGCTGAATATCTGGCAGATATGCCTCGGGATTTCGCCCGGCAAGAATTAGCCTCGTATGAGTTCGACCAGCATCATAAGCGCACGCTTCGCCACTGGAATCGCTGGTGGCAACAAGGGGCATTCGTAGATTTCTCGCAATGTACCGACCCTCGTGCCAAAGAGCTGGAGCGTCGCGTCATCCTGTCACAATACCTCACCCAGATAAACTGTGCCAACAACATGCCTCCACAAGAGTCTGGCCTTACTTACAACACCTGGTTTGGTCGCCCGCATTTGGAGATGACTTGGTGGCACGTCGTTGATTTTGCGCTTTGGAATCGACCAGAGGTTGTGGAACAAATCCTCAAGTGGTACAACGATACAGCCTACCCTGTAGCGCGCCAGATAGCAGAACGCCAGGGGTTCAAAGGTGTGCGCTGGATGAAGATGACGGATCCCTGGGCTGGTGAGGCCCCCTCGAATACGGGTTCTTTCCTCATCTGGCAACAGCCACACTACATTTATCTTGCCGAAGAGATGTATCGTGCCAAGCCAACACTCGAAACACTGAAGACTTATAGCGAACAAGTGGAAGCCACCGCAGAATTCATGGCCGATTTCGCCACATTCGATGCCAAGACAAAACGCTATATCTTAAAGGGAGCCACTGCCATGCAGGAATGCATGACCAAAGATATCTCTTACAATCAACCCTTCGAACTCGCTTATTGGTGCTACGGTCTTTCCGTGGCCAATCAATGGCGCGAGCGTATGGGTAAAGAGCGTATTGCCTTATGGGACGATATCGTTCAAAAAATGTCGTCCTTACCCGAGACAAGCGGTATCTACACTGCTGGTATCTCCACAACGACAGAACCCTCCGAGGCCTTCGATCCTTTCGATGCATCTACCAAAAAGGTAGAGACCTTTGCTGATAAATGCCGCAACGACCACCCCGCCGTTTTAGGTGTCTGTGGCCTACTGCCATACTACCCTATCTATAATAAGGTGGAAATGAAAAAGACACTCGACTGGGTGATGCAGCATTGGAATTGGCAGACCACCTGGGGTTGGGATTACGGTATGATAGCCATGACAGCTGCTCGCCTTGGTGAACCGGAAAAAGCCCTCAAGGCTTTGCTCATCGACACCCAAAAGAACACCTATCTGCCCAGTGGCCATAATTTCCAGACACCCGATCGTCTGCGTATCTATCTGCCAGGCAATGGTGCCCTGCTTACAGCCATCGCCATGATGTGTGCTGGATGGGAAGGTTGCAAAGAACCCGTCAATCCTGGATTCCCCAAAGATGGCACTTGGAATGTACGCTGGGAAGGCCTACAACGCATGCAATAATCATGCGGAAAGCCAAATGACCTTCCGCTATTTTTCCTATTTGCACTCGCCGTCGCCATAAATGTAGGCAAAGGCACCGCTCTGGTAATCGAATACCTCTTCGGGCTTGAAGAAGCGGGCTACCTCAATGGCGGCGTTCTCTACAGAATCAGAGGCGTGAACGATGTTTTGCTGATTGCTAACAGAGTAATCGCCACGGATGGTGCCAGGGGCAGCCTGTCTACCATTGGTTACACCAGCCATCGTACGAACCACCTGTACAGCCTCAACGCCCGAGATAGCCATAGCTACGATAGGTGAAGCCTGCATAGAGGCACACAGTCCGGGGAAGAAAGGTTTATCTACGAGGTGGGCATAGTGCTCACGCAGAATCTCGTCGCTCAGCTGCATCATCTTCATACCAGAGATGCGCAGACCACGGCGCTCAAAACGGTTAACCACTTCTCCGATCAGCTGGCGCTGTACGCAGCTGGGCTTCAGTAATACTAATGTTGTTTCCATACACTTATTTTGTTTTAAGTTACGAATCTGCCACAAAAGTAGCAATAAAAAAGTAATTGGCCAAATATTCTGCCTAAAATTTTAGCTGGATAGATTCTATTCGTTTTCTTCGAGCCAGTCAATGAGCACTTGGCAGTATTCCTCGTGGGCATCTACAAAACAAGTATGACGTGTCTTGCGGAACAGGTGCCAACGGCTGCCGGGGATATGCTCATAGAGCGAGGCGGCAACGACGGGGGTACAGATGTCACGCGTGCCGCTACAGATGAGTGTCGGCTGGGTGATGAGATGCAGGCGGTCGGTGTATTCAAAATCTTTCAGGCTACCCAGCGGCTGGTATTCGTTGGAGCCCCAGCCGTAGAGATAGGCCTCTGTTCCAGCGCGTTTCTTGCGGCGCAGACACTCAGGCGAATGCTCATCCACGCTGATGACAAACTGCTCATAGTAATGGTCGTTGGCACGCAGATAGTCAGGCGAATCCCATTGGCCAGCGGCTTCCGCCTGTCTGATGGCCTCCTGGTCTTCCTCCGAGAGCTGTTTGATGAGCCGGTGCTGCTCGCTGGCCCACAGGCTGCTGGAAGCATGGCCCGACGAAAGGATGAGCGATTTTATGCCCTTAGGCTGCTCGTCGATGACGTACGCGATGGTCTGCATGGCACCCCATGACTGTCCGAGGATGTGAACCTTGTCAAGGTGCAGATACTCTCGGATGGCAATCAGCTCGTCTATCCATGTCTTCTGCATCCATAGCTCAGGATGACCGTCGAGATAGGAATTGCCGCAACCTATCTGGTCGTAGGAAATCACCTGACGCCCCGTGTCGGCGATACAGTCGAGCACCTCGAAATAGTTGTGTGTGCTTCCCGGGCCACCATGAAGCAGCAACAGGGGCGCTTTTTCCGATTTCTCACCCACGATGCGATAGTAGGTCTGATAGCCCATAAAAGGCATGTAGCCTTCAGTAATTACTTCTATTTGTTTCATATTGTCCAATTTGCCTGCAAACTTATAAATTATTGATGTCACATGGGGATAGTAATTGTTTCTCTATTTCGTTTTTCGTCGATATTCCCACAACTCAATGCTATTGACGATATTCTGCCAGAGCACGTAACAACCTGCACCAACAGAGGCCATAGGGTTAAGATAGGTATAGGCCACCCAGATAGAGAGCGCCGTATTCTTCTGGAATGAAGCCTGACCACTGCATAGCTCATCGCCCAAATGACGACCGATGCTACGACCCAAAAGGAAGAGGGCAAAACAAAGAATCAGACTCATGGTGGCTATCATGAGGAGCACAGCAAGACCGGCATCGCTATGGACAATGTTACGGACAGTAACGCCCGAGGTAACACTGAGCTGTGCTGCCCAGAGATAAAATGAGAGGTCAGGAATACTGACAATCCAAGCGCACGCCTTCTTGGCATAATGCTGCATGAACCAACCTAAAGCCAACGGCAGAATCAGCACGATGGCAAGTTTTTCGAGGATAATGATAAAGGCCGAAAAAAACGTAAGATGACTGCCACGCTCCAACAAGGGGAACACAGCAGGGATCATCAGGGCAGAAGCAAACGACGACAACACGACGAAAGCCGTCATTGTATTGATATTTCCACCAATCTTGGCGGTGACGACAGGCGCCGCTGTAGCCGCTGGTCCGATGATGCAGGTAAGCACACTCTCCCAAAGAATTTTCTTACCAGGATCAGCCTCAACACAGAAAATAATCCACACGTTAAGAGCTACCAGCAGCACTTGGGCTGCGAGCACACCCACATGCCAGCGATGGGGTTTCATCTGGTGGAAATCGATGCGACAAAAGGTGGAAAACAGCGTACAGAACACCATCATAGGGAAGATGGTATCGACGACCTCGCCCAAGGCATCACCTGCAGCATCGAGCTGTGGAACCCAATAGAAAATAAGATAGACAATCGTACCTATGGCGATGGCACAGGGAAGCGTCCAGTTCTTTAGAAATTGCTTAATCATGCTGCAAAAATAATAAAAAACAACAACGGATGATACGGATTTTACGGATAATTTGAAAAAAAAGGCGGATTTTAACTATTTTGCAGAAAAAAACCGTTTAATCCGTGCAATCCGTTGTTTTTTTTTCGTACCTTTGTCGCCAATTATGAGCGTAACGCAATTTATTCATCAAGATATAGACAGCAGGCGGTTCTCTTTCGAGGTACTGCCTCCCTTAAAAGGTACAGGCACGGAAAAACTCTTTGCCGACATAGATAAGCTACGAGAGTTTGACCCTGCCTATATCAATATTACCACCCATCACTCTGAGTTTGTGTATAAGGAATTGCCCAATGGACAATTTGAGCGCCAAAGGATTCGCAGGCGCCCTGGTACGGTAGCGATTGCAGCCGCTATCCAGCAACGCTATAATATACCCGTGCAACCACACGTGATTTGTAGCGGTGCCACCATCGAAGAAATCGAATACGAACTGCTCGACCTGCAATTTCTTGGCATCAGCGACTTGCTATTGTTAAGAGGCGACAAAGCCAAGGAAGACAGTCGCTTTATTCCCACACCTGGCGGACATGCCCATACCACAGAGCTGATGAAACAGGTAAAACGCTTTAACGAGGGTTTTTTTGCTGATGGTTCGCCCATCAAGAAGCCAGGCAAGCCTTTTGATTACGGTGTGGCATGCTACCCCGAGAAGCACGAAGAAGCGCCCAACCTTGAAATGGACATGCAATATCTGAAAGAGAAGCAAGACCTCGGGGCGCAATATGCCGTAACGCAGCTTTTCTTTGACAATCAAAAATATTTCGACTTCGTGGAAAAAGCGCGCAAGATGGGTATCACCATTCCCATTATTCCAGGCATTAAGCCAATGGCGAAGCTCTCACAACTGACGGTAGTGCCTAAGACCTTCCACTGCGACATACCAGAACCGCTGGCTCGCGAGGTGGTAAAGTGTAAGACTGATGAGGACGCGCGCCAACTAGGCATCGAATGGACGACAGAACAGTGTCGCGAACTCTATGCCCACGGTATTCATAACATCCATTTCTACACGGTATCGGCTGTAGATTCGGTGGTGGAAGTGGTAAAAAAGTTAAGAAGTTAAGGAGTTAAGAAGTTAAGGAGATGACATTCGATGAGGTGATAGGACAGCAAGAGGCCAAAGCGCGGCTGATGCAGATGGTAGAAGAAGACCGTTTGCCGCATGCCATCATGCTTTGCGGGCCTGCAGGTGCTGGCAAAAAGGCACTGGCAGTAGCTTTTGCCTGCAAACTGCTCGACAACGGCTCGCCATCGTCGAAAGCTATGCTGCAGAAGCTGGAGCACCCCGACCTGCACTTCACCTACCCCACAATTAAGTTGCCCTCAATGAGCACAGAACACAAGCCTGTAAGCGATGACTTTGCCAAAGAGTGGCACGAACTGATTACCGACACGCTCTATTTTTCGATGGACGAATGGATGCAGATGATGGGCGGTGAGAACCAACAGGCCATCATCACGGCTGGTGAGAGCGATGACCTGGTGCGCAAGCTCTCGCTGAAATCGAGTCAAGGCGGCTATAAGGTAAGTATCATCTGGCTGCCTGAGCGCATGAATATAGAATGTGCCAATAAACTGCTCAAGCTGATTGAAGAACCGCCACAGCAAACGGTCTTTATCATGATTAGTGAAGAGCCCGACAAACTGTTGGAAACCATCCGCAGTCGTGTTCAGCGCATCGACATCAAGAAGACAAGCTACGAAGATATCTGCCAAGCGCTTATAGAGCGACGCGGCATTAGCGAAGAGGCTGCACAGCGCATTGGCCGACTAGCTAACGGCAATTGGCTGAAAGCCTTGGAAGAATTGCAGGTAGGCTCTGAAAACGAGTTCTTCCTCGACATGTATATCATGCTGATGCGACTGGCTTATCAGCGTAAGATAAAAGACCTGCGCAAATGGAGCGAACAGATGGCAGCCTTAGGGCGCGAGAAGCAGAAACGTTGGTTGAATTATTTTTTGCGCATGACGCGTGAGAACTTTATGTATAATTTCCATGAGGCTGAGCTTTGCTACATGACTCAGAAGGAAGAAGATTTCGCACGCAACTTTGCACGATTCGTGAACGAGGGAAATATCCTGCCCATCAGTGATATGGCTAATCTGGCCATTCGCGATATCGGACAGAATGCCAACGCGAAGATTGTATTCTTCGACTTCGCCCTGCAAATGATCGTATTGCTACTACAGAAATGAAAAGAAAATGAAAAAATGAAGATATATGGCTGAGAATACTAAAGAACATATTGTAAAAGTAGGCTGCGACAGAGGCCTCTGCCATCAGGCAGTTGGCCGACAGGACCGTCAACTAAACACCTACGACTGGCTGGCTGACGTACCAGGCAACCAAGATACGACCGACCTCGTAGAGGTGCAATTCAAGCATACACGAAAAGGCTATTACCACAACGTAAACCATCTGGAACTGAAAAAGGGCGATATCGTAGCCGTAGAAGCCAGTCCTGGTCATGACATTGGTGTTGTTACTCTCACAGGCCGTCTGGTCAAGCTACAAATTAAGAAGGCTAATCTGAAATCGGCCGACGATATCAAGCGTATCTATCGCATTGCGCGTCCTGTAGATCTTGATAAGTTCCGTGAGGCTAAGGCCCGCGAGCATGACACCATGATTGAGAGTCGTAAGATAGCCAAGGGTCTGGGGCTCGATATGAAGATTGGCGACGTAGAATATCAGGGCGATGGCAACAAGGCCATTTTCTACTATATTGCCGATGAGCGCGTAGATTTCCGTCAGCTTATCAAGGATCTGGCCGCAGCTTTCCACGTACGCATTGAGATGAAACAGATTGGTGCCCGTCAGGAAGCAGGGCGTATTGGCGGTACTGGTCCTTGTGGTCGCGAGCTCTGCTGCGCCACCTTTATCAAAAACTTCTCCAGCGTAAGTACCAACGCTGCCCGTTACCAAGACATTTCACTCAACCCTCAAAAGTTGGCTGGTATGTGCGCCAAATTGAAATGCTGTTTGAACTACGAGGTTGACGACTATGTAGAAGCCGGCAAGCTTCTGCCAAGCAAAGATATTGTGCTACAGACACAGGATGCTGATTACTATCTGTTTAAGAGCGATATTCTGACAGGTATCGTCACCTACTCTACCGATAAGAACATTGCCTCCAATCTCGAAACTATTACGGCCGAGAGAGCCAAGGAGATTATCGAGATGAACAAGAACGGTGAGCGGCCGGAATCGCTACTGGATGACGGTCAGAAGAAAGAAGAGCCAAAGCATCATATCGACTTGGCAGGAGGTGACATCAGCCGCTTTGATAAAGCAAAAAAGAAGAAAAAGAAGAAAAAGAAGTCTGCCAAGAACGATGAAGGCGACAATCAGCATGCGGAATAATATCCTGTTAGTTATGATGATCGCACTGGGTATGGCCTCGTGCGATCGTCAGACTGTATATCACCACTTCGAACACGTGCCCGATAACGAATGGGAGAAAATCGACACTCTGAAGTTTGAAATAGGGCCCGTGATAGAGACTGGCACCTATCACGAAGCCGTAGAGCTTCGTATCAATGAGCAGTTTCCCTTTTTAGGCATGAATATTACTGTAGAACAAACCATCAAGCCGCGTGGCATTATCCTGAGCCAACACAAAGACTGTGAGCTGATTAATCAAGACGGCTCTCACAAGGGCAGTGGCATCAGCTTCTTCCAAAGTCAATTTCCTTTGGATGACATCGACCTGCAACAAGGCGACACACTATGCATCAGCGTATTCCACAGTATGAAGCGCGAGATTATGCCTGGTATCAGCGATATCGGCATCTGCCTGTCACGTGCGCACTAGATTGCGGCCTGCATCAATGCGTAAGAAGATAAAAAGCAGGAAAGTGAATCCCCAAAGCGAAGAGCCACCATAACTGAAGAATGGCAAAGGAATACCAATGACAGGCGTCAAACCCAGCACCATTCCCACATTGATAAACACGTGGAATAAAAAGATACTCAGTACACAATAGCCATACACACGCCCAAAGCGATACGGCTGGCGCTCTGCCAGATGGATTAAGCGCAGAATCAGTGCCAGGAAAAGCAACAATACAGAAGCCGATCCCACAAATCCCTCTTCTTCGCCTACTGTACAGAAGATAAAGTCGGTATCCTGTTCTGGCACATATTTCAGTTTGGTCTGGGTACCATTCAGGAATCCTTTTCCTTCCAAGCCACCAGAACCAATGGCAATTTCACTCTGGTGCACATTGTAACCTGCACCTCTCAAATCCTCTTCCAATCCCAGAAGCACATTAATACGCACACGCTGGTGCTTCTCAAGCACATTGTTAAGTGCATAGTCGGCGACATTATAGAAGAGAATAGAACCTAATGCGAATGCCGCTATCAAAAGATAATTGCTAAAACGAGTAGACAAGAATCTCCAAAGCAGATAGCCTATCAGCAGTACGCACAATGCTAATTCTACAAAACCGACATCAAAGGGAATCACAGCAAATGAAAAGAGCAAAGCCAGCATCGAAACACCTAAACTGATCAGCAACAGGCGGAGGGTTTCAACTTTGTCTTTGGAGTACACATAAAGCAAACCCAGCGTAAACCACTGTATTAGTAAGAGTACGACGAGTTTACCAACCGACGTAGGCGTGTAAAACAACATGGTATCGGCATAGCGTATGCCCACCACAAAATAGATAACCATCGCCACACCCGTAAACAGAATACTACCAGGCATGCCTTCGCGATAAAAAACAAGGAAGAACGACAAATAGACTAAAGCCGAACCTGTTTCACGCTGAAGCACGATAAACACCATCGGTGTCAGCACAATAGCCAAAGAAGCAGCAAAGTGCTTGATATTACTGATGTTATACTCGTAGATACTCATGAATTTGGCCAAGGCCAAGGCCGTAGCAAACTTGGCAAATTCGGCTGGTTGCAATCGTAAAGGGCCTAATACCAACCACGATCGCGAACCCTTGATACTATGCGGATTGAAAATGGTGCCAAACAACAATATCAGCATCAGGCCAAAAATAATATAGGCAAACATGTCGAGATAGCGATCGTCGAGCAAAAGTATCACGAAACCAATCATGATAGAGGTTACTATCCAGATAATCTGCATGCCAGAGCGTGTGTTCAGACTGAAAAGATCGGTCTCGCCATAGTCATAGCTGGCACCACACACGCTCACCCATCCAAAGGTGAGCAGGGCGATGTATATAAGAATCGTCCAATAGTCGAGTGAACGGATGACGCCTTTTCCCTTATCTATCGTCTGAACCATACGCAATTCTTCTGTCTTGGAACTCCTGCGCTTTCTTTTCTGAAGCCTCCGAGAGTTTTCCGTTGATATACTTCTCCATAATCAGGCCACCAATGGGCACACCATACGTAGCACCCCATCCGCCATTTTCCACATACACGGCTACAGCAATCTTCGGATTGTCCATTGGTGCAAAACCCATAAACACCGAATGGTCGTGTCCACGGTTCTGAGCCGTACCCGTCTTACCACAAGCCATAAACTCATACTTGCCAAGGGCTTTACACGTACCACCCAGCACGGATGAGCGCATACCCTGCACAATATAGTCGTAAGCCTCGCGAGCTGCCTTCGTATAGTGCTTACGCGTAAACGCGGTGTCGAGCGGTTCGCCCTGTACCTTACGCACCACGTGGGGCACATAGTAATAACCACGATTAGCGATGGTTGCACCCAGATTGGCAATCTGGAGCGGTGTGGCATTTACCTCACCCTGACCAATGGCGATAGAGATAATGGTGAGTCCATTCCAAGAATCCTTATAGGCCTTATCGTAGAACTGGGCATTCGGTATCAAGCCACGCTTTTCACCAGGTAAGTCAATACCTAGCCTATAGCCAAAGCCCATCGATACCATGTAATCGCGCCACACATTCATCGCATTCTGCACGCTGCCGTATTTCGAGATGTTTGTATTAAGCATGTGATACAAACCCCAACAGAAGTAACCGTTACAAGAAGTACTCAGAGCGGGAACTAGTGGCAATGGCGCAGCATGACCGTGACAGCCTACGTGCAGACCCTTGAAGTTAAAGCCATGACCACAAGGATACATCGTATTTTTGTCTATCACACCCTCTGACATAAAGGTTAGGCCCTGTGTCGTCTTAAAGGTAGAACCAGGGGGATACTGTCCCATAATACTACGATTCAGCAATGGCTTCCATACGTCCTGACTCAATATACGGTGATTCTTACTACGCTGACGCCCCACCATCATACGCGGATCATACGATGGCGATGACACCATGCATAGCACTTCGCCCGTAGAGGGTTCGATGGCCACAATACTGCCTATCTTGCCTTCCATCAGTCGCTCACCAAGAGCCTGCAACTCTGCATCAATGCCCAATGTCAGATTCTTGCCAGGTTGCGCCCGGCGGTCAAGTGCACCATTTAGATAGCGACCCTGTATACGACCATGAGCATCGCGCAAAAGAATCTGAATACCCTTTACGCCACGCAATTGTTTCTCGTAATAGCGCTCTACACCCAACTTGCCAATATAATCACCAGGCTGGTAGTAGTCATCTTCCTCGATATCAGCAGGCGATACCTCTGCCACATCGCCCAACACGTGGGCCGCCATATTATAGGTATATTGGCGCACACTACGTTTCTGTACATAAAAACCAGGAAAGCGGAACATCTTTTCCTGAAACACGCTAAAGTCTTTATCTGACAACTGACTCATAAAGAGCTGCTCTGTAAAGCGCGAGTAACCTGGATTCTTATTGCGGTCTTTCATCGTTGCCATCCTGCGGTCGAACTCCTCTCTGGTAATACCCAGCGACTGACAGAAATCCAAAGTATCAAGACGATCTTTGGCCTCGTTCATCACCACCATGATGTCGTACGATGGTTGGTTATACACCAGCAGCTTGCCGTTGCGGTCAAGAATCGCACCACGCGAGGGGTATTCCACTTTCTTCAGGAAGGCATTCGAGTCGGCACTTTTCTTATAGTCATCACTCGTAATCTGGAGCATAAACAAACGGATGATATAGATGACTACAATCAGCGTAGCCACCCCACCAATCACATACTTTCGATACTCTAGATTGTAATTCTTCACTTTCTGTGTATACTTTCAACAGCCAACATCATCACCAGCGTCAGTGCAGCACTGCTGATAGCCTTTAATCCCCAGTCGATGACATAAAAGAAGCTGAAATCCTCTAGTGCAAAGAACAACAGGCAATAAGGAACTACCAGCAAACCGCAGAGCATAGCAAATTTACTGAAACCAAGTGCAGCTATCGATGCATCCAAATTTTCAGCAGAGTCACGCGGTACCAGTCTCTCCAGCAAATAAGTCTGGGCAAATCCCGTCAGTGTCAGACAACTGGCAGCCAATCCGGGGGTACTCGAAAAGATATCCACCGCCATTCCCATAAAGAAGCACCACAAAAGTACCTGCCATTTTGGGTAGTTGCGATGAAAGGTCATAGCAAAGTAAACATAAAGCAAAGGTGTAGCCACATCAAACAGATGGATGTGGTTCAGAATAAGCACCTGAACGAAGAGTAATATTAAAAAGAAGGTAAGCCTTCTGGAAAACTCAATCATACGCCTTTCTTGCCTTATCTGTTTATTTTCATCTCTATCGAGTCGCGTGCAGCCTGCATTAGTGCGGCGCGCTCTGCAATACCCTTATCGCTGATCACACACACATCGCGCAGACAACTGAAGTCTGTGCTCAGTCTTACTTTCAGCTTATACGACAGGCCGTCTCTTGAGTTGTAAGCCTGCTCAATCTTTCCCACCAGCACCCCAGAAGGGAATATCGACGAGAATCCGCTAGTCTCAATCCAGTCACCCAGTTTAAACTTGGCATGTCGGGGTACGTCCTCTACATAGGCCACAGAGGGGTCGCCTCCGTACCAATGCAGATAACCAAAATAGCCTCGGCCACGAATGGCACAGCTGATACGCGACATAGTGGCATTCAGGGCAGGAATAACGACTGCATAATGATCCGACACGAGGTAAACAATGCCCACGACACCATTGCCACAGGCAACACCCATATCCACTTCTACACCATCGGCACGACCTTTATCGATGGTCATCAGGTTCTCAAGCTTATTCACCGAATTGTCGACCACCTTGGCAGGAATCAACTGATACTGACTCAGGAATTGCAACCCGTTGCGCTCCATCTGCGTGGTATCTTTCGTCAAATCGGCATACAATCGTCTCAGCTGGTCTACCTGACGCTCCAGATAGAAATTACGCTGGGTCAACTCCTCGTTCAAACGCGATTGATAGAAGAAGGCGATGACCTTACTCTCCCACTGATACACCTTACCCACCGCAGCGTTGGCCGAAGAAAACCAGACACTGTTCTGATAGCTGTTGTACTTTAACAACAGAACACCACTGGCCACCTCCAACAGAATGAAAATGAACCAGTGATGATATTTAGCCAGGAAATCCAGCAGGTTGCGCATTCCCTTCGATTATCTCATCAAGAATGAGAATCGGTCTAGATTCTTAAGTGCAATACCAGCACCAAGAGCTACACTATGCAAGGGATCCTCAGGCACGTGGAACTCAATGTGCATCTTATTCTCCAGTCGCTTATCAAGACCACGCAGCAAAGCGCCACCACCTGAAAGATAGATACCATTCTTCACGATATCAGCATACAGCTCTGGGGGTGTATTCTCAAGGGCAGAAAGCACAGCGTTCTCAATCTTTGCCACAGTCTTATCCAAACAGTGAGCAACCTCCTGATAGCATACAGGCACCTCCATAGGCAGTGCTGTAATACGGTTTGGTCCATGTACAACATAATCCTCAGGTGCATCCTCACCCAAATCAGTAAGAGCCGAACCTACAGCAATCTTGATACGCTCAGCCATACGCTCACTTACCTTTACGTTGTGCTGACGATACATATACTCCTGAATATCAGCAGTCAGGTCGTCACCAGCTGTACGGATGGAGTTATTGCTGACGATACCGCCCAGCGAAATCACAGCAATCTCTGTGCTACCACCACCGATATCAACAATCATATTACCCTCTGGTGCTTCTACATCAATACCAATACCAATTGCAGCAGCCATAGGCTCAAAAATCAGATACACATCGCGACCATCAGCGTGCTCGGCTGAATCGCGTACGGCACGCAACTCCACCTCAGTAGAACCTGAAGGCACACCAATTACCATGCGCAGTGATGGTGAGAACAGGCGGTTTCCCGTGTGTACCATCTTAATCAGTCCGCGCATCATTTGCTCACAAGCCGAGAAGTCGGCAATCACACCATCGCGCAAAGGACGGATTGTGCGAATGTTTTCATGAGTCTTCTCATACATCATCTTGGCCTCACTACCAACAGCAATCATCTTGTCGGTACGGCGATCCAGTGCTACAACCGATGGCTCGTCAACTACGATCTTATCATCACTGACAATAATCGTATTGGCTGTACCCAAGTCCATCGCAATCTCCTGGACAAAACTAAAAAATCCCATCTTATTTAAAATTTACGATATTACGATTTACATCTACTTTTCAAACCATGCGTTGATAGCGGTGTCATAGTGGCTACTTACGCCAAAGGCGCGCGTAGCAAACATACGGCGTTGAGCCTTAGTGGTTTCTGCACCCTGCTTATTCAGGATATCCAGCAATACACTGTATTCTGCCTTGCTAGGCACGATTACCACATCATTGAAATTCTTAGCACCAGCACGAATCAGCGAAATACCACCGATATCTATCTTCTCAATGATATCTTCCTCAGAGGCACCGCTAGCCACTGTCTGCTCAAAGGGGTAAAGGTCTACGATTACCAAGTCAATCTCAGGAATCTCATACTGCTTCATCTGCTCTATGTCGCCCTCGTTCTCACGACGACCCAGAATACCACCAAACACCTTCGGATGCAGGGTCTTTACGCGACCACCCAGAATAGAAGGATAGGTTGTTACATCCTCTACCTTCTGACACTCATAGCCCAGCGACTCTATAAATATCTGTGTACCGCCAGTTGAGAGAAATTTCACGCCCTCCTCGTTCAACTTCTTCAGCAGTTCATCGAGGCCATCTTTGTGGAAAACCGACACCAAAGCGGTCTTAATCTTCTTATTATCAGCCATTTCTACCAATTATAACGTTATAATTTTCATTTGCGGCTGCAAAGTTACAAAAAGAAAACGGATTAACCCTCATTTTCACTAAGAAAAATCAGGTTAAGCCGTGTTAAAAACAAAATAGGTCAATTCCATATCACTTTTTTTCACTACCTTTGCAAACAAATCATATAAAAACTAATAGGTAGATGAAAGAACTATATTTTGCGGCAGAAAACCGCTACGACAATGGGATGCAATTTGAGCGCTGCGGACGCTCTGGTGTATTATTACCAAAAGTAAGCCTCGGATTCTGGCACAACTTTGGTAGTGTCGATCCATACGAACGCAGTCGTCAAATCACTCATTATGCCTTTGATCACGGTATCACCCACTTCGACCTGGCCAACAACTACGGCCCCGTTTATGGTTCCGCAGAAGAAACAATGGGTCGCTTAATGGACGATGATTTCCGCCCTTATCGCGACGAACTATTTATCTCCAGCAAGGCAGGTTACGATATGTGGCCTGGACCTTATGGGAATTGGGGCAGCAGGAAATACCTGATGGCCTCGCTCGATCAGAGTCTCAAGCGCATGAAGATAGATTACGTAGACCTTTTCTATAGTCATCGCTATGACCCAGAAACCCCACTCGAAGAAACTCTTCAGGCGCTCGTTGACATCGTGCGTGCTGGTAAAGCGCTTTATGTGGGTATCTCAAACTGGCCCCTTGAGCCGCTTAAGTTTGGCTACGAATATCTGAAGGCCCACGATGTGCCTCTGCTTATTTATCAGGGACGCCTGAACATGCTCAACCGCAAACCTCAGGAAGAAGGTATTCTCGACTTCTGTGCCGAAAAAGGTGTGGGTTTCATTGCTTTCTCACCCCTGGCACAAGGTCTGCTTACAGATCGCTATCTACAGGGCATCCCAGACGACAGCCGCATGGCAAAAGAAAAGTTCTTAAAGCGTGAGATGCTCACGCCCGAGTTGCTTGTAAAACTGCACTACTATAACGATATCGCCCAAAGTCGTGGTGAGTCGCTGGCCGAAATGGCACTGGCTTGGATTTTACAACAGCGTGGCGTTACCAGCGTACTTGTTGGTGCCAGTAGCACAGCCCAGCTAGAGAAGAACCTCCGCTGTATCAAGGCTGACCCCTTTATTACGGAATTATTAAGTTAAAAAATGAAAAAGGCCTTCCAATCTTTCTCAAACAGGCTAACACGGCGCATATTGCTGGGAGTTATGGCAATGATGATGATCGTGTGCGGACTACTGTTTGTGGCATCGATTTTGTCGATGACCGAAGAGACCAAAGGCCGATACGTTGGTATACTGCATGTAGCCAACGAAAAGTTGGAAAAGATACTACAGGAAAACGAAGACGTAGTGATAAACGTAGCCAACACAGTAGAGCAAAACCTGGAAACGCCCGAAATCGTGATGAAAATGTTAGCCAGTGAACTGCAACTGAACCCTAATACACAAGGCTACTTTGCCGCTTTCGAACCCAACTTCTTCCCCAGTAAGGGTGAGTTCTTTGAGCCTTACGCCTTTTGGAATGGGAAACACCAGATGGACACCCTCAATGCGGGCACAAACACCCATAATTATTTTAGGCGGCCTTGGTATAAAGAAGCACTGCAATCAAAAGACGGCATTTGGAGCGATCCTTATTTCGACCAATTAAACGATGGACAGGTTCTATGCTCGTATGTAAGACCTATACATAATAATGGCAAGAAGATTGGAGTAGTAGGATCGGACGTGTCACTCGACTGGCTGATGACCCAACTGGAGAGCATCGAGATACATAGCTACAAGCGAGGACTGCTGAATATAAATAATAGAGACGGCATATTTAGCTATCACATCTTTATAATCAGCAAAAATGGCACATTTATAGCTCATCATAACCGTCAACGTATATTGAAAGAAAACATTATTGACTATGCCAAGTCGACGCCCGACACACTCGACGATCATCTGGTGAGAGAAATGCTAAACCTGAAAGAAGGCGTAATAGCCATGAATTTGGACGGAAAACGCTCCCACGTCATCTACAAGCCGATTGAAAACAGTCAGTGGTCGATGGGAATAGTCATACCTGAGATAGCTATTTATGGCCCAGGACTGCTACTCGGTTTTATAACGTTGATATTGTTTCTGATAGGTATGCAAGCTACTTACTACTTCTGCCGCAAGACCATACATCATAATACGCTACCACTGAAAGCACTTGCCGATTCTGCTAACGAGGTGGCCAAAGGAAACTTTATAAATGCATTGCCAAAAATAAAGTATAACGACGAGATACGCGAATTACGTGACTCGTTTGCCACCATGCAGCAATCACTGGTAAAGTATATGAACGAACTGGAGACCACTACTGCCAAAAAAGCTGCTATCGACCGCGAGTTAAATATTGCACACAACATACAGATGGCCATGATACCAAAAAAAATACCGCCATTCCCTGAGCGCAATGATATTGACATTTACGGTTCGCTGAAATCGGCCAAGAGCATTGGTGGCGACTTATTCGACTACTTTATCCGCGACGAGAAACTTTTCTTCTGTATAGGCGACGTATCGGGCAAGAGCGTACCAGCAGCGCTGGTGATGACGGTGGTACACGCCCTGTTCCGTACGGTGGCCACACATGAGACAGAGCCCAACAAAATGGTTAGTATTATGAACCAACCCTTTGCTGAGGAGAACGAAGAGATGATGTTTTGCACCTTCTTCTTGGGTGTGCTCGATCTGAAGACTGGTAATCTGAAATATACCAACGCAGGCCATGAACCAACAATGCTGGTAAGCGATAAGGTAGAATTTCTGGAGATAACCCGCAATCTGCCACTGGGTATTAATAAAGAACATATTTACGATACACAGCACATCGAGATAGGCAAAGACACAATTATATTCCTGTATACCGACGGACTGACGGATGCTACCAATATCGACAATCAGCGATTTGGCAAAGAGCGGATGATAAAAGTCCTAGACCAACTGAAAGGGAGCAACACAGAGACGCTGGTAAAAGGTATGATGAGGTCGATTGACGAGTTTGTAGGTGAAGCTGATCAGGCTGACGACCTAACGATGCTAGCGATAAGAATAAAGTAAAGAGTGGATAGATAAAAGTTAAAAATTAATATGATTATTATTGATGCACATAGCCATTTGTGGCTGAAACAAGACACAGCGTGGAACGGAAAAGAGATCAGGACCACCACCAACGGGCGCTCCATTTTCTTGGGCGAAGAAGTACAGATGTTGCCACCATTCATGATCGACGGGGTAAACTCGGCAGAGGTATTCCTCTCAAACATGAATTATGCACAAGTGCAGGCAGCAGTAGTAGTGCAGGAGTTTATCGACGGACTGCAAAACGACTATCTGGCCAAAGTAAACAGCCAGTATCCCGACAGACTACTGGCCTGCGGTATGGCCAACTATTTGGAGCCCGGATTCCTGGCGCAAGCCGAAGCCCTGATGGCACAAGGCTTTAAGGGACTGGCGATTCCAGGACACAGACTATTGGGAAAACGCCTGACAGATGACGATATGATGCAGCTGTTCCACATGATGGAGGCGAAGGACATCTTGCTTTCTA
Organism: uncultured Prevotella sp.; assembly: GCA_905234145.1. Taxonomy (GTDB): domain Bacteria; phylum Bacteroidota; class Bacteroidia; order Bacteroidales; family Bacteroidaceae; genus Prevotella. The sequence continues at coordinate 42,961 of CAJOGK010000005.1, read as the reverse complement.
TCACGCTGGCAGATGGCGACGAGCAGGTAGCAGAATTGCGCGAGGTTATTAGTGAGTGCCCCAAACTGAGAATCGCCATCGGACATCTGGGTATGGCCAATCCACCACAATCGCCCTGCTGGGAGAACCGTAGCTGGCAAGACCAAATCAAACTGGCACGTCATGAAAACGTGATGATAGAATCAGGCGGCATCACATGGCTGTATAATTCAGAGTTCTACCCCTACCCTTCAGCCATCAGAGCGATTCGCGAGGCAGCAGAGCTGGTGGGTATGGAGAAACTGATGTGGGGCAGCGACTACCCTAGAACCATCACAGCCATCACCTATCGCATGTCGTACGACTTTGTGGTGAAATCCACCGAGCTCAGCGAACGAGAAAAACAACTCTTCTTGGGCGAGAATGCCCAGAAATTCTACAGATTTGAAAATCTGATCGATTTACCCTATATCAAAAACATGTCGGAATGAAGAAAATGATTTCACTGATAGCCATCCTGTGTATGACCACTATGGGCACTCAGGCTGGCTCTTTTCGTTTTGGAAAGGGACAACTTACGGTAACCAACGTGGCCCAAAACGCCGTACGTATACAATATGCCGAACAGGAGGTAAAGAGCGACTTGCCAGACTGGCTCTACGTAAAGCACGAAACAGTAACAAACTGCAAAGTAAAGGTGGATGTCGACACCAAGCAACAATTGATTACCATCAAAGATAAGCAAGGAAAAGTAGTATTTACAGCCACTAGCCATCAGCTGCAAGGCCAAGAAGCCACACTTACGTTTGCATCGCCCAAGGATGAATATTTGTTTGGACTGGGACAGTTTCAAGACGGCTACACCAACGTAAGAGGGCTATCACGCAGACTAACACAAGTAAACACGCAAATCAGCATCCCTATGCTACTATCAAGCAAGGGCTATGGTATACTCTGGAATAACTACGGACTGACAGATTATAATCCTGCCAGCCAAAGCATCGCCCTTGTAAAGCAGGCTGGTGATGGCGAGCGCGAAGAGGTAAACGTAACTTCAACGGAAGGTGGCAAGCGCGAGGTGCGCGAACACCACGTGTTTAAAGCCACTATTGATATCGCCGAAGCTGGTGATTACGCCCTGCTGCTCGATGTAGGACAGAAGATGGCTCGCAGACATCATCTGGCTATCGACGGACAAACAGTCATCGACATGAAGAATCTGTGGTTGCCACCTACAGCCTCTAAAATTGTACATCTGGAAGCTGGGCGCCACCAGCTATCGGCAGAGCTGACAAAAGATGACGCCCCTACCCTTTTCTATAATAAGGTAAAAGATGAAACTACGCTGCGCTCGCCTATGGCAGAAGCTGTAGATTACACCGTGTTTGTTGGATCTGCTGATGAGGTCATCGCTACCTATCGCGAACTCACAGGCGAATGCCCACTGATGCCTTCGTGGGCACTGGGCTATATCCACTGTAGGGAGCGTTTCCACTCTCAGGAAGAAATACTGCAAACGGCTAACCGCTTTAAGCAAGAGGGTATGCCCATCAGCATGATTGTGCAAGACTGGCAATACTGGGGTAAGTATGGTTGGAATGCCATGCAGTTCGACGAGGAATTTTATCCAGATCCAAAGGTGCTAACAGACAGTCTGCACAAGATGGATATCAGACTGATGGTAAGCGTATGGTCGAAGATTGATAAGACCTCACAGGTAGGAAAGCAGATGTTGGCTGCTGACTATTACATCCCAGGTACCGACTGGATAGATTTCTTTAATCCAAAAGCAGCAGCAGCTTATTGGAAGCATTTTAGCGAGCGACTGGTACCGCTGGGCATTGATGCCTGGTGGCAAGATGCCACAGAACCAGAGAACGACGATTTGGCTGGGCGACGCGTAAACAAAGGACAATGGACTGGTGAGCAAGTGCGCAATGTATATCCGCTATTGGTAAATAAAACGGTATATGAGGGGCTGAAAGCTGCTGGAAAAGAGCCCATGATACTCACACGATGTGGTTTCGCAGGTATTCAGCGTTATGGTTCTGCTCTTTGGAGTGGCGATGTAGGTAACGACTGGGAAACCTTCCGCCGCCAGCTAACTGCAGGCCTCGGTATGCAGGCAGCAGGCATTCCTTGGTGGACGTATGATGCTGGAGGATTTTTCCGTCCTGCTGATCAATACACCAACGAGGCGTATATCGAGCGTATGTTGCGCTGGATTGAGACATCGGTCTATCTTCCTCTGATGCGAGTACATGGTTATATGAGCGATACAGAGCCTTGGAACTATGGCGACGAGGCCAAAGCGATCATTAAAGCATGCCTGAAAGAGCGCGAACGCTTGCGCCCCTATCTGGAGGAATGTGCACAACGTATCGCCAAAGAGGGGTATACCCTGATGCGCCCATTGGTATTCGACTTTGCCGATGATCCAAAGGCCCTAGAGCAACCATACGAATATATGTTTGGCCCCAAGTACCTGATTAGTCCGATTACAGAACCAGGAGTTACAGAATGGCGCACCTATCTGCCCATAAACAAAAACGGCTGGACAGACTATCACTCAGGAAAACATTACGAGGGTGGACAAACCATTGTCACCCCCGTAAGCAAAGCGTATATTCCTGTATTCGTAAGGGAATGAAGTCGCCCGATAATCAAATCAGGTTCATTCCTAACTGTTTACATTGATGTCGCATCTCATCAGGCCATATAGAGGCCTGTATCTCACCGATATGGCCCTTATGGAGCAATACCATACAGAGGCGGCTCTGACCAATACCACCACCAATAGAGAGTGGCAATCGGTCGTTAAGCAACTGCTGGTGGAAGTAAAGTTGCTCGCGCTCCTCCTGATGCTCAAGCTTCAGCTGGCGTAAGAGCGACTCCTTATCCACACGGATACCCATTGACGAAAGCTCAAACGAGCGACCCAGCACTGGATACCAAATAAGGATATCGCCATTAAGACCCATCTTGCCATTTTCGGCTATCGTCGACCAGTCGTCATAGTCAGGCGCACGTCCATCGTGCTTCTCGCCATTCGAGAGTTCTCCACCTATACCTATTATAAATACAGCTCCATAAGCCTCGCAGATAGCATCCTCGCGCTCCTTGGGTGTCTTGTCTGGATACATCTTCAACAACTCCTCGGCGTGAATGAAGTGAATCTTCTCTGACAAGAAAGGCTTAATCTGGGGATACGTCTCGCAGGTAAGATACTCCGTACGACGGATGGCTGCATAGATTCGCTCTACGATATTCTTTAAGAAAGACAGCGTACGGTCTTCGCGATTAATCACAGCCTCCCAGTCCCACTGATCTACATACAGCGAGTGGAGGTTATCCAACTCTTCGTCGGCACGGATGGCATTCATATCGGTATAAATACCATATCCGGGCTCAATTTTATACTCAGCCAGTGAAAGGCGCTTCCACTTTGCCAGCGAATGAACCACCTCTGCCTGCGCATCGCCCAAATCCTTGATGGGGAATGTAACGGCACGCTCCACACCGTTCAAATCATCGTTGATACCCAAGCCCTTCAGTACAAAAAGAGGTGCTGTAACACGACGCAAGCGAAGCTCTGTAGAGAGGTTCTGCTGGAAGAAATCTTTAATCAGTTTGATGCCTTGTTCCGTCTGCTTCATATCGAGCAGCGGTTCATACATCACAGGTTTAATTATCTGTCCCATTTTTATAGTTTATGCTTAATTTGCGTGCAAAGGTACACATTTATTATTAAAATGCAAGAAAAAGTGGAATTATTTTCGCAAAATGACACAGAATCTTGATTTTCAGTAACATTTTGTACTTAATGGCGCCTCGTTAACAAATCATAATTCTCTAACTTTTCTGCTTTCCGCTATTAGCTTTTCACTATTTTGTTGTATCTTTGCATCCGCTAAAAGCACCCGTAGTTTAAAGGATAGAATAACGGATTCCGGTTCCGTTGGTTTGGGTTCGATTCCCAACGGGTGTACCTATACAGCGAAATGGATATGGATATTAAAGCTAAAGAAGGCATCACTGATGCCAGGAAACTGGGCATGCCGAAGTATGTAATTCTGGGCGTGCAGCATTTATTTGCCATGTTTGGCGCCACGGTGCTGGTGCCTGTTCTTACAGGTTTGTCCGTGTCGGCAACCCTATTGTTTGCAGGTATCGGCACATTGGTATTCCATTTTGTTAGTAAATTGCAGGTGCCGGCATTCCTCGGCTCGTCGTTTGCATTCCTAGGCGGCTACATGTCTGTGAAGGCGTTGGGTGTAGAACAGGGCATGACTGAGACGTTGGCGTTAGATTATGCTTGTGTAGGCGTGTTCTGCGCTGGATTATGCTATTTCGTGATGGCCGGTCTGATTAAGACATTCGGCTTAGAGAAGATGCTGAGATTCTTCCCTCCCCTAGTAACAGGACCGATGATTATAGCTATCGGATTAGTGCTCTCGGGCAGTGCCATCCAGAACTGCACAACTAATTGGCCTTTGGCGCTGGTGGCTGTGATAACGGTGATTGCAGCAAGCGTTTGGGGTAAAGGAATTTTTAAGATCATCCCTATCCTATTGGGTGTATTGGTGAGCTATACGGTTGCCGCCGTCATGGGCGAGGTAGACTTCTCTGCACTGAACGAGGCGGCATGGATTGGTATGCCGTTCAGTCGCGAGCAGACGATGCTAGCAGTATTTGACAATCTGGATTCGACCTTCCTCATCTCCACTATCATCGCTATCGTACCCATCGCCATTGCAACCATCATGGAGCATATCGGTGATATGTGTGCCATTTCATCGACTGTTGGCAAGGACTTTTTGAAAGAACCAGGATTACACCGTACACTGATGGGCGATGGTTTGGCAACGGCCTTGGCATCGGTTTTCGGTGCCCCTGCCAACACCACCTATGGCGAGAATACAGGCGTGCTGAACCTGACGAAGGTCTTTGACCCCGCTGTTATCCGACTGGCTGCGTGCTTTGCCATCCTGCTGTCGTTCTGTCCGAAGTTTGCCTGTCTAATTGGTCTGATGCCAGCAGCTACCATCGGTGGTGTGAGTCTGATACTTTACGGTATGATTTCAGCCGTAGGTGTGCGCAACCTGGTTGAGGATAGCGTAGACCTGAATTCTTCTCGCAACGTGTTTGTAGCAGCTTCGATTCTGGTAATTGCCATCGGTGTGAAATATGGTTCTGAAGATAACGTGAGCATTGGCCCGATTCATTTCTCGGGTCTCGCACTCGCTGCCTTGATAGGCGTATTACTAAATGCCATCTTACCTGGCAAACTGGGCATGAAGGTAAAGAGTGTTCACGGCAAGGAGAAAGCGGCTTTATGAGAACAGAAGGCTAATATCAGAAGTATTTCGTAATTTTCGCACTGGAGAAATTATTCATCTCGTTCATCATTCTGACAGCACTGTCAATAATAGGGAAAGCGCAGAGGGCGCCAGTACCCTCTCCCAGTCGCAAGCCAAGCTTCAAGAGTGGCTTGGCATTGACAATATCGAGCATCCGCTTATGACCACTCTCGTCACCACAATGCGTAAAAATCATGTAATCCTGAATAGCAGGATATAGTTTGATGGCCGCAACGGCACAGGCCGTCATGATAAAACCATCTATTAATATCATAACGTGCAGCTCGGCAGCACGGAGCATCGCCCCAATCGCAGTAACCATCTCGAAACCACCAAAGTAGCGGATGACTTCATGTAGAGGAGAGTTGAGAGTGGAAAGTTGAGAGTGTGCTACCGCACGGGAGAGTACATCGTATTTATGCTGAATGCCAGGGGCATTAAGACCCGAACCGGCTCCAATGCAATCCTTCAAAGGGATATTGCCAAGGAGATGCATCCAGATACTCGATGGCGACGTATTGCCAATGCCCATCTCTCCGATACTCAGCACACGACAGCCCTCCTGCGCACAGGCATCCGCAAGGTCGCTGCCTATCTGTATGGCACGGTCATATTCAGCCCAGCTCATTGCCGGACCATAAAGGAAATTCCCGGTGCCACGGGCTATCTTGCGATTGATAATGCCATCGACGGATGACAAATCGTAGTCGACACCGACATCGACAATGCGGAGCTTAAACCCATGCTGACGGCAGAACATATTCACGCCACCTCCACCACGGGTAAAGTTGATCATCTGCTGCCAGGTAACCTCACGAGGCGACACGCTGACCCCCTCGCGCTCAATGCCATGGTCACCGCCCAACAGCAAATGACAAGGATGAGCCAGCGAGGGCTCTAAGGTATGCTGGACAAGACATACCTGCATGGCTAACTCCTCAAGGCGGCCTAACGACCCCTTGGGCTTGTTAAGATTGTCGATCTTTTGCTGGACCGCTTCCTGCAGCGACCTGTCGACGGGATGGATATCGAATGTTTTCATTTGATTTTTACTGCTATTCCACTAACCATAAGTATAACTTCATCGGCCTTGGAGGCGATATACTGATTCATCCAGCCCTGAAGGTCGGTAAACTTACGCTGGACGGCATTCCCGCTAACGCCACCGCTGCCAATCTCGTTGGTTACAAAGATATAGGTAGCGTCAGGCGCTGTAAACTGATCGAACTCGGCCTTTGCCCGTTCGAGCGAAAGGTCGGTATCCGAATCGCTAGCAAAGAAGAAATTCGTAAGCCAGAGCGTGACACAATCGATGACGGCAACACGCCCCGTCAGGTTATGGCGACTCAGCTGCGTCTCTTCTTCGATATTCGTCCACTGAGGCCCTCTGCGCATCTGATGCTTGCGAACACGCTCACGGAACTCATCGTCCCAGATATGAGCCGTAGCCATATAAACAGGATGATCGGACAGACTTAATGCCAGACTCTCAGCCTTGCTGCTCTTACCTGAACGCTGACCACCAGTAATCAAGATTATTCTCTTCATAGCGCACATATGACAAGGAGAGCCGTTAACTCTACCAGCAGACTTACTGCACCGCAGCAATCGCCCGTATAGCCATGTATCTTATGCCATATTAACATGTACAGAAAATACATCACAATACAGGGGATAAAGATAACTACCTCCCACGACACTTTCGTGATATAAATAAACCAAACCATCGGTAACAAACCCTGAACAGCCAGACTGACACCTGCCTGCCAACTCATCTTGCGATAAACGACACGCGCCTTTGCCTCTTCTTCCCGTCGCGCATAAGGCATCATCATAATCAGCTGAGCCGTTACCATCTTTGAGAAAGGATTAACGGCAAGAATAGCCCAGACAGCCATCAGGGGAGGCAACGAATAAAGCGCAGCCACAAGCAGGAACTCGTAAAAAATAAGACCGATTACGCCATAGGTGCCGATATGGGAATCTTTCATAATAGCGAGAATTCGCGCCCTATCAGAACCTCCACCACCAAAGCCGTCAAGGAAATCAGCCAAGCCGTCTTCATGAAGTGCACCTGTTACCAGCAGTCTGACAACAACAGCCAACAAGACAGCGATGATATAAGGCAGATACAAACTGCCCAACCAAAGGGTTGCTGCCATCAGTCCACCAGTAAGCCAACCAGTCAAAGGCCAATGCTCTACAACAGATTGATAGCACTCCTTTGGCGGCTGATGGAATCGCCAGAAAGGCAATCGCGTAAAGAAGATAAACGATGCCCAGATACGGTCGTACCATTTAGTTTGATCAATGCTTGTTTGCATAGTATTCACAATAGCTTTTTTATATCGAGCAGTTTATCAACCACAAACGTAGGCTTAACAGCACTTTCACCAACACTCACTTGCCATCTGTTGAACAACAAGGCATCGATACCCGCTGAAAGTGCGCCTTGGATATCAGTTTGCAGATTATCGCCAATCATCAATGTGGTTTCACGATCAGCACCAGATACTTTGAAAGCATAATCGAAATAGAGCGGTGAGGGCTTATTTACACCAGCATCTTCGCTTAGAATAATTGTATCGAAATAATCGCGAAAACCACAGGCTGCCAACTTCTTGTATTGCACCTCGTGGAAGCCGTTACTGCACATGTGCATGCGATAGCCTTTCTGCTTCAGATAGTCCATCAACTCACGGGCACCTTCTATCACCCCGGGTTTGGAAGAACAGAAATCGAGAAACTTGTCGCTCATCTCCAAGCACAAGGGCTCAGTTACCTCTAAACCCTGTCCAACAGAAAGCGGACGACGGAAGCGCTCTACAATCAAGTAATCGCGCGTAATCTCACCATGAGAATAGCGCGTCCAGAGGTCGATGTTCGCAGACCAATAGGCATCGTAGAACACCTGAGGGTCAGTAAAGAAACGATCTAACCGATAAGCATCGAAGGTTTCACGAAGCGAAATGACGGCATTGCCATAAGTATCATACAATGTATCGTCAAAATCGACAAAAAGGTCTTTATATCGCATCACTTTTTAAATTTTTGACGCAAAAATACAGAAAATCGAATAAAAATGATTATTTTTGCAAACGATTTTAACTAAGTTTTGTGAATTATAAAGAGTTGATACAAAAAACAGCCATCGTCGTGATGGCTTTAATCGGACTAAACAATCACCTGATGGCAGAAAACGCTGACAGTACTTCGTTGCGCCCGACATTCGGAGTGGAATACACCAGCGAACTGCAAACCAACTTCAAAGAAGCTAGATGGAATAACCTTTTTGAACTTAGTGCAGATATACCTCTTTCTAAGAAAATCACATTCAACGTTGCATCGCTAAGTCTCTTCACAACGGGCATAGAGCCACTGATACTCGACCTGCAAGGCATCTCGAACATGGATGGATGGAATATCAATTTCGCACTTACCGTAGCTGGTTTTACGTGGCAAATCAACGACCATCACTCGCTCTTTGCAGGTATTCGTCGCATCGATGAAGATTACTTCTGCAGCGATGGGCTTGCCCTGTTTACCAACTGCTCGTGTGGCGGTTTTCCCCCTGTAGCATACAATTCCCTCATTCCTACATATCCCTTGGCAGCAATGGGTATCCACTATGCCTATAACAGCGAGAATTGGGGCATACAGGCATCAGTCTATAATGGTGAGGGCGCTTATGAACTGACAGGCGAATATAATGTATTTCGCGTTTGTCCGCAAGAAGATGGTGTATTTGCGCTGGGACAGATAGAATACCGCCATAAGGACAGCCATTATTACTTAGGGGCAAGCATGCACGATATGGGCTTATTGAAAATAGGCGATCGGAAAATACGACCCGCTATCTGGACTTACGCTGAGCAGGCACTAGCCAAAAATCTGACGCTCATAGCTGCCTATTCGCATGCTTTCAGCGATGATGAGCTTTGCAACAACTTCTGTGGCATCGGCAGCAAATACACTTACAAGAAAGTGGAGATGGGCATATTCTCTGATTATACACGCATATTGGATGTAGATGAATGGGCTACAGAATTAACCTGCAATATCACCCTTACAGACCATCTTTCGATACAGCCAGTATTACACCTCGTTAACACCGATGGCGAGATAAACTGGGCTGGCATGTTCCGACTGGGCATCAATCTTTAATTGCTATTCGTTGAAAAAAAGGGGGTGTTTGTTGATTGATTTTGGGAAGAAGAACGTTTGTTCGTATCTTTGCACCCAAAATTTACAAACAACAGAAATGATTATGAGACAAACAAAACTTTTCTTGATTTCACTGCTATCCATCGTAGGATTTGCAGCCTGTTCAGTAGAAGACACGGCAGACATGTTCAACAATCCCATGGGCGAAATGCCTTCAGACTTTAACGGTGGCGGCGGTAATGGTACGATTACAGCTGCTTCGGGCGAATTGAGTACATTCGATATCAGCATCGACCGCACTACAAAGGAGCCGGAAACCACAATAGCCGCTACCTATCCTGAAGCTACCGACAACATCAGCAAACGCACATTTGGCACTATCATCAGTATCGACATGAGTAACCCTGCCGATGCTACTGAAATGGGCGTTACCATTACAAACAAAGACGGCCACGTAACAGCCAATCATGCTGATGTAGAGGGCGTATGCTATATGGTAACAGGCTCGACAGCCAATGGTTCGCTTACCATTAAGGGCAATACCGACTATGAACTGATGCTGAATGGCACAGAGATTACCAATCCTGCATCAGTAGCCATTAATCTCGACAGCAAGATGGGTGCCTACATCGTTTTGTCTGGCCACAATAAACTGACAGATGGTGCAGGCGATAATGATAGTCATAAGAGTGCTCTTTACAGCAAAGGCAAGATGCTATTTAGCGGTGACGGCATACTCGATATCTACGGCGTTTATAACAATGGTATCCACTCTAAGAGCTATCTGGTGTTCGACAAAGGAGTCAATCTCTACATCGAAGCTGCCAACCACGGTATAAAGGCTTCGGGTGACATCATTATTAATGGCGGTATCATTAATGTATCGACAGCAGGCGCTGGTGCCAAGGGCATTAATGGCGACGAAAACATTATTATTAATGGCGGACGTACCACTACCATCTGTACAGGTAATGGCGAATGGGACGATGAGGATCAAGAGACAAAAGCCTCAGCAGGACTGGCTTGTGAACTGACGATGACCATTAACGGCGGTGAGGTTTACTCAAAAGCTACTGGTAGCGGTGGTAAAGGTTTGAAGGCCGATTACGAAGCTTATATTAATGGTGGTAAGGTTCGCGCTATCACCGAGGGTGGCCTCTATTACTGCGATGGAAAGACGGAGAATCATAACTATAGGGGCAATACCGACAATCTGGACGATGCTTACACTTCTTCGCCCAAAGGCATCAAGGTAGGTACGAAGAATGTGCACGGCCTGCTGAACATCACTGGTGGCGACGTCATGGTTCGCACCTCTGGTTATAACGGCGAGGGTATAGAGAGTAAGGGTACACTCGAAATCAGTGGCGGCAGCGTGATGGTAGCGGCTTATGATGATGCTATCAACTCTAGCAGCGACTTAACCATTAGCGGAGGAACGGTCATCGCTGTGGGCACGAATAATGATGGTATCGATGCCAACGGCAACCTATATATAAAAGGTGGAAACATCATCGCCTTTGGTGCCAGTGGTGCAGAGGCAGGTATCGATTCTGATGAGAGCCACGCGCTCTATATCTCTGGCGGCAGTCTCTTTGCTATCGGAGGTCGCATTGATACCAGACTGGGCTCTACTTCTCAAGGCCTTATCCAAATCTCTGGTTCTGTTCAAGCCAACAGCGCTGTTACCCTGAGTAACGGTTCTTCCACAGTGGCCACATTTACCATGCCACCCTATTCTAACACAAACGGCACCATTCTTATTACCGATCCTGGCTTAACCAGCGGCAACAGCTACACGTTGAAACTTGGTTCTACCTCGAAGGATGTTACAGCCACAAGCAGCATCAGCAGCTTTGGCGGTGGTGGAATGGGAGGCGGTTTTCCTGGTTGGTAAATAATAAATCGACTGAAAATGCGTTATATAGAAAGAATGAAGCAACAGTCGCGACAAGAGAATATCCTTTACTTAGCGATGTGGGCCATGCTCTTTATGGCTCCCATCCTAAGTATGTACGTCAGTATTGTGTCTGGCGAGCGCGACAGTTTCGATTGGCATATCATCTGTTTTGCATGGCAGAGATTTGCCATTTTCCTCGGGCTTTTCCTGATTCATAACTTTGTACTGGCTCCGCTTTTGGTAAACGAGCACAAACGACTGCTGTACTGCTCTCTGATAGTAGCCATCGTAGCAGGTTTTATCATCTACCAAAACAATACGCGCCCATCGTTCCCTGACCGCCATCGTCCTCCTATGGAAGAAAGGATGGAGCAAAGGATGGAACAAAGAATGCACCATGACGGGCCTGATGGTCCCGATGGTCATCCAGGCGAGCCAAGAATGAGACACCACGACGGGCCACCTGCTTTCAGGGCCGATCATGATATCATCGCGCTGGTGATTCTTATCCTGATGTTTGGTATGAATCTTGGTGTAAAAGGTTACTTCAAGAACCGTACTGACCAAAGAAAAATAGCCAAGCTGGAGAAAGAAAACCTTGAGCAGCAACTGGAGTATCTGAAATATCAGATAAACCCCCACTTCTTTATGAACACGCTCAATAATATCCACGCCCTGGTAGACATCGACCCTGCAAAGGCACAGGAAACCATCCTCGAACTCTCGAAGATGATGCGGTTCATTCTTTATGAAGGCGACAAGAACGGGGTATCACTCTCGCGCGAAATGGAGTTTATAAAGACCTATATTTCCCTGATGCGCCTGCGCTATTCAGATAAGGTTACCATTAATGTAAACCTGCCTGCCGAGGTGCCGGAACGAACCATACCGCCCCTGATGCTTATCAGTTTTGTAGAAAATGCCTTTAAGCACGGCATCAGCTATCAGCACCCGTCGTTTATCGATATTCAAGTGGCTGTAGATAAAGAGCATCTCAAATTCCTGTGCCGCAACTCGAAAGCCGAGAAGCCTAATCAGGAAAAAGGCGGCGTAGGATTACAGAATGTAAAACAACGACTCCAGTTATTATTCGACGATAACTATACGCTCAACATTCAGGATCGTCCTGAAGCATATCAAGTAGAACTAATTATTCCGCTATTATGATCAGATGCATGGCCATAGACGATGAGCCCTTGGCTCTTCAGCAGATAACAGCTTATATCTCAAAGGTGCCTTTTCTTGAATTGGCAGCCCAGTGTCAGAACGCTATCGAGGCACGCCAGTTTTTGGAACAAGACACGGTGGATGCCATCTTCTGCGACATCAATATGCCCGACCTTAACGGCATGGATTTCGTGAAGTCGCTTACAGTGCCGCCACTCATCGTGTTTACCACTGCCTATGCGGAATATGCCGTTGAGGGCTTTAAGGTAAATGCTGTCGATTATCTGCTGAAGCCCTTCGGTTTGCAGGATTTCCAGCGGGCTGCACAGCGAATAAAAGAACGTCTTGAGGGAAATCAGGCACCTCAAGCCGCACCCGCTGCACCTCAAGACGATACGCTTTTCCTGAAGACAGACTATCGCATCGTGAAAGTTTCGATAGCTGATATCCGCTATGTCGAGGCCATGAGCGAGTATCTGAAGGTATATCTGCGCAACGAGGCCAAGCCTATCATAACCCTTCTCTCGATGAAGAAGATGGAAGAAAGGCTCCCACAGAACTTCATGCGCATACACCGCTCTTATATCATCAACCTCAACGATATTCAGGAGGTAAACAAGAACCGCGTCATCATGGATGCCGATACCTATCTGCCCATTGGCGACATGTATCGTGAAGCCTTCCAAAACTATCTCAACACGAATTATCTAGGGAAATAAATTACCCTAGATATTCTTCGTGGTCGTATCTTGGCATGTGACGGATAAGCTTGTGTGTAGCCGCATGTGCCATCGCTTCGTAGGCGCGCTCACTGGGATGCAAGTGATCACCGCTGTCAAACCCGTCAGCAAAAGCCTTTGGATTGGTAACGCTACGCACAGCTGCATCGAAATCGATACAGCCATCAAAGATAGGCGATGTGCGCAACCATTTATTGAAAGCCTGTCGCATCGTCTCGCGCTCTTCATTATAGGTGCGCCAGCCATAGATAGGCAGCAGGGTGCCGCTCCATACTTTCAGTCCCATCGCCTTGGCGGGTTTTACATAGATATCCTCTACCCCACGCTCCATTTCCTCTACCGTAGGCAGGTCGCTCCACGGGCGGAAGGGATTTACATCTGTGCCTACAGGGTGGATGATATCGTTGATACCGTGCTGGATAATCACATCCGAAGCACCAGCCACATTCATTTCGATAGGAAAGCGGGTTGCACCCTTTAAACCATAAGCCTGATACGTGATGCAATCATACTGACGGAGGATGCGCGTGCCACTGACAGCACGACGGATGATGGCAACATTAGAGCCAAAAGCCTGCTGAGCCATATAGTCGGGCCACGACTGGGCAGTAATGGAATCACCATAGCACACTACGGCGCGATTCTCTGCCGATGTGTGCACATCGATGGTGTTCAGGAAATAGAACCAATTGGTATTGCGCGTCAGATTGAGGGGCAACTCGTCAGCTTCGGCAAAGTCGCCATAGGCATAAGATCCTTTTGAAAGCGGACCCGTTACGAGCGTACCGCTGTTCATCTGTGTAAACCCTTCCAGATAGAAACTTACTTCTATCGTGTCACCACGGTTTACTGCATAGCTGATGGCATCGCTCTCCGTCTCTTTGCCTGGCATCAGGGTAACACGCTTCTCGCCATTAAAAGTAATGGGGGTTTGCCCCACGAAAACTTTGGTAAGCTCAACGGGTTCGGTTCCTGTAAGATTTGAGAAACGGAAGCGCAGCATACTGCCACTGAACGGCATCCTGATAGGATAGCGCAATGTGAGGTCTTTAGCGTAAATGGCCTCGCGACGGTTAGTAATCGAGGTAGCGTTGCCCCAGCAAGCCACCCATTTGTTCATATCTGTCATAATCAATTCTGATAATTCCTGTAAAATACATATTCACAAACTGCTGCAAAGTTAGCCTTTATTTTGAAAAAAACTCCTGCAATCTTTTGGACTACAGGAGTTTTATCTTTGGGGTGCCCGGACGGACTCGAACCGTCGACATTCAGAACCACAATCTGACGCTCTAACCAACTGAACTACGGGCACCATTTTGAAGATCAATTGCTTTACCTTTTCGGTTTTGCGGGTGCAAAGGTAAGCATAATTCTCGAAACCACCAAATATTTCAAGCGATTTTTTGCATTTTACTCAAAAATATATCCCTGCCGGCACAATTGGCAGGCAGGGATATTATAGTTTGAAAGCCCTTGGATGAAAGGCTTATGCACTTAGCTGCGATAACATGCAGGCTGTGCTGGAGCCTCGGCTGCGATTAATTTGCAGGCTGTGCAGGAGCAGCAGGAGCCTCAGCAGCAGGTGCCTCTGTAGCGGGAGCCTCAGCGGCAGGAGCTGCAGCATCTTTCTGCTGACTAGCACCGAATCCAGGCAGATTATTAGGATTGGTAGCAGGAGCCTGATAGTTCTCCATAACTGATGTACCCGTTATGGCCTGAGGCGCAACGTAAGCACAAGCTACGCTAACAACTACCATGAAAGCTGCCAAGAACCAAGTAGCCTTCTCAATAAAATCTGTGGTTTTGCGGACACCACCAATCTGGTTGTATCCAGAGAACTGAGAAGCCAAACCGCCTCCCTTTGACTCCTGAATGAGCACAATGCCGATCATCAGCAAAGCTGCAATCACGATTAGAATTACGAATAGTGTGTACATTTTTTTATTACTTATTTTTTATTGTTATTTATAATCAGCTTCTCTAAAATTTGGTCTGCAAAGTAAGCATTTTTTTTCGGAAATTGCAAACTTAATCGCTGAATAATTTCAAGTGCCTTCGAATATCTGCCTTGTTTGATGTAAATTCGGGCTAAAGTTTCAGTAAAATACTCCTGATCTCCCCCATCATCATCATTTTCTGGCAATTTTTCGATGGTTGGCTTCAACTCTGGCTCTACCTTGAGCTCAAAGCGGCCTTTGTCAGCATTTATGAAAGAGTCTATCAAATCCTGCCCTTTCATCTCCGGGATGCTTTCATCCGCAGTATTGGTTTCCTCTTCCGTTTCAAGGAGATAAGCCACGTAGTCGACAGCAGCATCGGCTGGTGTGGGCTTACGCTTGGTTTTCGTTTCCTCCTCTGCGTCTTTGGGAATGCTGTCGAGGAAGTTGTCAATCAGCGTCATCGTGCGCGAACCTCCTTTATCTGCTACGGCCTCGGTCTTTGCTGCCGTATGCTTTTTCAGCTGATAATGAGCACCCTCAATCATATTGAAGAGCACGCGACGATCGGTGATATAGATAGCAGCACGGCGCAATTCCTCATCGAAGGTAGGGTCGTGTAGCAAAAACAGATTTTGCAGCATCAGCAGGCGCGCTGGCTGATAGTAAGGATAGAGTGCAATCATCGAGCGCAACTCATAAAGCGTGTCGCGGTCAAGCCTTTCGGGGTGATTAATCAACTCTGTTATCCTTTCCATCGTTTACCAGTTGGCTACGGTTGCATTAAATATCTGTTCGCAGATGTTCTTACACATAACGTCTACGAGCGACTCTTGCACGGCATTGAGCGACTGCGTATTTTCGTAACTTTCTTGAGCCGTAAATTGCTGCTCGAAGTCTTCATTATGATTCTTATTGTTTGTAAAGCGCACGTTGACGGTCATCGAGAGTTCTGTCATCGATGAATAACCCTCAGAACTTACACCCTTGTTTCGCTGCTCGTAAGCCACGATTTCTCCCTCAATCTTCATGTCCCCATTACGCTTCACCTGCTCCAGCTGGGTATGGTTCGCATATTGGTCTTTCAGTCGATTGTTGAACATCGGGCCCATGGGTCCCCAAACAAAGCTGCTTCGGATGGGGAAATCAGCAATCTGAATGGTCTTGGTTTTCGAATAATCGATACTTGCACCGTTAAACTTATAGCTTACGGAGCAAGATAAAAGTAAAAAGGTAAAAAGGTAAAAAGGTAAAACATGGCAAAGCTTTTTGCCAACACCAAATTGCCTAATTATTGAGAAAAATATATCTTTCATTTTTTACCTTTTTACTTTTTTACCTTTCACCATCGAGTCCATATTGTTTCAGTCGGCGATAGAGGGTTCTGTCACTGATGCCCAGCTCCTGAGCAGCCTTGCGGCGATTGCCGTGATTGCGCTCAAGGGCTTTTTCGAGCATTTGCTTGCTGATATCGTTCAAATTCAGATTCTCGGGCTCCTTTTCGGGCTCTACATATTCCTCCGCGATGGCATCCTCAGCTGTAACATGCATGGGAGAAACCGAAGACACGGAAGAGATAGGCTGCACGGTATTGATAGGTGACAGCTGTGTGGTAGGCAAGCTGTCAGAGGGATGCCCCCCCACGGGCTTGGCCGTCTGCACTTCCTCGATCCGTTTTTTCAGCATGCTGATTTCCTGTCGCATATCCTTTACGTTGCCTCGCAGTTCGAAGAGAATCTTGTAAAGAATCTCGCGTTCGTTCTCAAACGAGTGGTCACCCTCGCGATGGATGGTAGCCAATTGCGTGGTTTCCGTATCTTGGGGGATAAACTTGCTGAGCACATCAGCCGTAATCAGTCGCTCTGGCGAGAGGATGGAAATCTGCTCGGTGATATTTTTCAGTTGGCGCACGTTGCCAGGCCACTTATAATGCACGAGCAACTGCTTGGCATTCTCATCGAGCACCACACGATCCATCTTGTATTTCTCAGCCATCTGCATGGCAAACAAGCGGAACAGCAGCACGATGTCCTCACCACGTTCGCGCAAAGGTGGCATCTGGATGGGGATGGAGTTCAGGCGGTAATACAAATCCTCACGGAAACGCCCCTCGCTGATGGCCTTCTGGATATTCACGTTGGTAGCGGCTACGATGCGAACATCAGTCTTGCGCACCTCAGTAGCACCCACTGGGATATATTCGCCTGTTTCGAGCACACGCAGCAATCGTGCTTGCGTAGCCAGTGGCAACTCTCCCACCTCATCGAGAAAAAGCGTACCCTTATTAGCCACACCGAAATAACCGGGCGAATCGTTGATAGCACCCGTAAACGAACCCTTAATATGGCCGAAGAGCTCAGAGTCGATAGTGCCCTCTGGGATAGAACCGCAGTTAATGGCAAAATACTTCTCGCGTCTACGTGGCGAATTGTCGTGAATCATACGAGGAATGATTTCCTTACCCACACCGCTTTCTCCCACAATCAGCACGGAGAGATCAGTCGGTGCCACCTGAAGGGCGACATCGAGCGCATGGTTCAATGCATCGCAGTTACCTACGATATTGTACCGCTGTTTGATACTTTGAAGTTCTGAAATCTTCATTTGAGTTGACAAAATTACACATTATTTTTTATATAGCTGCAATTTTGGCAGAAAATTAAAAGAAAATTAAGTTTTTATTGGCTTATCTCAGTTTTTTCGTGCTTATCGAACTTAATCAACAGCAATCCGATAGCCGTCCACACCAACTCGCGCACCCTCACAATCAGCGCCACGAAGATACCAGCCTGAGCCGTCATACTCAGTCCCTCTGTAGACATAAGGAAACCACCCTCGCGACCTCCCAATTGCAACGGCATAAAGAACAGCATATTGGCAAAAAGCGTGGTAAAGGCGTAAATCAATACGCATTGCGATACGCTTACCTGGCCAGGCATAATCACCAGAAGAATGAAATAAATCTCAAGCGTAGATAGCAATCTGCAAGAGAGTTCTAAGAGCACAGCCGCCAAAAAGGTACGAGGATTCTGATTATGCAGGGCTGCTATCTGACTATCGATTTCAGCCAACTTATCCTTATTGCGCTCTACAAACGGTTGTGCCCATCGCAGTGGCTCAGAATGTTCATACCCGTTACGGCAATGCCTCTCTTATAACCTCTGATAAAGAACCAGATGACGGTGATACAGATAACCGTCATCGTGGGCAGGATAAACCACGACAGGGCGGTAACTTTCTCGGTAAGCACATAGAGCGGCACAGCCAACAGCCATAGCCAGAAGTGGCTGTAGATATGCGTCATCACAAAGAGAATCACCGAAGCAGAAGCTCTCTCAGTGCCTACTTTTGGCGAGAGCGCCATAATGCGATACGGCTCGCCACCCATCAGTCCGCCAGGCGTAGCGTAATTCAGGGCAAAAGCCGAAATCGTAATCTTATAAAGCCACCAGAAGCCTACCTTACACTTGCGGCAAACACCTTCTTCATTGCCGATGCTGTTGATGATGATATACCAGGTAGCCGTATTAAACACATACAGAATGGCCCACAATACCAGCACATTGGCAAACCAGTAACCAGCATGACAGACACCAGCCCACACTTCTTGGAAGTCGAGCTGGGTCACCATGATAATCAGTACCAGGAGACCGAAGATAAAGAAGCCGTTCTGGTATTTTTTATTCATCTTTAGTCTTTGGGAAAAAGCGCACCTTCTCACCCTCCTCACGCTTTTCGTGATAGAGCTTTGGCAACGGATTAGCTAGGGGTTTATCGTATTCTTCGCGATGGCGGAAGATGTCGATGGCCAGATAAACGGCTTGTCTGAGCGATTGCTCATTAGCGATACCCTTACCTGCGATATCAAACGATGGTTCGAGGTCGGGCGTGGTACAGATAGCCGTAATACCAGCCTTCATCTTTACACCATACTCAGTAGAGAGGGTCTTGAAAGGTACAGAACCCTGATCATCATACATCGCCAGCACACCATCGAACTGCTCATACATATTCTCGCCAAAGAAACTATCGGCCACATAGGGGCCGAAGGCCTGAACACCTTCATTTTCGAGGGTTTCGATAGCAGGCAAAATCACCTCGTTTTCTTCTGTGCCAACTTGCGGATTCAGAGCCAGCACAGCTATACGCGGATTGTTGATACGGAAGTCGCGCTTCAATGAGGTATTAAAGATACGACACTTATCCACAATCTTCTCAGAGGTAATGGCCTTGGGAACGTCTTTCAGCGGCAAGTGGTTAGTCACCAGTCCGATACGTACCACATCACTGATCATCACCAACAAGGCTCTGTCTTCGCGCGCTGGATTCGGATTGGGCTTTACAGGCGACATTACCAGCACGTCGTACAGATGCTTCTGCAGGTCTTCCTTCGCACGCTGCACAGCTTTACGAGCTGCCTCTGCTGATTCCTCGGTAGACTGGCCAAGCTCTACTTTCACCTCGTCCTCGAAAGTGGTCAGCATGTTCAGCTTGCCATCCTGGGCATCCTCGGCATTATTAATCGAGACAAAGGGCGTATCTAGTTCCAATGCCTTGCGATGGTAAGCAGCCAACTTAGGCGCACCATATATAATAGGTGTACACAACTCAAGCATGGCGGGATTCTCGAAAGCCTTGAGAATCAGCTCATAGCCGATGCCGTTTGTATCTCCATGCGTGATAGCCACGCGAATCTTTCTTTTGTCCATATCTTTTTTACCTTTTTACTTTTTTACCTTTTTACCTTTAACAGCCGTGGATAGCAGGCCGCAGGCGGCAAAGATATCCTGCCCTCTGCTCGCACGGATGGTGGTAAATACCCCGTGGTTGGTCAGGTAATCACGCAGTGCCTCCATCCTTTTCTCGTCAGCCCCTGGCAAATCCACATCAGGAATCTCGTGGAACCGAATCAGGTTTACCCTGCACTCCAAGCCCTGCAACAGCTTTACGATTTCCCGGGCATGCATCGTGGTATCGTTAAGTCCTGCAAAGCAGATATACTCAAACGAGCAGCGACGCTGATGGGTAAAATCGTATTGCTTTAGCAAGTCTACCACCTCTACGATCGACATCTGTCGCTCAGCAGGCATCAGTTGTTGGCGCTGTTCAGGCAGGGGCGAGTGCATCGAGATGGCCACATGGCACTCACTCTCATCCAAGAAGCGTTTTAGCTTGTTTTTCACGCCTACGCTACTCACCGTAATGCGTTTCGGACTCCACCCGTAACCATAGTCGGCCGTTAGTATCTCCGTGGCCCTGAGCACATTGTCGAGGTTATCCATCGGCTCGCCCTGTCCCATAAACACGATATTTGTCAACGTTTCGCGCTCGGGCAGGGCATAAATCTGGTTCAGGATATCACCAGCAGAAAGCGAGCCCTCAAAGCCCTGCTTACCCGTCTGACAGAACAGACAGTTCATTTTGCAGCCTACCTGGCACGATACACAAAGCGTGGCACGATCGCCATCAGGAATATAAACCGTTTCCACGAATTTGCCGTCTTGCGTAGGGAAGAGATACTTAATCGTACCGTCTTTCGAACGCTGGCAATCGATAGGAGCCATTGCGCCGATAGTATATTGCTCAGCCAGTTTCTCGCGATTAGCTTTCGAGATATTCGTCATTTCGTCGATGCTCCCTACGTGCTGCTGATAGAGCCACTTGGCAATCTGGCCTGCCGTGAATTGGGGCATTCCCAAATCCTTTACGACAGACTTCAATTCGCTAAGCGACATACCCATTAACACCTTCTTCTCGTCGGCCATCACTGCTTTTTGGGTGCAAAGTTAGAAAAAAAATATGAATTATTTGGTATTCTCAAAAAATATTGCGAATTTTGCACCTTATAAAACAACTAATACACTTCAATGAGAGAAAAAATTGATTGTTTTCTGCCTTGTAGTGACCTCATGGCCGCTGAACAACTGATTGACCAACTCAGAGGCAGTAAGACCATACATCATATCTTCCTGTTGGTAAACGAACCGCTCGATACCAAAGACTCGAAGCCTCTTTCCGATTGCCGACAGATTTGTGTAGACAACCTCACCAGCAGCAACACGATGATTCAGCTCGCTGAGCAGGCTAAAGCCGACTACGTGCTCTTACAGACGAAGCCCCGTCAGTTGCAGATGGGCCTTGGTGCCCTCGATCGCATGTTACACGTGGGCATCGATTCCGATGCAGCAATGGTATATGCCGACCACGACGACATCGTAGAAGGTACTCGCAAGCCCCACCCCGTTATCGATTATTTCACGGGCAGTATTCGCGACGATTTCGATTTCGGTAGTCTGTGGCTTATCAAAACCTCGCTGCTTCAGGCCTTTGCCCAGCAAGCCAGCGAGCACCCTTATCAGCATGCTGGCCTTTATGCCCTCCGCTTGTTCCTGAGTCGCAACGGACAGATTTTCCACATCAACGAGCGCCTCTATTCTGAAGAAGAAACCGATACGAGAGCCTCGGGTGTGAAACAGTTCGATTACGTGAACCCTGCCAATCGCGAGGTACAGATAGAGATGGAACAGGCGGCTACGGCCCATCTCACTGAGATAGGTGCCAAGATAGAGCCCTCTTTCTATAGGCAACCCGACTTCAACGAACAGGACTTCGAGATGGAGGCCTCAGTCATCATCCCTGTATATAATCGCGAAAAGACCATCTGCGATGCTGTCAGCAGCGCCCTCAACCAGAAGGCCAACTTCAAGTATAACGTGATTGTGGTCGATAACCACTCTACTGACAAAACTACCGAACTGCTGCGTGGCTTCCACGATGAGCGCCTCGTGCACATCATTCCTGAGCGTACTGACCTGGGCATTGGCGGTTGTTGGAACATGGCCATCAACGATGACCGTTGCGGACGCTTTGCCGTACAACTCGATTCCGACGACCTCTATTCATCGCCCAAGACGCTCCAGCAAATTGTTGATGCCTTCTACAAGCAGAATGCAGCGATGGTGATTGGTTCGTATCGTATGTGCGACTTCGAGCTCAATACCTTGCCACCGGGCTTGATTGACCACCATGAGTGGACGGATGAGAATGGCCCTAACAATGCCCTTCGTATCAACGGTCTGGGTGCGCCAAGAGCTTTCTTTACGCCCCTGCTCCGTCAGATTGGTTTCCCCAACACCTCTTATGGCGAGGATTATGCACTCGGACTGAAGTTCTCGCGCCGCTATCGTATCGGGCGCATCTTCACTGAGCTCTATCTCTGTCGCCGTTGGGGAGGCAATAGCGATGCAGCCCTGAGTATCGATAAGATTAATGCCAATAATCTCTATAAGGATCGCTTGCGCACGCTCGAAATCCTGGCCCGTCAGCAGATGCTGAAAGGCAAGTTTGAATTCCTCAAGGATACGCCCCTTTTGCGCTTCTTCAATCGTCAGTTGGAGAAGTGGGACGATGCCCGACAGCGCTACCACGACTTGCGCGATGTAAAGACCCGCGAGTTGGTAGTGGGTACTTCGAGCATGCAAGTACAGTGGAACCCTGCCCGGATGGTGTCTACAGGAGCCAGTATCGATAAGAAGACGGTGGCAGAGCGCCCTTGTTTCCTCTGCGAGCAGAATCGCCCTAAAGAGCAGTTTAAGAAAACGATTGATAACCAGTACGACCTGCTGG
Source organism: uncultured Prevotella sp. (assembly GCA_905234145.1). Taxonomy (GTDB): domain Bacteria; phylum Bacteroidota; class Bacteroidia; order Bacteroidales; family Bacteroidaceae; genus Prevotella. The sequence goes on along the minus strand of CAJOGK010000005.1, from coordinate 20,085 downwards.
TAAACCCCTTCCCCATCCTGCCTATCCACTTTACCATCCCCTCTGTGAAGCACGAGCCTCAACAGATACGCGAGGCCTATGGCGAGATACATAAGCTGCTCGATGAGTACCCAGAGATGATGGTATTCTACAATGGTCCTAAGTGCGGTGCCTCTGCGCCCGACCATGCCCATTTCCAGGCAGGAACCAGTGGCGTGCTGCCTCTCCAGAAAGCCTGGAAGCGCCTCAGTCATAACCTCACGACGATTATCAGTCTCAACGACGAGGAAAGCATCTCCGTCATCGAAGAATACCCTTGTCCGGCGCTCCTTATTCATAGCCGTTCGTCGTATGGTGACGAGCAACTGTTCCGCCGCCTTTACGAGGTTCTGCCTCAGCGAGAAGACGAAACGGAACCGATGATGAACATCGTCAGCTGGCGAAAGGATGACGATTACTTCTCAGTGGTCTTTCCGCGTGGCAAGCATCGTCCTGATTGCTATTATGCCGAGGGTGAGGCTCAATACATCATCTCGCCAGGTGCCCTTGATATGTCTGGCCTTATTATCACCCCTCGCGAAGAAGACTTCAATCGCTTACCCCCCGAAAAGGCCATCGATATCCTCAACGAGGTGGCACTTTCAAAGGCCGGCTTCAAACAAGTCATCGATAAGCTGAAAGCCAGCAGCGTTAGCAAACGCTCAACGCTTAACGTTCTAATCCCCACTCAAAAAGAGCCCAATGTCACCGTTGGCATCATTACGGCTTCGAAGATCAATTTCACGCTCAATGCCCCTTACGTGGCTAAAGGCGAGGTGATTCAGGGGCCACAGGTGGTAGAGTTCTCCGAGGGTGGTATCTTGTGGCGAGGCACGCAGTATCGTAACCTCACCTTTACCCCACAGGCCGACGATGCTTCCTTCTCACTCGAAGATGTCACCATCGGCATTGATTACCATTGGGAGCGCCAAGAGACGCAGACCTTCGAGGGAACCCTGCGTATCGTGGTCGAGGCTGATAAGATTGTGGCTATCAACGAATTGCCCGTAGAGCGCTATCTTACCAGCGTGATTTCCAGCGAGATGTCAGCCACTGCATCGCCCGAGTTCCTCAAGGCCCATGCGGTTATCTCGCGCTCGTGGTTGCTTGCCCAGATGGAAAAGCGCCGCCAACACGAGAATGGCAACGACAGTTTCTTCTCTTTCATCAAGAAAGACGATGAACTCATCCGCTGGTACGATCGCGAAGACCATACCATCTTCGATGTGTGTGCCGACGACCATTGCCAGCGCTACCAGGGTATCACCAAGGCCAACAACCAGCATGTGGCAGATGCCATCAGCGAGACGCGCGGACAGATTCTTACTTACGATGGCGAGATTTGCGATGCCCGCTTCTCGAAGTGCTGTGGCGGCGAAACCGAAGAGTTCCAGTATTGTTGGGAAGATACGCCCAAACCTTATCTGGTTAGTTTCCACGATCCTTACTGCTGCACTGCCGACAAGCAGATTCTCTCGCAGGTGCTCAACGATTACGATCAGGAAACCATCGATTTCTACCGTTGGGAAGTCACCTACACCCGCGAGCAACTCTCCGAGCTCATCAATCGCAAGTTGAAGGATGATTTTGGCGAAATCGTCGACCTCATTCCTTTGGAGCGTGGCAAGAGCGGTCGTATCTGGAAACTCAAGATTGTAGGTACGAAGAAGACCTTCACCATCGGCAAGGAACTCGAAATCCGTCGCGCCCTCAGCGAGAGCCATCTGTATAGCTCAGCCTTCGAGGTTGAGAAGCAGGGCGATCAGTTTATTCTCCACGGTCGTGGTTGGGGTCACGGTGTAGGTCTTTGTCAGATAGGTGCTGCCGTCATGGGTGAGCAAGGCAAGACCTACGATGAAATCCTCCTATTCTACTATCGCGGTGCCGAAATCCAGCGCCTCTACGATTAATGATCAATGTTCAATGGTCAATGTTCAATGAAAAATGAAAAATAAGAATCCTTGGGCTTGGGTGCCCACTTTGTACTTCGCAGAAGGCGTACCTTACGTCGCCGTTATGACCATCTCGCTGATTATGTATAAGCGCCTTGGTCTCAGTAATACCGATATTACGCTTTATACCTCGTGGCTCTATCTGCCTTGGGTAATTAAACCCCTTTGGAGCCCGTTTATCGACATGCTCAAAACCAAGCGTTGGTGGATTATCACCATGCAGCTATTGATTGGTGCAGCCCTTGCTGGTGTCGCCTTTACCATTCCCGGGCCTGTATGGCTTCAAGGCTCGTTGGCCTTCTTCTGGCTGATGGCCTTCTCCAGTGCCACCCACGATATCGCTGCCGATGGTTTCTATATGCTTGGCCTTGAGCAACACGAGCAAGCTTATTTCGTAGGCATCCGCTCTACGTTCTACCGTATCGCCACCATCTTCTCTTCTGGTCTTTTGGTGGGTCTTGCTGGTGCTTTGCAGGTGCTTACACGTAGCATCCGTTACTCTTGGTCACTGGTGTTCTATCTCATGGCAGGCCTCTTTATCGCCTTCTGGCTCTATCACCACTGGGCGCTCCCCCGTCCTGATGAAGACAATGAGCGCCGCCAGAAGAGTGTGCGTGATATCTTGTTGGAGTTCAAGGCTACCGTGATTACCTTCTTCCAGAAGCCCCAAGTGTGGGTAGGCATCTGCTTCATGCTTTTCTATCGCATGCCCGAGGGCTTGTTGGCAAAGGTCTCTGCTTTGTTCCTGGTCGACAAGGTGGCCAATGGCGGACTTGGGCTTTCTGATGGTGAATACGGTTTGGTACAAGGCACGGTAGGTGTGATTGGTCTTACCCTTGGAGGTATTCTTGGCGGCATCGTTGCCAGTCGCGATGGTCTCAAACGCTGGCTGTGGCCCATGGTGGTTGCCATCACCCTGCCCGATATCGTCTATGTCGTATTGTCTATCCTCCAGCCCTCTAATCTCTTCGTTATCAGCTCCTGCATCTTCGTTGAGCAGTTCGGTTACGGCTTTGGCTTCTCTGCTTATATGCTATACCTTATATATTATAGTCAGGGTGAGCACAAGACCGCCCATTACGCTCTCTGCACAGCCTTCATGGCGCTGTCGATGATGATTCCTGGTCTCTTTGCCGGTGCGCTGCAAGAGGGTGTGGGCTATCAGGCCTTCTTCTGGATTGTCATTGCTTCCTGCTCGCTGACCTACGCTGTGTCGGCCATACTCGATATCGATCCAGAGTTCGGTAAAAAGAAAGCGGCTTAGATACCTAAGCCGCCTTCAAAGCCCGTTTCCTGAGCTTTCGATTGCAGGATGCGCGAATAGGGTGGCACCCCGTGTGTCAGCCAGATGTTACCGCCTATTACCGAGTCGTGTCCGATAGTGATGCGCCCCAGTATCGAGGCGTTTGAATATACCGTTACGTTATCCTCAATAATCGGGTGTCTGGGTATGTTCAGCATATTGCCGTTTTCGTCGTACTTAAAGCTCTTGGCACCCAGTGTTACACCCTGATACAGGCTTACGTGGTTGCCTATGATGGTTGTTTCTCCGATGACCACGCCTGTGCCATGGTCTATCGAGAAGTATTCACCTATCTGTGCGCCCGGGTGTATGTCAATACCCGTCTTTGAGTGCGCCAGCTCCGTAATGATACGTGGGATGACGGGCACTTTCAGCTCGTGCAGCTTGTGGGCCATGCGATAGTGGGTCATCGCGTTCAGACAGGGGTAGCTGAAGATTACCTCTCCGTAGTTCGGTGCCGCAGGGTCGTTGTCAAACATTGCCTGCACGTCGGTATAGAGCAGTCGCTTTATCTCTGGCAGGGCATCAATAAACTCCAGTGCCAGCCTTTCTGCCTCTCCATACACCTGATCCTTAGTGCTTATCTCGTCGCAGTTCTCGCAGAATTGCAGTCCGTGGGCTATCTGCTTTGTCAGCAGCTTCACCAGCTCTTCCATGTAAACGCCTATATAATACGAGCGTATGGCCTCGTCGGGTTGGCGTTTGTTAAAGTAGTCGGGAAAGATAATGCTTTTTACCAGCGTTACCATGCGCTTTACCTGCTCTACCGATGGCAATGGAGCCTCGGTAACAGGCATCATGCCTACTTCCTTTTCTGTCTGCTTCGACAGCAGAGCCACGTTCCTGCGTAGCGTGTCGTTTATACTGTTCTTATCCATCTTAGTCTTGTTTTGGCTGCAAAAGTAGATAAAATGTGCGACACGACCAAATTTTAACCCTAAAAGTTTCAGAAACTATAGTTTATAGGGTCATCCCAATTATCATCGATGGTAATGTCAAACTCCACCTTCGTTACCTTGCCGTCAAACATATAGCCCCTACAGGTCGTTACGCAATTTCTGCGAATGGGAATGTTTTCGATCACCTTCGACGACAAGATATCGCTCCCCTGATACGAGCTGACGGTTACCTCCAGCACGTCGTTATCCTCACGGGGGATGGTGTAGATTTCGATAGGCTTGTCAAAGTCAGAACGGTCGAGCCAGGCAATCTGTTTCGACTTCACCACACCCCAGCCACTAATGGCACTGAGCGTACCCGAACCACCTTCATAATAGAATCTGATGCTGTCGGCCTTTTCAGGAATCTTATCTTCTGGCACGAACCTGATCTTCGCCACGATGCGCTTCATATCCATATTCAGATGGATCGTGTCCTCTCCTACCTTTAGCTTCTTCGAGGCAAAGAAGGTGTCGGTATAGCCCTTGGCATTGGTAAAGTTAATCTTAAAATCCTTGTTTACCGAGGGATTTCCGTTCGCACTGTGAGCCAGAATCACCAGTTGATACTCACCTACAGGCAAGGCAAACTTCGCCTGTCCGAACTGCTCATCGTCTATCGTCTGGTCTTTCTGATTTACACGTTCGCCAGCCGAGTTGTAAACGATAAAGTTCAGGCGCTTACACAAATCAAACACCTCGCCACGGGTTCCCACCACCACGTTGGCATCCTTATCATCCGTCGACGATTCCTTGTTCTCGCCCAGATTCATTTTCTCACACGACGCTGTAAAACACAACATCATACCACACACGAAGACCCACAAATGGGAAAATAACTTGTTCTTCATATTCAGAAGCTTTAAAGTTGAACAATTAAATTTATCGAATGCAAAAGTATAAAAAAATCCGCACGCCCCAAAAGAGCATGCGGAAATTTTAAGATTATTTTAACATTACTTTTTATTGCAGGTTCTTGAAGGCTGAACCGAAGATAATATACTGGGTATTGCCAGCGATGGTGCCTTCGTTCTGACCCCAGAGGAAAGGCCAGTCATCAAAGTTCTCGAAATGGTCGGGCTGACGGAACAGCAGGCCTGGCGCTACATTGCCAGGAATAGCAGAGAAATCGGCACGGTTGTTACCATAGAACACTTGCTTGGGGCGAGCTGCTCCCACCACGGCCACAAACGAATAGTTGTGGTAAGGATGGCAACCATAGAGCCAATTCGACACGCGATAAATCTCATCTTTCTTTACGATGTCGGGGAAGTAAAGGTGGGCGTAATTGACTGCGATACCAAAATTAAGCACCATGTTGACGCCTGCCCAGTTGCCCAGTCCGATGGGCACACCATAGGGATTCTGCTTGTCGAAGCTCTGCACATAGTCGGCAAACTCCTTGATAAGCGGACGAAGGCTCTGCTTATAGGCCTCATCCTTCATGGGGATGCTGTCGAGGGCAATCTGAACTTTCATGGTGATGTTGCTACCCGTCAACCAAGCGAAATCGGCCTCAGCCTGTGGGTCGCGACGCGCTTTCTTCGCCTTCAGCAGTTGCTCTGCCTCGGAACGCAGACGGTCAGCCTGTCGCTGTGCGCGCTCAGCCAAATCGTCATTATAGCCTCGAAGCACGCGAGCCGCAGAATTCAAGACACCTGCTGCCTGAAGATCGAGGCGCGGATTACGGGTGGTAAAAGCCCACATATCGTCGGGCGTGCCACTGCGCTTGCCATCGGCTGACACCTCGTAAGGCTTTAAAGAGGGGTCGTAATGCAGGCCATCGGTAATAGAGGCAGCATCGCCCAGGTGATGGTAGTTATCGAGGACGGAATTAGAGAGCGTTTGCGCCATGTGGCCTATCTGCTCGGCCTGAGCCACGAGATTAAGCACACCGTGCTCGATAAACTGCAGGATATCGGGCACACCATCGGGGCGATGGAGGTCGACATATCGCTGCTCCTGACTTACGAAGGTTTCATCGCGCTCGGGCTTGAAGAGCTCCCAGGCACGGATGAAGTTCTGCACCACATTGATATTGGAACCCGTCTCGATGTCGAAGTCGCCTGCATCGAAGAAGCCACCGATATTCAGCCCGGGGATGAGTTCGAGGGGCTTATACTTGGTATCGGTCGTGGCGCCCTGACTGTGGAGGTCGAAGTGGTCGCTCTCAGGGGCTTGGAGATAACCCTCCTTGAAAGGCTCGCCATGCCAAGTGCGATAGCCCTCGGTCACGTACATGTGATCCATGTGGATAGGTACCCATACATCGGTAGTGGCATCGGTTATCTTATCGTAAACATGTTGGTCGATGAGGAAATTATTGGTCTTGGTGTCGCCATACTGGATATAGTAAACACCAGGCTGCTGAACGCTCGAGAAATCGAACTTTACATAATTGTATTTATAGAAAGGTCCCCAAGGCTGGATAGCGCCCTTGAAGGCCTCTTCGATAGTGCCGTCTTCCTTGATGCGATAAAGCGAGGCTGTGGTCTTGGGCTGGTCTTTCTTATCGAGCTCGATCACGGCTACCTTGGGCTGACTGGGGATATAGCCTACCTGAGAGAAACCGATGTTGGGCTCGCGAATCCAACCAGGAACGGCATGAGGCTCAACGGTCCAAGTAACTACCTTACCCGTTTTACCCTTGGGGAGCACGCTACGCAATACAAACCAGCCGTTCTGGGCGAGCATACGGCCATCGTAGAGTTTCAGCTCGGCATCGCTGCTGCTGATACGTACCATGCGCTCTGGGGTTTCGGGAGCTACCAGGAGGGTATGACCCGTCTCTAAGGGCAGAGGGTCGACAAAGCGATTGGTACCGCGATCGTCGTAGGTCTTGAAGCCTTTAAACTGACGGGGCTTCTCGCTATTAGGACGAGTGATGGTCTGAGAGGTGGCGTAACGCGGGAAGCGATTCAAACGGCCATCCATCGTAAACGTCTTGAGCCAATACTGAGAAGGGAGGAACTCGATATTAAGACCTGCCTCGCCAGCAAGCTTTTCGGGCACGGGCTTATCGAGCCATACGGCAATCTCTACACCCTGACCTTTGGCTGATACCACGATACGGCTATCGAAATCGTAATCATCGTAACGCAGGGCTACCTCGATGGTACCTTTCTGGCGATCTACCTTACGATCGGTCATACGGGGCACGAGGTCCCACTGCTCAGGGGTATTGTTCAAACGGACGGCGCCTCCCTGAATGGTGCGCACACCGTGGTGGATGACCTCAATACCTGAGTTCTTCTCGTCGTTGAAACCGCCATTGAAGCTGTTGCTGAATACGAGCAGATTAACACCTTGGCGCTCGAAGTAATCGAGGTCGTTAAGTTTGAGGTCTTGTGCTGGGCATGCGATGGCCGACGCCAACAGGCATGCAGTAAGTAAATGTTTCATAAATGCTATTTAGTTGATAATGTTACCTTATTATATATACGCGCGAGGGAGGGGAAAGTAAAATCGGCTAGGGGCAATTTTATAAATCATTAACGTTAGGAAAGGTGGCGACTTTGAAAAAAGTAGTACCTTTGCAGTCCAATGGAGAAACTCTGGAACAAAAACTATTGTAAGGTGATGGTAGCGAACTTTACGCTATTCTTTGCTTTTTACATCCTGACACCACTATTGCCGCTCTACCTGAGTGAGCATTTCGGAGCTACGAAAGACGTGATAGGACTGGTGCTCTCGGGCTATACCATCACGGCCCTGATGATTCGTCCGCTGAGTGGCTATCTGGTGGATTCGTTTCCTCGCAAGCTGGTGCTGATGGCGAGCTTCGGGGCGTTTGCCATTTTCTTTGCAGGCTATCTGGCGGCATCGACCTTGCTACTATTCACCATCGTAAGAACGCTGCATGGCGCGCCCTTCGGCACACTGACCACAGCGAATGCAACCGTAGCCATCGATGTATTGCCATCGAGCCGCAGGACAGAGGGCATTGGCTACTATGGCCTGAGCAATAATCTGGCCATGGCGCTAGGACCTACCATCGGCATTATGATTTACGAACTTACCAACAGCTTTGAGTTTATCTTCTGGTTGGCGCTGATTGTAGCGTTTGCAGGCTTGCTGACGGATGCTACCGTAAAACTACCCGCGAAGGAGATCGTGCGCAACAAGCAGAAGTTATCGCTCGACAGATTCTTCCTGATAAGGGGTTGGTTGCTGGGACTGAACATGGTGGCCTTTGGCTTTAGCTTCGGGGTACTAAGCAATTATCTGGCGATCTACGGCAAGGAGGTGATGGGCATTACAAGCGGTACGGGCACGTATTTCATGCTTTGCTCGGTAGGACTGATGCTGTCGCGACTGCAAGGCAGCAAGGCGCTGAGAGAGGGAAGGGTAACTTTTAATGCTGGCTCTGGCATGGTGATTTCACTCATCGGCTACACGCTGTTTATCCTTGTTCCGAACGATGTGGGCTATTATGGCTCGGCACTATTGATAGGCTTGGGAAATGGTCACATGTGGCCTGCCTTCCAGAACATGACGATTAACGTCGCTGGCAACAACCAACGGGGCACAGCGAACTCTACCATCCTGATTTCATGGGATATCGGCATGGGACTGGGAATCTTATTAGGAGGCGTAATTGCTGAGCTACTTGGCTATAGTGCAGCTTTCTGGTCAGTGGTACTGGTTAACTCGTCAGGCGTACTCTGCTTCTTCCTAGCGACGAAACAGTTCTTCTTGCAAAGGAACCTAAACCCTACTGTTAGATAAAGGATACAACTTTGCATGTATTATAACGACCACGAATTAAACGAATTACACAAATTATTCTATGCAGAACGGCATGATAATGATGCATAAGATACAGCGAATTTCACGAATTTTTGCTGCGCCAGCCTATTCGTGAAATTCGTAATAATATCTGTGCGCAGCTAAAAATTCGTGAAATTCGCTTAATTCGTGGTGTTTATAAAATCTTAAATCACGTGGAGGCCGAGGAATACCATGAGGCCGTTCATGAGGATCCAGAAGATAGCGAACGGCATTGTCTTGCGCATGATGTCACCATCCTGACCCTCCATGTCGCAGGCGGCAGTAGCAATCGCGATACTCTGCGGTGAAAGCAACTTACCACCCTCAGAACCTGCACAGTTAGCAGCAGCAAGCCAGTTGGTCTCGCTACCTGTTACGCCAAAGAAGGTGCCCTGATTTACCAAACCGAGGTCGCTCGCAGCGGTAGCCTGCAACTTACCGAAGAGGATATTCGCATTGGTAGCAGAACCTGTTACGAAGGTACCAATCGAACCAATCAGCGGTGCGAAGAATGGGAAGGCAGAACCTGTAAGGGCTACAAGTCCCTTAGCAATATCGTTGGTCATACCCGTATTGTTCATCAGCATCGCCATTGCTACCAAGCAACAGATGGTAACAACCGTCTTCTGAAGATTCAGCGTGGTCTTAGCCAACAGCTTCATCAGTCTGCCAAAACTCATACCCTGAATCAGACCGCCAATCACAGCACCGAGGAAAATCATCAAACCAGCATTCGACAACCAACCGAACTTAAAGGTATTGCCAATAACGGGCAGTTCGAACTTGGTAACCAGCGTTTGGTTCAGAAGCTCGTTGATAGGAGGAACAATCTTGCTCGAAATGAGGATGAAGAAAATAATGAGGCCATATACGCTCCAAGCCTTCAGGGTCTTAGCAAGGCCAAACTGCTTGTGCTCTACCTGTACGGTATCGGCAGCACTCTCTTTCTTGATAAAGAGTTTATTGTAAATCAGCATGGCGATAATCGCAGCGACTGAACCCAGGATAGCAGGGGTCTCAGGACCAATGAAGTGGGCGCAGCAGAACTGAACGGTGATTGAGAAAGCACCTACGAAGAGGGCGATAGTGAGATTCTTCATGATCTTCGTACGATCGGTCATCATCAAGATGAGGAACGGGGTGATGAAGAACATCAGCGAGAGCTGCAGAATGATAAAGGTAGCCACCTCGCAAAGCTCCTCTGGAGTAGCCACACCACTAACAGCCACCTGATTTGCCAACGTGGTTGCTGGCAAGCCCACAGCTCCGAAGCCTACGGCAACGGTATTGGCCACCAGACAGATAACAGCTGAGAACATCGGCTTAAAGCCCAAGCCTATCAGGATGGCAGCAGGGATGGCCACAGCGGTTCCGAAACCAGCCATACCTTCGAGCACACCACCAAGACCCCATGTCAACAACAGTACCAACAGACCCTTGTCAGAGGTCATCTGGATAAACTGCGTCTTAATGGTCTCGATCTCCTTCGTCTCACAAAGGATGTTGTAACTGAAGATAGCGCAGATGATAATCAGAATAATAGGGAAGCAAGCCTTGAGGAAACCCTCTATGACAGACCACAAGGTAATGCCATAGATTGAAACATCAGCAAATTTCTCTGGCAAAATGCCCATCGCAGGTACAGCAAACAAAGCCAGAATAACTGTTACGATAAGAGTAATTACGGCACTCTTGTAGCCTGAAACTTTGAATCCCATCATCAGCACAATAAGCAATAGGATGGGGATAACGGAAATGAGAGCTGTCATAGGAATTTAGTTATTAAATTTGTAATTATCTACGCTAATTATTATTTGTGGCCAAATATACGAAGATTTTGCGAGATATTACACATTTTTTAGTGAAAAAATAAAAAAAAGTTAGTATCAATCGATTTTTTTTGTATCTTTGTGGCATAATAATACTCGATTGTTTTACTTAAAACCCCAATAACGCCCTATGCTAGATCAATTTTTAAGCGACCTCAAGCAGCTATTACCCAACGACCGAATTTACACCGACGAGCTTCGTACTCTTGGATGGGGAACGGATGCCAGTTTCTATCGCCAGATTCCGAAGGTAGTCATCCGCAGTGATGGCGAGGAAGAAATCAGTAAGATCATCCAGCTATGCCAGAAACATAAAATGCCCTTTACTTTCCGCGCTGCAGGCACATCGCTCTCTGGCCAGAGCTGTACCGACAGTGTGCTTATCGTTGCAGGCAAGCACTGGGAGAAATATGAAATCGGCAAAAACCAAGATACCATTAAGCTTCAGCCTGGTATCGTGGGAGCAAGAGTGAATGAGATTCTGAAGCCCTACGGCCGTGTGTTCCCACCCGACCCTGCATCAATAGGCAGTGCGATGGTGGGTGGTATCGTGATCAACAATGCCTCGGGTATGAACTGTGGTGTGCATGCCAACAGCGATCGCATGATGGTATCGGCACGCATCATCCTCACTGATGGCACCATCCTCGATACGAGCAACGAAGAGAGTCGCAGGGCATTCAGACAGAGTCATCCGGAGTTTCTGGAGAAAATCGAAGCCCTTCGCGATAAGGTGCGCGCCAATGAGAAGCTGGCCTCGCGCATACGTACCAAATATAGTATTAAGAACGTAACGGGTCTGAACCTGCGCCCACTCATCGCCTACGATGACCCATTCGACATCATCGCCCACTCGATGGTAGGTTCTGAGGGTACCCTCGCCTTCCTCTCTGAGGTAACCATGAAGACCCTCCACGACTACAAGTACAAGGCCTCTGCCATGGTTTACTTCCTCACCATGAAGGAGAGTTGCGAGGCGGTAGTAGCGATGAAGAAGATGAAGGCTGGCGAGGACGATCTGACCTATAGTGCCGAAAATCTCGTGGTGAAGTCGGCTGAGATGCTCGACTACATGTCACTGGCTTCTGTCGATGATCCCGTCTATCTGCAGTATAAGAAGGATGTGGATGCCGGAAAGATTCCTGGTGTAAAGCCTGGTGATTACAAGGGCCTGACAGCTATCCTCACCGAGACCAAGGGTATCACGCATGAGCAGCTGCTTGAAAAGATTGCGAAGATTCAGGATTGTCTGAGTCAGTTCAAGCTCTATATCCCTGCGGAGTTTACGGAGGATCCTGCTGTTTACGGCAAGTACTGGGCGATTCGCTCGGGTATCTTCCCCAGTGTGGGAGGTACGCGCCCCATAGGCACCTCATGTTTGATTGAGGATGTGGCCTTCCCCATCGAGTCGCTGCCAGAGGCTACTGTAAAACTGCAAAAGCTGATTGCCGATCATGGCTACAACGACGCTTGTATCTATGGCCACGCCTTCGAAGGCAACTACCACTTTATCCTGAACCAGAGCTTTGCCGACGAGCACGAGGTGGCTCGCTATGCAGAGATGATGCGCGACGTAGCGAAACTGGTAGTTGAGGGCTACGATGGCTCATTGAAGGCTGAGCACGGTACGGGTCGCAACATGGCACCATTCGTACAATACGAGTGGGGCGACGAGGCCTACGAGGCCATGAAGGAATTGAAGGCGATCTTCGACCCGGATAATCTGCTGAACAGAGGTGTGATTTTCAACTACGATCCAGATTGCTTCATCAAGGATCTGAAACCACTGCCTGTGCTCGACTACGACTTTTCGAGTGTGCCCGATGGCGGTCATTATCTCATGGAGCCAGAGCACTCTACAGCCAAGGAAACGATCGAACAGGTAAAGCGCGCCAACAAGTGTATCGAATGTGGCTTCTGCGAGGTAAACTGTATGTCGTGCGGACTGACGCTATCGTCTCGTATGCGTATCGCCGTTCAGCGTGAGATTCTTTATCTGGAGAAGACTGGTCAGAATCCGGAGCGTGCCGCTACCCTGCGCAAGCAATATAAGTATTATGGTGATCAGACCTGTGCTGCTGATGGTCTCTGCTCTACCTCGTGCCCGATGAAGATCAATACGGGAGAGTTGACCCACCTCATTCGCCAACTTGACATGAACAAGAACCCCATGGGGCGCAAGATTGGCGAGTTTGCTGCCGACCACATGGCAGGCATCAAGAGTGGTCTGCGCGTGGTGCTCGATGTGGCTCATGCAGCTCACGTCACCTTAGGACCTACGCTGATGACGACCGTTTGTCGCACGATGAACAAGATGGGTATGCCATTATGGACCACCGCCATGCCTAAGAAGAAACGCCAACCCAAGAAATCAGACCTCACTCAGTTTATCATTGAGAAGAGTATCCCACACCACGAAGGACAGCACTCCGACCTGAAGGTGGTCTATTTCCCCAGCTGTATCAACCAGACGATGGGTCTTTCAAAAGAAGCTCCTTTCAAGCACGCCCTTGTCGATGAGGTGATCCAGCTAATGGCGAAGGCTGGCTACGAAGTGATCTTCCCAGAGGGTATGGAGCGGATGTGCTGCGGACAGATCTGGGAGTCGAAAGGTATGCTCGACATTGCCGACCGTAAGAGTGCCGAACTGGAGGCTGCGCTCTGGAAAGCCTCTGAGCAGGGTAAGTATCCTGTGCTCTGTGGTCAGAGTCCCTGTCTGCATCGTATGAAGAAGGTAATGAAAAAGATGAAGCTCTATGAGCCTGCAGAGTTTATCATGACCTATCTGAAGGATCGTCTTGACTTCCATCCCACAGACAAGCCTATCGCCATCCATATCACCTGCTCTACCCGTCAGATGGGCGTTGACAAGGATATGATTGCACTGGCCAAGCTCTGTTCGAACAACGTGTTGATTCCAGAAGGTGTAGGCTGTTGCGGATTCGCTGGCGATCGCGGCTTCACTTTCCCGGAGTTGAATCGCTATGGCCTGCGCAAGCTGAAGCCACAGATAGAAAAGAACAAGATCGAGGTGGGCTATTCGAACAGTCGTACCTGTGAGATTGGTCTTGAGGCCAACACGGGCATCCCTTATCTGAATATCGTACACCTGGTAAATATCAGCACCACGGCAAAGAAATGAGAATCAAACTACTAATGATCTTCATAATGGCTAGCCTGATGGGTTTATCCCTTCAGGCTCAGCCGCTCTATGTAGGGAGTTATAATATCCGTTACCAGAATAATGGCGATGCGCAGGCAGGCAACGGTTGGTCTCGGCGCATGCCTGTGCTCTGTGCCCAGATACTCTTTGAGCACCCTGATATCTTCGGGGCTCAAGAAGTTCTGGAGGCACAACGTCAGGACTTGCTGAAGAATCTGAGCGATTACGATTGTATTGGACTTGGGCGCGACGATGGCAAGCATGGGGGCGAACATGCCAATATCTTCTACGATCGCAATAAAATCAAGTTGCTCGACCATGGCGACTTCTGGCTGTCAGAAACACCCGATCGCCCGGGTTTGGGATGGGATGCCGCTTGTGTGCGCATCTGCTCGTGGGGCTATTTCAAGCTGAAGAAAACGAGTTTGAAGTTTTATTACTTCAACCTGCACATGGACCATGTAGGCACGACGGCTCGTCGCGAGGGCGCTAAACTCGTCGTTGCGCGCATCCGGGAGATTACCAAGGGGAAGCCCGTTATCCTTACCGGTGATTTCAATGTAGACCAGAACAACGAGATTTACACCATCTTTACGCAATCTGGTTTGCTGGATGATAGTTACGAAAAAGCCCAGTTACGCTTTGCAGAGAATGGCACGTTTAACAGCTACGACCCAGAATTGAAGACCACCAGTCGCATCGACCACGTGTTTGTATCGCCCTGCTTCCATGTAGAGCGCTATGGCGTGCTCACCAATAGCTACTGGGTAGAGAATCCGCAATCAGACGAGCAACTCAAGGGCCACGACGCCCCTCAGGAAATCAATTTCAAGAAATTCCAGAAGCGCCTGCCCTCCGATCACTACCCCGTCTTCGTACGGCTTAAGAAATAAAGAGGTCTCCAAAATATATCAATAACAAATGAAGCAGAGTTAAGCTGATCTAAAGTGGTAGAAGAGCCGAATTTCGAATACAATTACGACTTGGCTTACAGGAAGTCGTTTGCTGCAAGACTGAGTTTTCGTATCATGGGTATTGCAGCCGCCGTATTCTTGGTGGCTGTAGTATTGTTTTTCCATTTCACCGGCGACAGCATGACACTACCGCTGACCCATCAGATCGTGAAATACGGTACCATCGTGTTCATTGTCGGACTGATATCGCTGTTTGTCTTCTGTACTTGGGCCATCTACCAGATGTCAAGCCCCCTGCGCCAGTTTACCGAGTCGGCCGTGAGCATTGCCGACGGCAATCTTGACACCCCGTTGCCGAAGATTCACTCTGAGGACGAGCTGCTACAGTTGCGCAACGCGTTTGAGTATATGCAGACCTCCCTGAAACAGCATATCAATGATCTCCAGGCAACTACCGCCAGCAAGGAGCGACTGCAGAGCGAACTCATTATTGCCCACGACATACAGATGGGCATGCTGACCACCGTGTTTCCTGAACGCGACGACCTGGATCTGTTTGCCTCAATGACCCCTGCCAAAGAGGTAGGCGGCGACTTGTACGACTTCATCATCGAGGACAACGAACTGTTTTTCATCATCGGTGATGTGGCTGGCAAAGGTGTGCCAGCATCGCTCTACATGGCTGTCACACGAACGCTCTTCCGCAATCTGGCAGGCAACTATCAGAGTGCTGCCAACATCATGCGCCAGATGAACCACGCCATTGCGTCGGCCAACGAATCGCTGGTGTTTGTAACGGCCTTCGTAGGCGTGCTCGACCTACGTACCCACCACCTTACTTATTGCAATGCCGCCCACAATGCCCCTGCGCTGATAACTGCCGACGGACAGTGCCAGCTGCTGGATGTAGAGACCAATCTGCCTATCGGCATTCAAGACCACTACCGTTACGAAGAGCAGCAGATGCCGTTCCCGGAGAATACGGCCCTGTTGCTCTATACCGACGGACTGACAGAGGCAATGTATATCTCAGCCGACGGTAGCAGGAAACTCTTTGGCGAAGACCGGCTGCTGCACGATCTGGAGAAGAACCGTCAGGCATCGGCCATCGAGGTGATAGACTATCTGAAACAGCACGTCAACGTGTTTGCCGACGGAACGGTACAGGGCGACGACCTGACGCTGCTCTTCCTACGTCACGGTGCATCACAAAAGAACAATTCTACGGCCCCTCGGCGCATCATCATGAAGAATGAAATGACGGAGGTGAGCCGTATGCGAGGCTTCTTCCTCTCAGTATGCCGTGAACACGATATCGACGAAGAAACGTTCAAGACGCTCAACCTTGGCATCGAGGAATGGGTGGCCAATGTGATTGGCTACGCTTATCCCAAAGGTATCAGAGGTCATGTGGAACTGACGGCAAAGGTTGTCGATGACGTACTGACGCTGGTCATCAAGGATCACGGCACCCCCTTTGACCCCACACAGCATTCAGAGGTGGATGTGGATGCCAAGTTGGACGAACGTCAGATAGGCGGTCTGGGCATACACCTTGTGAAAGCCATCATGGACACGATGCACTATGAGCGCACGGCCGATGGCTACAATGTACTCACGCTGACGAAAAATGTAGGATGTGGAATGAAGAATGTGGAATGAGAATAGTCAAATCGTTAAATAGTAAATAAACAAGATGAACATCGAAATTAAAGAACAAAATGGTTCCTATATTGGAAACCTTATCGGCTGGATCGACACAGCTGAAGCATCAAAGTTTCTGGAAGACCTGAAACCCCTGATGGACAATGCCAATAAGCGTATCGAACTTGATTGTACCAAGTTGGAGTACATCTGTAGCCTGGGCCTTCGCGGTCTGCTAAAACTTCAGAAGGAGAGCCACGCCCTTGGGGGCAGCATGATACTTACCCACGTCGAGGGCGAAGTGCAGAAGATTCTCAAATTAACAGGCTTCGACCGCCTGTTCGACATCCGATAACAGGTATATAACAGGGGGACGGTATACCGTCCCCCTGTTATGTAAAAATCAGAGGTTTTCTTATATATTAAAAAATAGCGAATACACTTGTATTTTTCAAAAACATTTCGTACCTTTGCCCCCAAAATAATAATCGATTCGTAATATGAGTACAATAACAGCATATCCGCAAACCGACATGTCACCAGTTGATGCCCTTTGGACGCTTATCCAGGGGCAGAGCCGGAACGTGCGTACCGTTCTTTCACGACTTCTGCATGAACAGCAGGTTGCGACAGAGGTGAATCTCTCGAAGGCTTTTGACCGTCTTGATCATCTTGCTACATTAGAAGACGGTTGGGCTGGCAAGGGCAGTTATGCAGTATCACCCCAAGTCCTCAGTAATCTGCGTAGTGTTTTGTTTATTTCTGAAGATGCTGACTGGCGTGATTGGATGATTGGCCCAGATGTTAATGCAACACTTGGCTTACAAAATAAAATAACAGGCGGAAGCATCAGTTTGGGGGCTAATGAGTTTTCCTATTATGTTTCAAGAAATGGGGAAGAACTACACGAAAGCCATGTGCCCTTCACTTCACAATCGTTACTTGATGTGATGCGCAAAATTTCATAGCCATGTCAGATAGCACAACAGTTGATTCCTCTGAGAAAGTGGCACGCATCCTCAGCACAGAATGGTTTGTTGATGGACAGTTGATGAATATTGCCTTTACCCTTTTGGAAGGTGAGACTTACATATCCGTTAATCGTCCTGTTATTAGCACATACGATTCTGATGTTGCAGGCTTTGTGGCTAAACATGGTAAATATTTGTTTGGAACAGACACTTATAAGCGGGCGATACTCTGTGTCTCAGACATTCGTGACATCAAGGTTGATGCTTTTGGAGAACCGCTCAAAATCAATGTGGAAGTTGAGCCGCGTGATAGTCACACGAAAATTTTTACTCGCTATGAGAACAAAAACGTTAAGAGAGGTGATACATTGAGTATCCTTGAGAAAGAGGTGTCAGCCGATGATGTGCTGATAAAGGTTCGTTCTCAGTTGCTCAATATGTCTACAGTCGAACAACTGACTTTATGCAAGTCTGACGAGTCGAAAGTTCAAGAATAACTACGGCAATGCCCAGAATTATGAGCCCCATACAGGGGCAACGGTTGGGTCGGCGCCCCAACGTAGGGTTGACACCCTACACTATGGTAGATAGCCCTTACAGGGCTTATAGGGCATACATGACCCCAACGATATATTGCCCTTACAGGGCATACATGACCTCAACGATATATTGCCCTTACAAGGCATACATGACCCCAACGGGGTCGAATAACTTAGCGTAGGGTATAACCCTACGATTGGATGGAACCATCCACATCGCCCCAGTAAGGGGAACTAACATGTATTACTTCTACAAACCCATCCCTTTCTTTATACCCTCTCTATCCTATTTTGGGCATGATTTCTATGCTAAGGCTCAAAGGGTTGTGTGCCCTAGTGGTTGGTCATGGCCTCGCTCAGTTTAAATATCTATTTCGGCTGCAAATTTAAGAAGAATTCTTGAGAATTGCAAGAATTTGGCTTTTTTTCTGTTCATTCTGCTTAACTAATACGCAGAGAGCCGAGAATGACCATCCGCATCCCCGGCTCTCCTTATTCGTAAAATTCGTTTTAATCTGTGGTTGTAATAAATTCGTTTAATTCGCCTAATTCGTGGTCGAAAAAACCATCCGTGTCATCCGTAAAATCCGTTGTCTATAAATATTCTTCGTTAAATTAATCTGTTTCCGTGTGGCCAATATCGATAACCCTCGTGCCTGGGATTTTGACTACGAGCAGCTCTATGCCCAGCTGCGCGACGAGTATTACGATGGTTTTGCCTACTGGTTCGATAAGCCCGAAGAGGAGCGCATGAAGCAGCAGAACGAGTATTTCCGTATTGTCTCCGACGAGGAGCAGCTCATCCGTTGTCGTTTCCGCAAACCCAAGCCCGGTGAGCCCTTCAAGCGGCTCAACTCGGCCACCATCGCCCAGATGATCTCCTACGGTCGCCAGCCCATTACCTCGCGTCGTGTCTCGTTGGTCATGAAGGCCATCGGTTTCCACTCCGAGCGTAACTCCAAGGGGTGCTACTACAAGCTCTACGAAATGGATCCCAACGAATCCCAGCGCGTCATCTCCGACATGCTCGCAGAGCCCGAAATCGAAGAAAAGAACCCCGAGCCTACACAACCCGATTTATTTGCACGCTATAATGACGACGATGATGGTAATGACGACCTACCCTTCTAAATGTCTGACATCTAACATCTTACGTCTTCCATCAGACATCGCTAGTGTAACGAGTGTAACGAGTTTTTCAAAGTTTCCATATAACAAATATATTCACCTCCACCCAAATGTATTTCTATAACGAAAGTTTTGTATTCTCATTACACTCATTACACAAATGTATTATATACATTTGAGATATTCGTGAAATTCGTATAATTCGTGGTCAACTAAAAAAAGTAATTATGCAAGCAATGTTTAAGAGTGAGCTCGCCAAGCTCGCAGGTGTGTCAAGCCGCACCTTCCGGCGTTACCTCGCCACACGCCGTGCTATTCTCACTGCGATGGGTGTCAGTCCCTTCGCCCGTAAACTACCCCCTCAAGCCGTCCGCTACATCTCTGAGGACTACTGCATCGATATCCCCCCGTGCCTTAAGTGGCTCATGAGCCACTTTAATATAAACACTCATCGCGTGTCCCGCGATGCCAAAACCCACAGAGAGTCGTCGGTTTCTGCGACTCTCTGTTTGCATCCCCCTTTGAAGGGGGCCTTGGGGGTAGCGCCCCTCTTTTGATTCGTTTTCTCGGAGCGAGCGAGAAAATGAATAAATTCCTTAGGTTTAACCTAAAAAATAAAATAAAGAAAAACTTTTTTCTTTCAAAGCGGTCTGAAAGGGACAAGACCCTTTCCAAATGTTGTACCTTTGTACTCGGTAAGCGAGCCACATGGAACCAAGTCACTTTGGATCCATTGAGATTATCTGAACGAGTCATTAAGACCGTCTGAACGACATGTCGGGATTATCCCTTACCCCCCATGCAGACTATCTGAACAACTCATCGAGACTATCCGGATAGCGCATTCAGACTATCTCTCCGCGCAGCCACTTCTTAACTTCTTTAACTTCATTAACTTCTTAACTTCTTTAACTTC